>CAZWNU010000001.1:0-80239 GCA_964635515.1 uncultured Gammaproteobacteria bacterium
CCGGACAAAATTGACAAAGATCTTGGAATATAGTAAGTTTTAAATATATAAAAATTAAATCCACTGCTTTTAAAAATTTCTTTGTCCGATTTGGCAATTTTTTTATTTAAAAAATTTAAATCGTGATTTTTAAAAGCAGGTAAACAAAAGAAATTATGTCTTATTCACCACAGTTACCAAGCTTAGAAGAGATGTTAAACGCCGGGGTTCACTTTGGTCAGCGAACCAGCAGTTGGCATCCCAAGATGAAACCATACATCTTTACCTCGAGAAACGGAATTCACATTATTGATCTAAATATTACTCAGGAGAAACTGAGAATAGCTTTAGATTTTTTGCAAAAAATTGTTTCAGAGGGCAAGGTTGTGCTGTTCGTAGGAACTAAAAATCAAGTAAAAAAACCACTAAAAGAAACCGCTTTCGAGGTCGGTATGCCTTATGTTTCTGAAAAATGGATAGGGGGTCTGTTGACTAACTTTCCAATTGTGAGAAAGTCTATAAAAAAATACAATGATTTGGTGCAAGAAAGAGATTCCGGCAAGTTGGAAAAATATACCAAAAAAGAGAGAATGTATTTTGAGAAAGATATTCAAAAAATGGAAACTAAGTTCGGGGGGGTGTCTGAACTAAAAAAGATGCCCGACGTTCTGTTTGTTTGGGATATAAAAAGGGAGAGGATCGCAGTCGAAGAGGCTATTAAGAAAAATATTCCGGTAATAGGGATTTGCGATACCAATGTCAACCCGGAGTTGGTCAATTACCCCATTCCCGCTAATGATGATGCTACCAAAACCATAAAATTAATAATGAATTTGGTTAAAAACACCATTAAAGAGTCTCAAAATAATAAATAAAGCAATTTAATATTCTGCTTAATATTAAATTGCTTTTAAAATTTTATCACTATGGAAAAAATAAAACAACTTCGAGAGAAAACCGGGGCGGGAATAGTTGACTGCAAGAAAGCCCTGGAAGAAGCAAATAATAACTTGGATGAGGCAGTGGAAATTTTAAGGAAAAAGGGGATAGCTAAAGCCTATAAAAGATCAGACAAAGAGGCTAATGAAGGTGTTATTAAGATGGGTGTTTCCGAAGACAATACCAAGGGCTATATAGTAAAAATAAATTCAGAAACTGACTTCGTGGCCAAAAACAAAGATTTCCAAGATTTCGGTGATAAGGTTTTAACTTTAATTAAAAAGGAAGAGCCGAGCAGTTTAGAAGAGTTAAAATCAATAAAAACCGAAACCGGAACAATTCAAGAAGACCTTGATAATTTAAGCGGGACTATAAAAGAAAAAATGGAAATCAACAGCTTCGACATTTTAAGTGGCGGAACAGTCGGCTCATATTCGCACATGGGAGGTAAGATCGGAGTCTTAGTCAGTTTAGACCAAAGTGACAAAAAGGAATTGGCTGACGATATTGCCATGCATATTGCGGCCTCTAATCCTGGTTATATTAGGCCTGAAGAGGTTCCCCAAGAAGAAATAGATAAAGAAAGGAATGTTTACCGAGAAGAGTTAAAACAACAAGGGAAGCCGGAAGAAATAATAGAGAAGATCCTGGAAGGAAAGATAAATAAATACTATGAGGAAGTTTGCCTGATTAAACAAGAATTTGTGAAAGAAGAAAAAAGAAAGGTGGAGGATGTGTTGGGGGAAGTTAAAGTTAGCTCTTTTCTTCGCTACTCTCTATAAAAAAGTTTTAAAGTTAGTAAAATATGAAAGTAGCAGAAGTTAAAATAACTGAATGGGACAAGAATAAGATTTTCTCTGTTAACGGGATAAAATTAAAATTGGATGACTATGTGGTTGTGAAAAACGAAACAACTTTGGAAATTGGTAAGGTTTTAAAGATCGATGAAATAGAGGAGAATGAGGAAATAAGCCCCATAATTAGAAAAGCTAATTCTCTGGACTTTGAAAAGATTCCGGATTTCAGGTTTAGGGCAAAAGCTTTATCCTTTTGCAGGGAAATGATAAAAAAAAGAAGTCTTCCTATGAAATTGGTTGATGCTCATTTTTCCCTGGATGGTTCCAAGATAACCTTTGCCTTTATAGCCGATGGCAGAGTTGATTTTAGAGAATTAATCAAGGATCTGACTTCTCATTTCAACGCCACCATAAGGCTGCATCAAATCGGAATTAGAGATGAAGCAAAAATAAAGGGTGATTGTGGACACTGCGGTCAAATTCTTTGTTGCAAAAGATTTCTAAAGGATTTTAATTCAATAAGCTCCAATATGGCTGAAGGGCAACAAGTGGCCCATCGAGGCAGTGAAAGGATTTCCGGTTTATGTGGAAGGTTGATGTGTTGCCTGGGATTTGAACAAGAGAACTATGAGGAGTTGGCCAAAAAACTACCCTCAATAGGACAAAAAGTCAGAGTGGGCAAGAAGAAGGGGGTAGTGGTCGGTCATTATGTGCTGAAACAGGCTGTAGACGTTGAGTTTCCGGCCCAAAATGGAGAAAGCGCCAGTATAACAGAGGTGAGTTTAAACAGGAAAAAGGATAAAGAAAAGGAATAAGAAAGTTAAACAAGTTAATTTTTACAATCAAAAATCGGGGCTCTGGTCGCCCCGATTTTTGGTTTTGTTTTTTATTTAACTTTTAATTTTACTCTCTTGTTCTTAGGCTCTAGATCTATGGTTACTTTATCACCTTCTCCTATTTTGCCCTCAATAATTTCTTGAGAGAGCTCATTGAGCAATGAGCTTTGAATTATCCTTTTTAAGGGTCTGGCTCCAAAGGTTGTATCATAACCTTTTTCTGCCAGCATATCTTTTACTTTCTTGTTTATTTTTAAGGATATATCCTTGTTTTTCAGTCTTTTTTGGACTTTTTCCAATTCCAGATCCACAATTTTAGATAAAGTGTTTTGATTCAGGGTTTTAAATACTACAATTTCATCGATTCGGTTCAAAAACTCTAATCTAAAATGCTCTCTAAGTATTTTATGAATCTCGTTTTTCATCTTGCTCTCATGTTCTCCGCTCTTCTTGGCCTCGTCCTCCTTGAGATCATCAAAGCCAATAGAATATTGCTTAATAACCTCATTTCCCAGGTTGGAGGTCATAATAACTATAGTGTTCTTAAAGTTAACTGTCCTTCCTTTGGAGTCGGTGATTCTGCCGTCATCCAAAATTTGTAATAAAATATTAAAGACTTCTGGATGAGCTTTTTCTATCTCATCGAATAAAATAACACTATAAGGACGACGCCTGATCTTTTCTGTTAGTTGGCCGGCATCATCATGACCGACATAACCGGGTGGCGAGCCTATGATCTTGGCTACACTGTGTTTTTCCATAAACTCACTCATATCTAACCTTGTCAAGGAATTTGGGTCATCAAACATAAATTCGGCCAGTGATTTGGCTAGTTCGGTTTTACCAACACCGGTGGGCCCGACAAAAAGAAAAGAACCTATGGGCTTACTTTCCTCACTGACTCCGGCCCTGGCCCTTTTTAAAGCATCGGAAACAGCTTTAATAGCCTCATCTTGACCAATAACTTTATTTCCCAGTTCGTTTTCCGCATTGCTTAGCTTTTCCGCTTCCGTTTTAAGCATTTTAGACACGGGAATACCGGTCCATCTGGATATAACCTTGGCTATATCCTCTTCACAGACTTCTTCTTTTAAAATACTTTGGCCATGCTGTTGAATGTTAGATAATTTCTTCTCATATTCTCTAACATTTTTTTCCAATTCTGGAATCTTGCTATACTTAATTTCAGCCACGCGGGCCAGATCATCGCCCTTTCTTTCGGCTATCTCGGCTTCTGATTTTAGTTTTTCTATCTCCTTTTTAAGTGTTCTTATTTGAGAAATAATATCTTTCTCATTTTTCCAATGTAATTCCAGTTGGTTGGCTTTTTCTTTTAAGAATTCCAACTCTTTATTTATTTCTTTGTATTTATTTGAATTGGGATTTTTAAGACTAACTTTATTGATTTCCAAAGTTTTGATCTTGCGTTTCAGGTTGTCAATCTCCTCGGGAGTAGAGTCCACCTCCATCCTTAAGGTAGAGGCTGCTTCATCCATTAGATCAACCGCCTTGTCAGGTAGGAAGCGGTCAGAAATGTATCGGCTGGAAAGGTTCACCGCCGCTACCAGGGCTTCGTCCGTAATCCTGACTCCATGATGAATCTCATATTTCTCTTTAATGCCTCGCAAAATGTTAACCGAATCTTCCATATTGGGCTCGTTTATGTAAACCGGTTGAAATCTCCGCTCTAAGGCGGCATCCTTTTCAATATATTTTTGGTACTCCTTGGTGGTAGTGGCTCCTACCGTCCTTAATTCACCCCTGGCCAAAGCCGGTTTCAACATATTAGAAGCATCCATAGCACCCTCGGAGGCTCCGGTTCCCACCAGAGTGTGGAGCTCATCCACAAAGAGAATAATCTCATCCTTTTTAGATTTAATCTCTTTAATAACAGCTTTTAATCTATCTTCAAACTCACCTCTGAATTTGGCCCCTGCTACCAAGGCCCCGAGGTCCAAGCTTACTATCCTTCTGTTCTTTAAATTCTCCGGCACATCTCCGTCAACTATCCTTTGAGACAAACCTTCTATAATGGCGGTCTTTCCTGTCCCGGCTTCTCCCAGTAGAACCGGGTTGTTCTTAGTTCTCCTTAGAAGAACCTGCATTACCCGTCTAATTTCTGACTCTCTGCCAATAACCGGATCTAATTCCTTTTTTCTGGCCAGTTCAGTAAAATCAATGGTGTATTTCTCTAAAACTTTATATTTACTCTCCGGGTCGGGGTCGGTAATACTTTCTCCACCCCTGATATCTTTTAAGATATTGGATACCTTTTCATAGGCGACCCCTAAAGAAAACAAGGTTTCCTGCGCCTTGGACTTGACACTTATTAGAGCGAGCAATATGTGTTCATTGGAAATATATTCATCTTTCATGTTTTCAGCCTCTTTTCTAGCTCTTTCAAGTATCAGGGCCACTTCACTGGTTCCCTGGACAGCACTGATGTCGCCCTGGGAATCATACAAAGATTCCATTCTTTTTTCTTTGGGTAATTTGTCCATCTCTTTCCTGATCTTTACCTCCAGCTCTCCCGGCTCAATATCCATTTTCTCCAGGATGGGCCTGATCAAACTTTCCGGTTGGTTAAGCATAGCCAACAACAGATGGGTGGCCTCAATGTTTTGCTGGCCGCTTTCTTGGGCTATTACCTGAGAGTTTATAATAGCCTCTTGTGCTTTATTTGTGAATTTATTGAACATAAAAATTTATTTTGATAATTTTATTAATTAGCACTCTTACTATTTAAGTGCTAGTTATGAATATAATATGAGTGCAAAAAATTGTCAAGTAAGCTTGTTTATTAATTATATTAATATTATAATGATAACATAAAAAAATTGCAAAACAGTAGCGTGGGCAAAGCTTGATATAATCAAATGCTATGAAAAAAATAAATATCTTAGGTGTAAACATTACTGATCTTAACAAGAAAGAAGTTGTCAAGCAAATTGAGAAAAGCGCTGAAGGCAAAGCAAAGAGCTTATTTGTTGTCACCCCGAATCCGGAGATAATTCTTGAAGCAGAAAAAGATGGAGAATTTTTATTTATTCTAAACCAAGCGGACTTAGCCATTCCGGATGGGGTGGGTTTAAAATTCGCCTCTTGGTTGACTGGCCACAACCTGGCCAGGATCACCGGTGCAGACCTGACCGAAGAGATATTAAAGATAGCTGAGAGAAAAGGTTTAAGATTAGGGATAATTAAACCTCCTCGAGCCCTATCTGAAAATAAAGAGATCCAAAAAGCGGTAAATAGAAAATTCCCAGAATTGAACTTTTTAATATCAGAATGCTCTTCAGAGGAGGTGGACAATTTCCAAGATCAAAAAATGTTTGATTTCGAACCTGAAATAATACTAAGCACACTAGGAGCTCCTTTTCAAGAAAAATTTATCTTCCATAATTTTAAAAGATTTTCTAAAATTAAACTGGGTATAGGAGTGGGGGGTTCTCTGGATTTTTTGACCGGCAAAGCGCCGCGCGCCCCTAAAACATTAAGGATATTGGGCCTAGAATGGACTTGGAGGCTTGCTAAACAACCCCGAAGATGGAAACGGATAATTAAAGCTACTCTGGTTTTTCCTTGGAAGTTTCTTAAGTGGCGCTTTTTACTTCCATTTTTTTATCGAGATAACTTGATCTGCTTGCTTTACAAGAAAAAAAATGATAATTACAAGGTTTTGGTGGTGGAAAGAAGGGAGGGGTCTGGGAAATGGCAGATTCCTCAGGGAGGAAAAGATGGTGAAGATCTGGTCACTGCCGGATCCAGAGAGTTAAGGGAAGAACTAAATTGCCACTCTTTTATTCCAATAGCTTCCTTTAAAAAAATACATAAGTACAGGTTTCCAAGGTCTTATCCCAGACCCTCAAAACATGGGGGATACAAGGGTCAAAAACAAGATCTTTTTATAGCCGAATTCCAGGGAAAAGATCCTGATATTAAAATAAATTTTTGGGAACATAAAAATTGGCAATGGGTAGATTACAAAGATCTAGTAAATGTGGTTGATCCCAACAGGAGAGAGGCTATGAAAAAAATCATTCAAATATTTAAAAAAAATGTTATAAATAAAAATTGATTATGACTAAAAAGATCAGAACCAGGTTCGCCCCTTCACCCACAGGCTTTCTTCATATCGGGGGACTAAGGACAGCTTTATTCAATTATTTGGTCTCCAAGAGGGACGGAGGAAAGACTCTTCTCAGAATAGAGGATACGGACCAGAAGAGAGAGGTGGTCGGTGCGGTAAAGAGTTTGGAGGAGGTTTTAAATTGGTCTGGAATAAAATTTGATGAAGGGCCAAACCAGGGAGGAGAATACGGTCCATATATACAGAGTCAAAGATTGGATGTCTATGAAAAATATATAAATAAACTTTTAGACTCCCAAAAGGCTTATTATTGTTTTTGCAGCTCTGACAGATTGGCCGAGCTAAGGGATGAACAAAGACAAAAAAATCAACCTCCGAGGTATGATAGAAAATGCCGAGACCTAAATATCCAAGAGGTGAACAAAAAATTAGAACAAGAAGAACCTTATGTAATTAGGCAAAAAATTCCACTTGAGGGAGAGATTCTGGTGAAAGACCTTTTGAGGGGGGAGATAAAATTTAAAGCCAAAGACCTGGAAGACCATGTCCTGATAAAGTCAGATAAGACCCCCACTTACCAATTTGCCTCTGTGGTAGATGATCATTTAATGGAAATAAGCCATGTAATCAGAGGAGAAGAGTGGCTACCTTCTTTTCCTAAAAATGTTCTGCTGTACCAGGCTTTTGACTGGATTACCCCAGAGTTTATTCACCTCCCTTTAATTCTGGACAAGGAGGGGGGTAAGTTAAGCAAAAGAAAAAACAATGTGGCGGTAGAGGATTACAAAAAGCAGGGGTATCTACCGGAAGCTTTAATAAATTTTGTGGCTTTATTAGGTTGGCACCCCAAGGATGACAATGAAATCCTCAGTTTAGAAGAAATAAGGGAAAAATTCCGAGCGGATGATATTGGTATCAGTCCGGCCACTTTTGATCTAGATAAATTGAACTATCTTAATGGATATTATATTAGGCAAACAAGCCTTTCAAGTTTAACTGATAAATGTTTGCCCTTTTTAGAGAAAAATATGGAAAAATCCTCCAGGAACCATAAAAAAGAAAGGAAATTCTTAGAAAAGGTAGTCGCTATGGAACAAGAGAGAATGAAGAAACTCGAAGACATAGCGGACCTAACCGAATTTTTATTTTTAGATGATCTTAGTTATGAAAAAGATCTTTTGGTGTGGAAAAAAATGAGCGAAGAAGAGGTGGCTGAAAACCTAAAAACCATATACCAAATATTAGAAAAAATACCAGAAAAGGATTGGAGCATCAAAACTCTGGAAAAACATATATTCGACTACATAAAAGAAAGAGGGGAGAAGGTGGGCAACTTTTTATGGCCGCTCAGAGTGGCTTTAACCGGGCAAGAGAAAAGCCCCGGCCCTCTTGAGGTGGCTGATGCCTTGGAAAAAAAAGAGAGTTTGGCCAGAATCGAAAGTGCTTTGAATTTAATACAAAATTAAATAAAAAAACAATCCGGATTTTAAATGATCAAGGGTTTGTGTTATAATAATTTTACGATAAATAAACTAAGATTATTTAAATTTTATGGGCAGCCATGCTCTCAAAATTTTTGGCCAAACAATACTGGATATAGCTTACTTCCCCCTTTGGTGGTACTCTCAAGGATTGTTAAAAGTTCTTAGATTTTTAAAATCTTTTTTGCTTCAAAAAGAAAAAAGTTTAGCCTTTTTAGTTTGGGTAAAGAACATATTTACCCCCATGTATGGACAGAGAGATGTCGCCGGATTTCTGATAAGTTTTTTTATGAGGTTGGTGCAAATAATATTCAGAGGCCTTGTATTGCTTTTTTGGCTTGCCTTTGTCCTAGGGGTCTTATTATTTTATATCCTCCTGCCCCTGATGTTGCTTTACCAAATTATTTACCAAATTATTTAAGATGATCGAAAAAAAAGATGAATTACAATTTATAACTTGCCCTGAATGCCAGGGGAGTGGAAGAGGGGAAATGGGGTTTGGCTGTTTTAATTGTCAGGAAATGGGGCAAGGGGTTTTATTTAAGGGAAGATTCTTATTTTTTGGACCCAAACTTGATATTAAAAAAATAAAATTTCCTTTAATAAAAAACAGGTTCGACAGGATGGTCAATTTTACTTCCTTTTTTCTCGCTTTCTTAGGCCTCCTGTCTTTGTCTTTTTGGTATTATTTAAATTTCTCTCAATTTCAATTCTGGCAAGATTTTTTATTTTGGCAGTATACCGATATTTTGATCTTATTTTTTTGGCTGGGAGCTTTATTTTTCATCTTCGGTATCTACAAAATAATCAAGGAGGGGGATGAGGAGAAAAAGATTTCTGATTTCAAGGAGGTGGAAGAGAGTTTAGAAAATATTGAAGATTGGGAAGAGATAAAGAAATACAAATACAAATATGATACTGCGGAGGCTTTGAGCAGGGAAAGTTTGAGAACAATAGCAGAGTCCTATAAAATAGCTAAAAGGTTTAAGCATCAGGAAATAACACCTCTCCATCTTTTCGCCGCTCTAATAATTCAAGATTCTTGGATGATCGCTCTTTTTGATAGATTAAATATAAATCAACAAGAATTATTTGAAAAAATCGGAAGGCAGTTAAACCGGGAAAAACAATCTCAAAAGAATGCTCGTCCCTCAAGGTTCAATAAATCGATTAAAAAAATTTTTATCTCTGGTTTTGTGGACGCTTATGAGTTGGGACAAGAGAATGTCAAACCTTTTAATCTAGTGACTTATTGCACTCGAGAAGATGATTTTCTAAAAGAGCTGCTCCTGGATTTTAAGATTGATGAAAGAAAAATAGAAAATGTTCTGTCTTGGTTCAGGACTAATGAAGAAATAATAGAGAATATAAAAACCTATAAAAAGGTTGCCAGATTCAAACCTAAGAGTAATATGGACAGGGCTTATACTTCAGTAGAAACCACCTTTTTAAATAAGTGTAGTTATGACTTGACCTTGGCAGCTAAGTGGGGTAGATTGGGCTTGTGCGTCTCTAGAGAGAAGGAGATAAATAAAATATTCAATTCTTTGACTGGTGTTAATAGAGGGGTGGTTTTAGTGGGGCCGGAAGGAGTAGGCAAAAAAACTATTGTCAAAGGAGTGGCCAGGTTGATGGTGAGAGAAAAAGTCCCTGACTTCTTATGGGACAAGAGGCTGCTAGAGCTAGATGTGGCCAGGTTGCTCAGCGGAGCCACTCCATCTCAATCAGAGGAAAGAATATTAAGAGTTTTGGATGAAATATTCAGGGCCGGTAATATAGTTTTATATATAAAAAATATTGATAACTTAATAGGAATAAAAGTGGGGGAGGAGGGAGGAATGGATCTTTCCGAAGCTTTGGTTGACGGGCTGGAAAGGAGAGGTATATATTGCCTGGCCACCACCACTAAAAGCAATTTTTATCAATATGTTGAAAAAAGCGCCATAACCGGGAGTATGGCCAAAATAGATGTTTCAGAGCCCGAAGGAGATCAAGCTATCAGAATTATAGAAAGTAAAATAGGCTTGATGGAGGCTAAGTTTAAGGGAGTGTTCTTTTCCTACAATGCCATAGAATCAGCTATCGAACTGTCCCAGAGATACATCCATGATAAACATTTACCCCAAAAAGCTCTGGAGATTATAGAGCAAACCGGAATCAGATTATTCAAGTCCAAAAAGAAAAAAGAAAAAGTTCTGTGCAAAAAGAATGATATAGCCCTGACGATCAAGGAAATGACCAATATCCCGGTCGATGAAGTGTCAGAGGAGGAAGGGATCAAGCTTCTTGGATTGGAAAAGGAAATACATAAACACATTATAAACCAAAGCGAGGCCGTGAATATGGTATCTGATAGCCTGAGAAGGGCTAGAGTAGAGTTGAAGGAAGAGAAAAAGACTATATCAAATTTTTTATTTTTAGGACCAACAGGAGTAGGTAAAACTGAACTGGCCAAAACCGTATCCAAAGTTTATTTAGGAAAAGAGGAGTTTATGATAAGGTTGGACATGAGTGAATATCAGCATGAAGACAGTGTTAAAAAAATAATAGGGGACACTAGTGGTAAGAAGGGATATTTGACAGAGGCTGTGAGAAAAAATCCTTTCTCTTTAATACTCCTTGATGAATTTGAAAAAGCTCATCCTAAGATATTGGATCTCTTTTTACAGGTTACTGATGAGGGCAGACTAACTGACGGTCAGGGAAGAACGGTTGATTTCACCAGTAGCATTATTATAGCCACATCAAACATCGGTTCTCGTTTTATTGAAAAGGAAATATCCGTAGGCAAGGAAATCAAGGATATAAAAGAAGTCCTTATAAACGAAAAATTAATAGAAGTTATTAAACCGGAATTGATCAATAGGTTTGACGGGGTTATTATATTCAAACCCTTAAGCATGAAGAATGTGGTTGAGATAACCAAATTAATAATAGAAGGAGTCAGAAAAATGCTTGAAAACAAAAGCATAATTTTAAAAATAGATGAGGCCGGGGTTAGGAAGTTGGCTGAAGAAGGGCATGATCCCAAGTTCGGAGCCAGGCCCTTAAGGAGATTGATAAAAAAGAAAATAGAAAATGAAATAGCCAAAAAGATATTATCAGGGGAGTTGAGCACAAGAGACACTGTTATCATCAACCATAATGTTGAAATAGAAGTCGAAAAGGCTAAAAAATTATAAAAAAAGGATGCTTTTTGCCAAAGCATCCTGCAAATCTTAACCCGTTGCCATTTCCTTTCTTTCTTGTTCTATAAATCTTTCCAAAATTATGACGGGTTCAAGTCCCAATTTTTTACATCTTTTTTGGAAAAAAGGACAGCTGAAAAAATGGGCACAAAATTTGGCATAAATTATTGTCTTTTTTTGATTTGCCAAATCCTGGTCTTGAAGATTGTCTAAATCTTCCATTTTTTGCAGAAAAGACGCAACCCTTTTTTTCCTTAACCTTTTTTTCCCATTCAAATTGATCACTGCTCCTCCTCCTACTCCTGTTAGTGGTTTCAATTAAAAAGAACCTTATGATTGAGAACTATTATATCATAATTTTCCTATTTTGTGCAAGTCTAACCGCTGTTTTGACATTTTTTGTTATTAAGCTGGCCTGGAAATGGGATATTGTAGACCACCCTTCTGAAAAAAGAAAAATACATGAAAAGCCCACTCCCTTACTGGGAGGGGTGGCCATATTCTTGGCTTTTTTCTTAAGTCTTTTTCTGTTGCGCGAAAACTTAATTATAGGGGATTTGGAATATCATCACTGGCTGGGATTTTTTGCCGGAGCTGTTTTTTTAATTATTGGGGGTTTTTTGGATGATAAGTATAAACTTAGGCCATCCAGACAAGTTATTTGGCCTATTTTAGCCGTACTTTGCGTTATTGCCGGAGGAGTGGGGATTACTAAGATATCCAACCCCTTTAATGACTTGTTTTATCTTGATACCGTAACCCTGACTATTTTTAAGTGGGGGGACTCGACATATTATCTTACCCTGCTTAGAGACGCCTTTACTTTTCTTTGGTTGATGGCTATGATGTATACTACCAAACTTCTGGACGGAGTTGATGGTCTGGTCTCTGGGGTAGTGGCTATTGGAGGATTTATCATTTTTCTCTTCACTACCACCACCCAATATTATCAACCTGATATAGCCCTTGCCTCCCTGATCCTTATGGCTTGTTGTTTGGGTTTTTTGATTTTCAACTGGAGTCCGGCTAAAATATTTTTAGGTGAGGGAGGCTCCTTATTACTTGGATATCTTCTGGGAGTGCTGGCTATTATCTCAGGTGGAAAAATAGCTATAGCCTTTTTAGTCTTAGGACTCCCTGTTTTAGATCTACTGTGGACCATAATTAGAAGACTCTGGAGCGGTCAAAACCCCTTTAAGACAGCTGATAAAAAACATCTTCATCATAAATTATTGAACTGGGGTTTGAGCCCGGAGCAAACTTCTCTAGTTTTTTATTTCTTTGCTTTAATCTTTGGTGTCAGCGCCTTATTTCTTCAAACCACCGGAAAAATATTGGCTATACTAGGATTGATTCTTCTAATGTTTTTCTTAGTAACCGGACTTAAGCGCTTGGGGAGTAAGGACAGAGTTTAGTCTAAAAGTTTAAAAAATTTATGTTCAATTATCCTGAAGCTAAAATATATCTTGTTTTTTCTTGGGTTGTTTTTATTTTGATCTTAATTATCACCCCTCTCCCGAATCTGGAAAACAGTTCAGAGTTGACCCTTAATGATAAAATAATCCATTTTTTTATGTTCGGGGTCTTGAGTTTTTTGCTTAACTGGAGCCTTAGGGAAGTGAGGGAGTCTAGGCCTCTTTTTGCAGACACCTTAATTGTCTCTGGAGTGATCATATATGTTTTGCTCTGCGAGTACATACAAGGCTTTATTCCCAGCCGAACAGCTTGTCAATGGGATATTATAGCTGGCATTCTCGGCGCAATTATTGGCCTGACATTAGCTAATCTTTATTTCCGTGAAGAAAAATAATTTTCTTTTTTATTTTTAAATGATATAATCATTTACAGATATAATAATTTAATTTAACTTATGGAAGATGTATTAAAATACTTCAGAGAGGCCATAAAAAAAGGTGCTTCTGATCTTCATTTGGTGGCGGACAGTAAACCTGCTATAAGACTGGAGGGAGGCTTAATTAGAATAGGAGAGAGGCCCATTATTCATGAAGAATTCATGGAGCAAGTAAAAAAACTTATAACCAAAGAGCAGCTGGAGAGCTTAATGAAGGAAAAAGAACTGGATATGTCTTTGAAAGTAGGTGACCAACATTTTAGAGTTAATTTTCATTTTCAAAAAAGAAAATTGGGAATGGCCGCCAGAGTGATGCCTAAAAGCCCTCCAGGGCCAGAGGAAATAGGATTTGATGAGACACTATACGGATTAACCCATTTGAATGATGGTCTGGTTCTGGTAACCGGTCCGGCCGGGTCGGGAAAATCGACCACATTGGCCACAATGCTCAATATTATTAACTTAGAAAGGAGGAGTCATATAATTACCATAGAGGACCCTATTGAATACCATTTCGAGAATATACAATCAATTGTGGAGCAGAGAGAACTTAATTTTGATACTCATAGTTTTGCCTCGGCCTTAAAGCACTCTTTGCGACAAGACCCCAATGTTATTATGGTCGGAGAAATGAGGGATCAAGAGACCATAACAACCGCCCTGCAAGCAGCAGAAACAGGTCATCTGGTTTTTTCTACTCTTCATACCTCCACCGCCCTGGAGACCGTTTCTAGAATTGTTGACATGTTTCCGGCAAGTTCCCATAAAAGAATTTTGAATCAACTCTCTTCTTGTCTTAGAGCGGTAATATCCCAACAATTACTTCCCAGAAAAAAAGGCGGCTTGGTGGTAGCAAGAGAAATAATGATAAATAACCCGGCCATATCCAACCTAATAAGGGCGGATAAGCTAGAGCAGATCTACAGCGCTATAGAAACGGGTAGTCAGGACGGGATGATAACCATGAACAAAGCTATTGAAAGCTTGTATGAAAAAGATGTTATCAGTGAAAAAACGGCTGAATCCAAAAAAAGAGAAAACAGCAGTTCCTCTACTTATTATTAAACAAAAATTATGACCCTAGATAAATGGAAGGAGATAGTTGGTCAAATAAAAGATAATTTTGAAGTTGAAAGTCACGAATCCTACCACCTGGAAGATCAAGGAGGTATGGAAGTAGAAGATATAGTTTTTCAAAGCCCTTTAGGTAAAACAAAACTGGAATTTATAAGTAAACCTCTTTTATTAGACAAAAAGACCAGCTACTCAAAAAGATTAGGCTCAGACGTCAAAATAGAGAATGTTTACAGCCAGGAAGAAAAGGTTTATAACATGAATGCCTACAAATGGGATGAAGAAGCCGGTGATTGGTTGGAAATTGATTCTAAAAATTTTGATCTATGATCAACCCCAAGATTTCAATACTTTTATCAAGTTTTGGTATTTTTGTGTTGTTTGAATTGTTCTATCATCAACCCCAATTCTTCTATTTCGGTCTTCTTTTTTCCAATATAGTGTTGCTATTATCTTTAAGGAACCTGCCCGAACAGAAATTCAAAAACAAAAAATATTGGAAATTCTTAATTTTGCCCTTTTTTTTTCTAAACAGTTCCGCCGCCTATATCTCGCTTTTGAATTGGGGATTCTTAATCCACTTTTTAATAATAATAACCGCTATTTTCATATATCTTTATTTAAGGCAAATTTACTTATTTCAAGTTTTCAAAGAGCATAATATTGATTTGGCCAATATATCTTCCCTGGGTGTTATATTGACATTTTTTTTCTTTTCCTCTTCGATCTACGGTTTAAAACTATCACTGCACCTGCCTATCTGGATGTTAATTTTAGTCTTGTTAATAATATCGAGCTTGATCAGTTACAAATCTTTCTGGGTAAATAATATAGATTTAAACAAGGGGTTGCTACATCTTCTAATAATAAACTTGGTTATAGTACAAATAGCCTGGACTCTTTTCTTTTTACCTTTTTCCTATAACATACTTGGAGTCATTCTAACAATTTGTTATTATATAATAATAGGGATGAACAAATTTTACTTAAAAGGCACTCTAGACAAAAAAAGGATTAAATTCTATTTAGGTTTCGGTCTATCCAGTTTATTTTTAATTTTACTAACTTCTCAAGTTTTATAGTCTGAAGATGAGGCTCATTTCCATGCTATTATTTAAAGCAAAAGCTGGGGAGTAAAGAGTAAAAAACATTGACTTAATTTTAGTTCAACTAAATTTTCAAAAGCTATGAAGAAAGAAAAATCCAACAACAAAACCATATCTCTGGCATTATTGGCTGTGATTTTAGGATTGTTGGCCGGGATAACCGGAGGCTTGATATCCAGAGATCACATGCTTCAAGATCTATATGGCCTACCCTTTGGCAATGAATTTAACTTATCTCATACCGGACTCGACAGCCCGAACCTGGTTATCAAGGACGCCAAAAAAATCACTGTGGAACAAGAAAAAAAGATAGAAGAAACAATTAAAAGCTCCTCTAAAAGCTTGGTTGGTATTTTTGAAAAGATTCCCAAAAGAGAAGAGGACGATGTTTTAGGCTCAGAAATAAGTTTAGATGATTTTTATAATCTCCAAAATCATATCGGGCAAGGTTTTGTAGTCACTAGCGATGGCTGGTTGATCACCGATACCCTTCCTGCGATTCTAAATGAAAATGACATTATTGATAATTATGTAGTTATTGACTCGGAAAAAGAAGTTTACGAAATCGATGAGGTTAGAAATGTAGACAACAGTCCTTTTTCTTTTCTACGCCTTAAAGGCGCCAGAGGATTTCCAGTAAGGCAAATAGCCGAAGAAGATGAGATTAGGCCCGGAAACTGGGTCTTAGCTGTTGATTGGGAAGGGAGGAGCCACCTGAACTCAATCCTAAAAAAAGAAGATCCTGGAGGTCTGCTAAAATCAAGTGATGATTTTCATAGAAAAATAATCTTATCGCAAAACCTAGAGGGTATTTTTGACTCCGCCTTTATCTTTAACCTCAAAGGGGCGCTGGTGGGTATCTATAACAGTCAGGAAGACAAACTGGTATCAATAAATAATTTCAAAGCCAAGATCAACAGTTTGTTAAGAGACGGGGATATAAAAACACCTGTTCTGGGGGTTAACTATATAGACCTAGAACAATTGATTATTGATGATGATGACTATAAACAGGGAGCGCTGATTTACCCTGATCAAAACGGAGTGGCTATAAAAGAAGGGAGTCCGGCTGAAGAGGCGGGGCTGCGGACTGGAGATGTCATCACCTCTATAAATAATGTCGACCTTGAAAGCCCGGACAAAGGACTGAGCTACTTGATTCAACAATACTCCCCAGGAGATCGAATTAGGATTATCTATTTAAGGGAAGGGGAGAGCGATAGTAAAGACATTAGGCTTCGATAGATTAATTTTAAAGGATATTATGAAAATAAAGTCTATAGAAAACGAAATTTCTGCCATTAGAGGAAAAAAGGTGTTTTTAAGAGTGGATTTTAACGTTCCTATAGAAAAAGGCAAAATAAAAGATGATCAAAAAATTGTGGCCAGTCTAAAAACAATCAGGTTCTTACTTCGCTACAATTGTTCCTTAATTATAGCGACCCACCTGGGCAGGCCCAGGGGTAAAAAAAGTAAGAAATATTCTACTGAAGTTCTCGCCTCCAGATTAGGAAAGTTGTTGGGAGAAAAAGTTAAGACCGAAGATTCCTTAAAATTGAAGAAATATAAAAATATAAAGTTCATTAATGATTGCATTGGAGACAAAGTAGAAAAAGCCTCGGAGGAGCTAAAACCGAGAGAGATACTCTTTTTAGAAAATTTGCGTTTTCATCCGGGAGAAGAAAGAAATAATAAATTATTTGCCAAAAAATTGGCCTCCTTGGCCGATCTTTATATAAATAACGCCTTTTCGGTGTGCCATAGAGAGCACGCCTCAGTGGCTGCTATAAAAAAATATCTGCCCTGTTTTGCCGGATATTTAATTAAAAGAGAGTTGGAAAGCCTGGAAAAAATAAATAAACCGCAAAGACCCCTGATAACCGTCATGGGAGGGGTTAAAGTTGTCACCAAGATCAACTTCATAAAGACCCTAGCCACAAAATCGGACAAACTTCTTTTAGGAGGAGCTTTGGCCAACAATTTTCTAGAAGCTCATGGAATAAAAACCAGAAAATCACTAAAGGATAAAAAAAGTATAGAATTGGCAAAAAAGATCCTTGACCGGTTCTCGGATAAGATAATTCTTCCTGTTGATGTAGTTGTAACAAAAGAGATAAAAGGAAAAAGGGCTATGGTAAAAAATATTAATAACTTAGAGCCAGGAGAAAAAATAGTAGATATTGGACCAGAGACTTTAAGGCTCTATTCCAAACATATTAAAAAGGCAGAGACCATAATATGGAACGGGCCGATGGGCTTGTTTGAAAATAAAAATTTTGAACATGGTAGCCTGTTCATGGCCAGGGTAATAGCATCTCGATCCACCGGAACCGCTTTCGGATTAGCCGGAGGTGGTGAAACAGTCGAGATTCTAAAAAGAAGTGAAATGATGGAGCATATGGATTGGGTTTCAACAGGTGGGGGAGCTATGCTTTCTTATCTAAGTAAAGAAAAAATGCCTGGGTTAAAAAAAATAACTTCTAAATAATTAAAATAATTGAATTATGACCAGTAAAATAAAAGAAATAGTGGCCAGAGAAATTCTTGATTCTCGGGGCGACCCTACGGTGGAGACCAAGGTTGTCTTGGGAAATGGCTTAACAACTAGAGCCAGTGTCCCCTCTGGGGCATCTACAGGCCTTCATGAAGCCTTGGAGTTAAGAGATGAAGATCCTAATAGGTATCATGGCAAGGGGGTCACCAAGGCAGTAAAAAACGTTAACAAAATAATATTTCCCAAGATAAAATCTCTTGATATTACAAAGCAAGAAAAAATAGATGATGAGTTAATGAAATTGGATGGAACCGATGACAAAAGCAACCTGGGAGCCAACGCCATGCTGTCCGTTTCTTTAGCTTGCGCTAGAGCCGGGGCTTTGGTCAAAAACCAAGAATTGTTTCGTTATTTAAGTCAAACTTTTAGATTTGGTAGAAAAAAATATACCATGCCCACACCCTCATTCAATATTTTTAATGGAGGTAAGCATGCTGATACCAATCTTGATTTTCAAGAATTCATGATACTGCCTTTAAAGACGAAACCTTCTGAGAAAATCTTTACCGAGAAGGTTAGAATGGGTGCTGAAATTTTTCATGAACTTGGTAGGATTCTTAAAAAGGCTGGTCTTGATACGGATGTCGGAGCTGAAGGAGGTTATGCTCCTGATATAAACTCTTCCGTTCAGGCGATTGAGTTGATCTTGTCAGCCATTGTTGAAGCTGGATACAAACCCGGAGAGGATGTCGCCTTGGGAACGGATGTGGGGTCATCAGAGCTTTATAACCCCAAAACCGGAGAATATACTTTTAAACTGGATGACTTTCACTTTACAAATACCACCTTAACAAATCTTTACTATGAATGGTTCAGAAAATATCCTTTGATATTAATAGAAGACGGTTTAGCAGAGGATGATTGGGAAGGATGGAGAGGATTGACCAGAAACCTAGGGGATGAAATTATCATAGTAGGCGATGACCTGTTTGTGACTAATATAAACAGGGTCAGAAGGGGTATAAAGGAGAAAGTGGCCAACACTGTTCTAATAAAACCGAATCAGGTGGGAACCCTGAGTGAAACCATGGAGTGCGTCAAGTTAGCTCAAAGGCATAATTATAAAACCATGGTCTCTCATAGAAGTGGGGAGACCTGTGATAGTTTTATAGCAGACTTGGCGGTTGCCATCAGAAGTGATTATATTAAATCCGGGTCCCTATCTCGAGGAGAAAGGTTAGCCAAATATAACAGGTTAATGGAGATTGAAGATGAATTATTTTAGTTAAAATTTTACCGGAAACTTAATATGACAAAGAGAAAAAATCAAGAACTTTCGCCACTTCTTCTTCTGACTGTCGATGGTTGGGATACGAATTGGAAGAATAACGATATCTTAAAACAAGCCGAGACTCCGAACTTGGATAATCTTATCTCTACTTATCCCTGTACTGTATTGAATATAAGTAGAAACAGTGAGGCTTTAAGAAAAAATAAGGATCAGAGCGAAGTGGGTTACTACGAAATGGGATCAGGTGAAGATTTTTTTACCCCTCTGCATTTTATTGACAAAGAAATAAGGAATAATAGTTTTTTTAAAAACAAAAACTTATTAAAAGCAGTTGATCATGTTAAAAACAATAATTCTAATCTACACCTTTTGGGGCTAGCGTCCAGCTCCATGATTCACTCCTCCTTGGATCATTTGGAGAAACTTTTAGTAATGGTTAAAAAAGAAGGGCTAACTTCATCTCAGGTTTATCTCCATATAATTCTAGACGGGGTAGATGACCACAAAGAAAAAGGGCTAGAGATGATAAAAGAGATAGGGAAAATGATCAACGAGCAGGGGATTGGCCGAATAGCTAGTGTCCATGGTAGCCTTTATGCTATGGATAGGGCAAATCACTGGAATCGGATAGCCAAGAGCTACTTGGCCCTAGTCGAAGGAGAGGGGGTAGAGACTGAAAATATTGAAAAAAACTTGGAGAAAAATTACAAGAAGGAAATATATGATTACGAAATAATGCCCACTGTGAGGGTTGAAGACGGTAGGGCTGTGACCAAAGTCCGATCTGGAGATAGTTTAATTTTTTTCAATGTTGAAGAGGACTATGTTAGGGAATTAACAGAAGCTTTTACTGTAATCGAGTGGGACAAATTTCCCAACAGGAGATATGTGGAAAAACTTTTTTTTGTGAATTTTGTCTCTTGCAAGGAAGAGCCGCCAGCTCAAACAGCTTTTTGTAAAAAAATCCCGAAATCCAGCTTAAGTGAGGTCCTAGCTGAAAAAAGTCTGAAACAATTAAAGCTTTCTGGCCAAAGAAAGAACATTCATATCAACTATTTTTTTAAAGGAGAAAAAGAAATTAAATTGGAATACGAGGACAAAGAAACAATTAGTAGTGAAAAGAAAAATTTGGTTTCAAAAGAACAGGAGATTACTACCCAAATTGGAGAAAAAATGTTAAAATATATTAAGGAAGATCAATACGAATTTTCTCTAGTAAACCTTGCCAATTTTAGACAGTCTTTTTTTAAAGAAGAAAACCGAGAGCAGTTTCTGGAATATATTGAATCAGTGGATAACTGGATAGGGAAAGTAATTAAAGAGGCCTTGAATAAGGACATTATTGCCATAATAACTTCTACTTCCAGCTTAGAAGGAAAAAACAAGGTTCCTATATTAATGATAAGCAACGACTGGGAGGGAAAAACCTTAGGTTGGAAACAGTTCCCAGAAAAAGAACTGGATATAGTCAAGCCCCAAGGGAGTTTAAAACATATATATCCCACTGTTTTAAAAATATTTAATATAAGATACAACAAAGACAAGTTAAAACCTTTGTTTTAATCGATATGTCCATTATTTTAAAAAAAAGCAAGGTCTATCTAAAAATATTATTGGTATTTTTTATAAGTTTGTTTTTATTCGGAACTTACGGGAGTAGAAATATCGAATATATATCCTCTTCCTCCCAAGAATCAGATGCCATAGCTATTAAGATTTTAGAAAACGAGAGAAATCACAAGCCGCTTGTTTGGTACCAAAGACAAGGTTATACAGGTAGTCCGCAAGAAATTAAAGTAGGGGGGTACCCGGCTATCCAACATGGTCGAAGTATCTATGTTAATGTCGGCGAGCGGGAAGCAGGGGGTGGTTTTAACTCCCATATTTACCTAATCTCACACAATCAAGATGTGGATCCGACCACCTTGGAAATATACAGACGCTTGGTTAGCAACTGGACTTTTAACACCGACATTGATTCCAACTCAGGGGACAGATGTGAGATCTCTGCTTTTGTGTGCCTGGAGGACGAACATTGTCCCCAAGGGTTTACTTGTAGAGGAAATAATAAATGCTTACCGGAAGACGATGACGAAATACCCCCTTGTCGTACTGATGAGCATTGTCCACAGGGATTATTTTGTAATAGTGATAAAGCAAAATTAATCAGAGACACTATTCGAGTCGGGGATATAAGAGAGATAGAAATGTATCTAAGAAGGTATGAATCACAAGTTGGCCAATACCCAGGATTGGGAGCTGGTACTTACCTTCCAGGGATGACCATGTCCGTTTGGCCTAGTTGGCAAGATGAATTTGCTCAAGAACTGGGATGGACACCACCCCTGGATCCAATTAATGTTTTGGGAGAGTGTGCTGGTGACAATTATGATCCCAGAACCTGTTGGGATGATGTTCAAAAAAGATTCGGGGGCCACGGTGGTGGTTTGAATATGCCAAACGAAAGCTCGGCCTATGGTTACCAAGCAATAAATGACGGAGAGGGTTACACTTTGTGCACTCCTCTTGAATATACTAATACTGGCGGAGGTTCTATCTGCTCAGGCGCTGCTCATGGGGTGTTTGTAACCAGTGACTAAAATCATCCGGAAATTCGAACAATCAAAAAACCCTGGTAAAAATCAGGGTTTTTTGTATGAAGTAAACGAGATTAAAAAACAATTAAGGAACTACAAGATATATATAACTACTGCGACCAAAAGGCCAATCAAAGAACCTACCACCACTTGAGCCGGGGTGTGGCCAACATTTTCCAGTAAATGAGGGTATTCTTCATCTAAAAATTTATCCTCTCCCAGGTCTTTAATTAAAATATTTATAGTTCTTCCATGTCTACCTAAATATCTTCTAATACCTAAAGCATCCCTTATTACTATAATAGCTAAAATAAATGAAAGAGCGAAGATGGCAGAATCCCACCCCTCTTCCAGAAAAACAGCCATCGCTAAGGCGACTACCATGGCGCTGTGACCGGACGGCATGCCGGAATAAGTTAACAAGTTTTTAAAACTGAACTTTTGTTTGTTGGTCTTTATCAAGAATTTTATTCCCTGAGCTATTGCTCCGGCGAGAATGGGAGGTATTAATATCGGGGTCATAAATATGATTTATTATTATACGTCAAGGTTCTCTACTTTCTTAGCATGAGTTTGAATAAAATGTTTTCTAGGAGCCACATCACCTCCCATAAGCATATCAAAGATTTTATCCGCTTGAGCCGCATCCTCTACTGTTACTTTATTAACAATTCTAGTTTCAGGATTCATAGTAGTGTTCCATAATTGATCCGGGTTCATCTCACCCAAACCTTTGTATCGTTGAATCTTGATATTTCCCTTTACTTTTTCTTTTACCTCGACCTTTTCTCCGTCCTCTGATTCTTCTTCAACTTCAATAACTTCACCACCCATTTTTTCTACTATCTTTATCTTTTCCTCTTCACTATAGGCATATTTTACTTCATTGCCTTTTTTTAACTGATATAAAGGGGGTTGGGCTATATACAAATTACCGTTTGATATCAGGGTATAAAAATGCCGGAAAAATAAAGTGAGGAGAAGAGTTCTGATATGAGCTCCGTCAACATCGGCATCAGTCATAATAATAATTCTATGATATCTTAATTTTTCAATATTAAACTGATCATTGATGTTGGTCCCCAAAGCAATAACCAAACTTTTAATTTCATTATTGCTAAGCATCTTGTCTAACCTGGCTCTTTCTACATTTAATATTTTACCCCTCAAAGGAAGAATAGCCTGAAAACCACGATCTCTGCCTTGCTTAGCCGAACCTCCTGCAGAGTCTCCCTCTACTATATATAACTCGCACTCCTCAGGCTTTCTACTAGAACAATCAGCTAATTTTCCAGGAAGAGTCAAGCCTTCCAAGGCTCCTTTACGCAGAATAGAAGCTCTGGCTGTTTTAGCAGCCCTTCTGGCCTGAGCCGATAATATACATTTACCTATTATAGCCTCTGCTTCCTTGGGATGCTCCTCTAGGAAAATAGCAAAATTCTCACCAAAAACTTGTTCTACATAGGTTTTTATCTCAGCATTTCCAAGTTTTGACTTAGTTTGACCCTCGAACTGAGGATCGGTCAATTTTACACTGATAATCGCTGTCAAACCCTCTCTAACATCATCACCAGTCAAATTTTCCTCCTTTTCTTTGAGTAAGTTGTTTTTTCTGGCATAAGCATTCAAGGTTCTAGTTAAAGCGGTTTTAAAACCTGATAAATGAGCCCCTCCTTCTGAGGTATATATATTATTAGCGAAAGGCAAGACAGTCTCATTGAACTCGTCGTTGTACTGGAGGGCTATTTCTATTTTGGTATCTTGAACATTTTTTTCAGTATAAAAATAAGTGTTATGCTTAACACTCCTTCCTCGATTCAAGGATCTTATATAAGATTTTATACCACCTTCGAAATAAAAATTATATTCCTTCTTTCTTCTGCCTTTTCTCTGGTCAAAAACCTTTATGAATAAACCCTTGGTCAAATAAGCTTGTTGGCGAAGACGGTCCAGAATTTTTCCCCAGTTAAACTCGGTTTCAATAAAAATGGAAGGGTCTGGCCTGAAAGTTATAGCTGTTCCGGTTTTTTCAGTTTTTCCAACAGATTTTATCTTAGATTGAGGATTACCTAATCTGTATTCTTGAGTCCAAATTTTTCCATCTCTATATATTTCTGCCTTCAAATATTCACTTAAAGCATTAACCACGGACACACCCACCCCGTGCAAGCCTCCTGACACTTTATAGCCTCCGCCATCTCCGAATTTCCCCCCGGCATGTAATTTAGTTAGAACTGTTTCCAGGGCGGAAACACCAGTTGCTTTATGAGTGGTGACGGGAATTCCTCGTCCGTTATCTTCTACCCTTATCATGTCATCAGGCAATAGAGTTATTATTACCTCATCAGCATGTCCTGCCATTGCCTCGTCGATCCCGTTGTCAACCACCTCCCATATTAAATGATGAAGTCCAGTGGTGGAGGTAGATCCAATATACATCCCCGGCCTCTTCCTCACCGGCTCCAACCCCTCTAAGACAGTAATGGCGCTAGCACCATAATCACTACCCTTCTTAGAATTCTTATCTTTTTTTTCTTCGCTCTTCTTTTTGGTCATATTAAAAAATATTTAATTTAAATTTAACAATTTCTAAAAATAAAAATATGGGTATATAAAACTAACCCAATTAGCAATCATCTTGCTATATCTTTCTTATTCTTATTTTATCATACAATTTCATAATAATCAATCTATAAAAGGGCTCTTTAGGTAGTTGTTAAAAGGTTCGGTAAATGATAAAATAAAGAATATAATATATCAAAAAAATTTTTATGGCCCTTGAAGAACCAAAAAATAATGGCTCCTCCCAAAAAAACGGAGAGAAGAAAAAAGAGGAAGGGGAGAAGAAGAAAAAATTGAATATTTACAAGCACAAAGATCCCACTACGGGTCTGACGATGAAAAAACTGGAGAGAAGTTTGTGGTTTTTTGAGCATAGAAGCCACTTTCAAAAAAGTGTTATTATAATATTAATTTTAATATCTGCTCTTAGTTGGGGTTATGTCACATACTATACCACCATGTATTTATACTCCGGAATGGAGAAGGATGACAGGATGATCAGGGGTATAACCACCAACCTTTTACCTGGACACGAATATACCCTGGAAATATCTCCGAAACCCTTGATGATTTCTCAAATAAAAACCTTTGACAATCAAGATAAATTTGATATTATTGCCCTAGTAGAAAATCCCAATCCTTGGCACTACGCTTATTTTAACTACTGTTTTACCACCGGCCCAAACGAGATAAACTGTGATCAAAGCTTCATATTCCCGGAGGAGTCCAAGTATATCGTCAACACGGGAGATGAAGCCGATTATGGCTACTCTAATATCAATTTTAATATTGAAAGAGTTAATTGGAAAAAAATAAATAGACACGAAATAATGCATTGGGAACCTTTTAGGGAAGATAGGTTAAATATAAAATTCCAAGACAAGGAGTTTCTGCCCCCGGGATCTAGTGAATTAAGTGAAAAGCTAAACATTTCGGTTTTAAAATTTGATGCCATCAATAATACCAGTTATAGTTACTACAGAATGCCGTTAAACATATTTTTATATAGAGGAAACAGAATAGTGGGTGTAAACAGGTATGTCTTAAGAAATTTTAGGTCCCAAGAGGAAACATCATTAAGCCTAACCCTTCCTAATGTTACTTACAATGTTGACGAAATCAGAATTGTGCCAGACGTAGATATTATGAGTGAAGAAAGCTACATCTTCCCGGGAAGGTAAACACAGAGAAAAAATATGTTTAAAAAAATATTCATATACCTTAAAAATTTTGATTGGATTTTATTTACCTCTGTCATCCTTTTGACTTGCTTCGGACTGATCGAAATCTATAGCATTTCCCTGGGAAGGGATGTGTCTGAGCTGGTTATATTCAAAAGACAGGTGTTTTTTGTTGTTATTGGAGTTATTTTGGTCTTTGTTTTTTCCTTTTTAGACCATCAGTTTTTTAAAGACTATGCTAATTGGCTCTATTTTTTAGGGATTATCTTATTGACATCTGTTTTGTTTTTTGGAACCACATATAGCCATGCTACTAGGTGGCTTGATTTAGGATACTTCAGCTTTCAACCGGTGGAGATAGCAAAAATTATTATTATAATTTTTTTAGCCAAACTTTTTTCTTCAAAAAAAATAGAGAAAGATAATTGGCGTCAACTAGTTTGGTCCGGATCATTGATCTTAATACCTTTTCTTCTGGTTTTGGGTCAGCCGGATCTCGGCTCTGCTATTCTCTTCTTTGTCATCTGGCTGACTTTAGTTGTTGTATCCGGATTCAACAAAAAATATTTAGTTATTATATTTTTGTTAGGGGTGGTCGCGTTTGCGGGTATGTGGAACTTTTATTTTGTAGACTATCAAAAACAAAGAATTCTAACTTTTATAAACCCTTCTGAAAGTTCCCTTGATCATCGCCACAATGTAGACCAGTCAATTATTGCTGTAGGGGCCGGAGGGCTGACCGGAAGTGGGGTTGGTTTTGGCTCCCAATCACAGTTAAAGTTTTTACCTGAAGTAGAAAATGACTTTATTTTCGCAGTTATAGCAGAGGAGTTGGGTTTTATGGGGGTTAGTCTTTTACTTATATTTTTTAGTTTATTCTTTTATAGATGTCTGGTAAATTTAAAAAAAATCAACAATGATTTCGGAATTTTTTTAATTTTAGGCTCGGTGGGCTTGATTTTTACTCAAATGTTTATTAATATAGGTATGAACATGGGTATCTTCCCGGTTATAGGCCTCCCCCTGCCTTTTGTTAGCTATGGAGGCAGTGCCCTGATATCGATGTTTGTTTTAGTAGGCATCATTCAAAATATTATCATTAAATCAAAAATTAATTATTAAAAATAAACAAGAAATAATTGTTTATTTTTATTTTATAATCTTATGACTGAAGAATTCAATCTAAAAGCAACAACCAGAAAGAAAGAAGAAAAGCCGAACCAGGTTAGAAGAGACAACTTTATCCCGGTTATTTTGTATGGGCCCTCTGTTAAGGAGAGCCAAGAATTGAAAATCAAAAAAGGAGAATTCGAAAGAGTATATAACCAGGCAGGGGAATCGAGTCTAATAAACCTAAAAAACGACCAGGATAAAAAAGAAGAAAAAATTTTAATCAAAGACATTCAAAGAGATCCGGTTAAAGGAGACATAATCCATGCTGACTTCTACCAGGTAAAAATGGATGAAAAAATTTATACTGAAATCCCCTTGAGTTTCATCGGAGAATCAAAGGCGGTCAAGGAGCTGGGTGGTTATTTAACCAAAAACTTAGACTCTTTGGAGGTGGAGTGTTTGCCGGGTGATTTGGTCTACGAAATAGAGGTTGACATCTCCCAGCTAGAGAGCTTTGAGGACGATATAAAAGTTAAGGATCTTCAAATTCCTAAAGGGATAATCATAACCCTTGATCCAGAAGAAGTGGTAGCCACAACAACACCGCCACAGGAAGAGGAAGAAGAAAAAGAAGAGAGCACCGAGGAAGATGCCAAGACAGAGAAAAAGACTCCTGAAGGAGGAGAGCAGGCTCAGGAAAAAGAAGAAGCATCCTCCTAGGACAGGTGTATAACTAAAAAACATAAATGAAGCTCGGCTTCCTTAAAAAAATAAAAGGATTCTTAATTACTTACAAACGGCTTTTTTTGGCTTTTGTTTTAATATTAATAGTTTTTTTAATTCCTCTTGGTTTTTATAAAGATTTAGAGGACAAGGAAATTCCCTTTTTTTCCGACAGACAAGATTCGAATCTTGATTCTTGCGAAGATTGTGTAAAAAGAAAGATTGATGGAAAGCTTGTTCCTTCTGAAAACAAAAACCCTCAACTCACGGCCATAATAATAGACAACCATCCACAATCCAGACCCCAATCGGGCCTATCCGAAGCTGCTCTGGTCTATGAAGCAGAAGTGGAGGGTGGGGCTACTAGATATTTAGCCGTATTTACTGGTGACGAAGAACTTGAAAAGATAGGGCCAATCAGGAGCGCCAGGCCTTATTTTCTAGATTGGGGAGAGGATCTATCCTCACTCTTTGTACACTGCGGAGGAAGCCCGGCAACTTTGGCCAACTTGGCTTTAAGTAACTTGGTCAACTTGGATCAATTTTATGACTACCAATATTTTTGGAGGGACAACGAAAGGTTAGCCCCACATAACATATATACTTCATCAAAGCTAATAAATGATTTTTTAAAATCAACCAATCAGGAAGCGGATGGGTACCTTGGATGGAACTTTAAATCCCCTGAACCATTAAAAAAAAGAGGGGAGGAGAAAACAATCTCCATTCCTTTTGATTCAGGGTATCAAGTAAAATGGTTATATGATCGAGATGAAAATGAGTATGTCAGGTATCTTGACGGGGAAATTCATACAGACGCTGAAGGAGAAGTTGTAACTACTCACAACCTAATCTTGCATTACTTAAAAACAAAAACAATAGATGAAAAACTAAGATTGGAATTGGTCAACAGGGGAGTGGGGAATGCCATGATATGTCGAGACGGGGAATGCCAAGAAGTAAATTGGCAAAAAGAAAATCCAAAAGAAAGGAGTAGATACTATACACCTGAAGGGGAAAAATTCTTGTTTAACCCAGGAACAACCTGGATAGAAATAATAGAAAAATCCAAAAAAGAAAAAGTTAAGATTGAGAGGTAATCGTGATAATTCTGTCTCTCCCGGAAAGATCCTGTTTCACACTCATCTCGGATCGAGGTAATTTCTCAACCACCATCTCTCTGAGGTCAGGTACCTGTTCCGGATTAAGCTCTAAAATTAAAAGGAAAGAAGAGAAGTCCATTTTGTCTATTTGCTCTAGAAGTTGTTTGTAGTATTTTAAACCCTTCTCAGTAGCCACTAAAGCCCCCTTGGGCTCATACTGAATGGAGGGGGATTTTCTATACTGCTCCTTTGTTAAATATGGCAAATTGGCTGCTATAATATTAAAAAAACCCAGGCTCTTCTCAAATTTATTTTTATTGCTTAGAAAATACTCTAGGAGATTAGATTCGAAAATTTCAACTTTTTTGGCCTTATGTGATTGCCTGTTCTTCATAGCGGTCTTCAAAGCGGTCCTGCTTATATCTGTGGCAAAAACTTTATTCAAATTATCTTCCTCTTCAAGGATTTTGGCTAAACTTATTCCAATACAACCACTACCGGTTCCTATATCCCAAATATTAAAACTTTCCTCTTTAGGGGTAGAAGCTAAAACCTCCCTTACTATACCCTCGGTTTCCGGCCTGGGCACCAAAACTCTTCTATTAACCAAAAACCTCATACCATAAAAATCTTTGTAGCCTAAGATATAGGCTAAAGGCTCGCCATTCAATCTTCTCTTTATTAGATTATCGAATTTCTCTTTGCCTTTTTGAGTGACAGGCTCTCTGGGGTAGGTGTGTAAAAACTCCCTGGATTTTCTCAAAGCTTGGGCCAATAAAATTTCAGCCTCTAGGTCGGAATTAAAAACATCGCCCTCCTGAAACTTGACTCTGCCTTGTTTTAATAATTCTCCTATATTGGCCATATATTTGAAAATATTTTATTCTGAATTCCGGGCCGCTTTTTGCAAAGATTTTATAATATCCTCTATGTTTCCATCCAAAATACCCTCTAAATTATTCCAAGACTGCTTGATTCTGTGATCTGTTAAACGATCTTGGGGATAATTATAGGTTCTTATTTTTTCGCTTCTGTCACCGCTACCCACCTGAGATTTTCTCTTTTCCTCCTCGGACTTTTTTTCTTCTTCTTTGATTTTAGATAAAATCCTTGCTCTTAAAATTTGCATGGCCCTCTCTTTGTTTTGTTGCTGAGATTTTTCATCTTGGCACTGAGCAGTTAAGCCTGTCGGCTCATGAGTAATTCTGACAGCTGAATTACTAGTATTAACGCTTTGCCCCCCTGGTCCTGAGGCGGAATACGTATCAATTCTCAGATCACTCTCTTTGATTTCCACTTCTACATCTTCAGCTTCAGGTAGAACCGCTACAGTAGCGGCTGAAGTGTGGATTCTGCCGCTTTTTTCGGTTTCTGGGACCCTCTGCACTCTATGAGTCCCTCCTTCGAATTTTAATTCCTTGTAAACATTCTCTCCCTTTATTAAAAAAGTTACTTCTTTAAATCCTCCGATATCTGCTTGATTTGAATCCCAAATTTTTATCTCCCAAGATCTTTTTTCGGCATACCTAGAATACATACGAAAAAGCTCTCCAGCAAAAAGGGCGGACTCATCTCCTCCAGTCCCTGCCCTGATCTCCATAATTACATTTCTCTTGTCATTGGGATCGTCCGGATAAAGCTCAGAGTTTAACTCTTCTTTTATTTTTTTTTGCTGCTCCTCTAAACTTAAAATTTCCGCCTGGGCGATATCCACGATCTCTCCTTCCTCTTCTTCTTTGATAATTTTTTGATTCTCTTCAATGCTTTTTTCTACACGTTCCAGTTCAGAAATTAAGTCAACCAACTTTTTATAATATGAGTGCTCTTTGGAGATCTGGGACAATCTTTTTATATCCTTGTTTATTTCGGGTTGCGACAATTGCTCTTCTAGTTCTCGGAATTTTTGTTTTATTTCTGTATACATAATTTTAGCTTTGAGGTTTAAAAAACAGTTGCAAAACACCCCCTCCTCAAATGCCAAGCAACCGTTTTATATAATTCGGTTATTTTTTGTTGTTTGATTCTTTTTCTTTCTGCTTCTTGTTTTGAGCCTGTTTTTTAAGCTTCTTACCCTTCTTTGTTTTAGAAACCTCTTTTTGGGCTTTCAGCTTAGCCTCAAATTTTTCAACCCTCTGGGCTGAATCAACTAATTTCTGCTTACCAGTATAAAAAGGGTGGCAATCAGAACAAATTTCCACTTTCAACTCTTCTTTGGTAGATCCTGTAACAAAATTATTTCCGCAAACGCAAGACACCTTCGCCTTGTCATGATACTGGGGATGAATATCTTTCTTCATATTTTTTCGCTTAATTCAGTTAAATTAATAATAAAACTATAATATCAAGAAAGGGGAGTTTTTGTCAATAATACCGGATTAAATCATTAAAATAACAGTGGGGTCCGTGTTTGTTTATATGGGGTGGTCGGTTGTATAATTAAAAATCCAGGCCTGGGAAAGAGTACAGCAAAAAAACTCACTCAAAAGTGGCGATTGATTGTAATTTTATTTTTCTTCAACTAGTATGATATAATGATTTTACACCTATGAAAATAAACAATATTGCTAAAAACACTTCTTATCTAACTTCCGCTCTGGTGATTCAAAAGGTAATTTCCTTTGCCTATTTTACTTTATTGGCAAGAAATCTTGGTCCAGAGAATATGGGAATGTATTATTTTGCTATCTCCTTCACCACCGTTCTGGCTGTGTTCATAGACTTGGGTCTTATAAATATTTTGATGCGGGAGGTGGCTAAAACCAAAGAAAGGGCCCAAGAGCTACTGGGCAGTGTCTTGGCTATAAAACTACCCTTAGCCCTATTAACCCTAGGATCGGCTATTTTGATAATTCATCTACTTAACTATCCCAGCCTGGTCGTTCACCTTGTATATCTTTCTTGTATATGTATGATCCTGGATTCCTTTACTACAAGCTTTTTTGCTGTCATCAGAGGTTTTCATAATTTAATCTATGAGAGCATAGGATCAGTGTTGTTCCAGTTAATAGTAATGATATTAGGGCTAGTAGCTGTTTATAGTGGCATGAGCCTGCTCTGGGTAATGGGCGCTTTGGTGGCTGCCAGTATTTTTAATTTTTCCTATTCTTCTCTGGTTCTCTGGAAGAAATTAGATTTAGTAATAAAGCCTGTTTATAATCAAAGATTAATATTATCCTTAAGTAGGCTTGCTATTCCTTTCGGCCTGTTTGCTCTATTTCAAAGGTTCTATATGCACTTTGATTCGGTTTTACTCTCCATTATAGCCGGGGATAGATATGTAGGCTACTACCAAGTAGCTTTTAAAATAATCTTCGCTCTTCAGTTCCTGCCCCTAGCCTTTGTAGCCTCCTTGTATCCGGCCATGAGTTATTACTGGATTAATAATCGGGAACAATTGACTATAACCTTTGAAAGAGCAATGAAATACTTAATGATAATATCTATCCCGATTAGTACCGGGGTAATAATTTTGTCCGACAAGATAATAAATATATTCGGTAAAGAATTTTCCGGAGCCACGCTTCCCATGCAAATAACTATTTTGGCGCTACTTTTTATTTTCATTAATTTTCCAATCGGCTCTCTTTTAAATGCTTGCGATAGACAGAAATATAACACAATAAACATGGGGATAGCGGTTACGCTGAGCATAACACTTAACCTTATCCTGATTTCAAAATTTCAGGCCGTAGGGGCAGGGGTCACTGTTTTAGTAACTAATTTTTTAATGACTATCTTGGGCCTTTACTGGGCCGGGAAAATAATAAACTACGACAAAAAAATGATGTTAATAAATTTTATTAAAATTATAATATCCGGCCTGGCCATGGGTGTTTTAGTTTTTGAATTGCAAAAATATCTAAATATATTTTTAATCATACCCCTTGGAGGGATTTTCTATTTCCTTGTTCTGTATTTGGTCAGGGGCTATACCAAAGAAGACATCAAAAGCATAACTTCGTCCTTTTTAGCTAAAAAACAAAAGGGTTAGAACCCACTGATTTGACTTTTCTATAATACTAACCTTTCACGAAAAGCAGGGCCTAGAATAATGGCCAGTGGAAATTTGTTCAATTTTGTGATATTTTTAACAATACTGGGGAAGATTTTAAAAATTAATTTAAGTTGCAATATCTACTATGATTTCAGTAATTATTCCTGTTTATAACCAAGGAGATAAGCTAACAAAAACGCTGGACAGCCTTGAAAGGCAAAGCTATCAAGATCTAGAGATAATAATAGTGAATGATGGATCTTCAGATAATACTCAAAAAACGATAGAAGATCATGTGCCTGAAATGAAGAGGAGGGGAATGAATGTGAAAGTTTTTGTTCATAACAGAAACAAAGGAGCTCCTGCGGCCAGAAATGAAGGATTTAGAGCGTCTGAGGGTGAGTATCTGTTTTTTTGTGATGCTGATGCTATCTTGGAATCCCATGCCCTGGAAAAGATGTTAAATACTATAAAGCAAGTTCCAGATACGAGTTATGTCTACTCCTCCTTTAAATGGGGAGCAAAAAAATTTCCAGTAGGAAGTTTTAGTGAAGAGAAATTAAAGCAAGGGCCCTGCATCCACACCATGGCCCTTATTAAAAGAAATGACTTTCCTGAATCGGGTTGGGACGAAAGCATTACCAAACTTCAGGATTGGGACTTATGGCTAACCATGTTAGATCAGGGCAAAAAGGGTTATTGGATAAATGAGGCTCTTTTTACTATAAGTCCTGGGGGGAATATAAGTTTCTGGATCCCATCTTTTTTTTACAAATTATTTCCCTTCCTGCCCTCTGTTAAAAAATATAAAAAGGCTGTAGAAAAAATCAAGAAAAAGCACGGCCTAAAATAACCATTTATCCGATGAAATTAACTAAAATTTTTCTAATTTTTATTATTTCTTTAATAATTTCGGGCTGCGGACCAGGGGCGGAAAAGGTATTAATAAAAATAAATGATCAAAAAATAGAAGCAGAGATAGCTCAAACCCCAAGAGAAAAATACAAAGGCTTGAGCAAAAGAGAAGATCTTTGTTATAATTGTGGGATGCTGTTTCTTTTTTCAGAAAAAAGAAAAGCGACCATTGTTATGCGAGATATGAATTTTCCTCTAGATATTTTATGGATAAAAGATCAAAGAATTGTTGGGATAGACAAGAACGCGCCCCCGGAGGGAAGAAATCCTAAAACAAAATATCAAAGCTCACAACCAGTAGACCAAGTCTTGGAACTTAACGGAGGTTTCTGTGAAAAACATGATATAAAAGCAGGGGACAGTATTAAAATAATATCAAATTAATGAATAAAATAATCACTTCCAATTTTAAATTTATTCTTATCGCCCTCTTGTTGATAGAAAGTTTCTCTTTTCTGGGAAATTATTTTTCTTTTCTAGGAAATTATTTTTTTATAATTGTTTCTTTAATAGTACTATTCCTAACCTTAAAAGACATCCGATACGGTCTATGGATAGTATTAGCCGAACTTCTTATCGGATCCCAAGGTTATTTATTCTCTCTCAATTTAGCGGGAACTTCTATTTCTATTAGAATGTCGATATGGTTTATAGTATTGGCGGTTTGGTCATCTAAAATTCTAACTAATTTTTATAAAAAACCCCGAGGGGAGAGAACCTTTCCTAACATTAAATTATTCAAATCTTCTTACTTTTCCTACCTTCTTATCCTATTCTTTTTTGTAGCCTGGGGAGGTATTAATGGCTTTATAAACAACAACTCTTTACACGAAATTCTATTTGACATCAACAGCTGGTTTTATTTGGCCCTAATATTTCCTTTGTATGAAGTGGCCTGGAAGGAAAACTTCTTTAAACCATTAGCGGAGATACTGTTAGCTTGCGCCATCTGGATCAGCCTAAAATCTTTGTTTATATTGTTTGTATTCTCTCATAATATTCACTCTTGGATGGGACCTTTGTACTCTTGGGTGAGAGATACGGGGGTGGGGGAGATAACCGCCATGGACGGTGGCTTCACCAGAGTGTTCTTTCAATCTCATATTTTTATTGTTATAGCCATATTTTTGGGAATTATACTTATAAACAAAGTTTTGACCTCAAAAAAAGAACTTTCCGGAGAAGATAAGAAATGGATACTTCTCTATTCCGCTATCCTTATTCTTTTTTCCTCGGTTGTAATTATTAGTTTTTCCAGAAGTTTTTGGATAGGTTCTATGGCTGGAATATTGTTCTTGTTAGCTATAGTTCAAAAAAAATACGGTTTTAAAAATTTAATTTTAAACATCTTAGGTATTTTTTCAATGGTTATACTCAGCCTAGGCTTGGTAGCGGCCATAATCAACATTCCTGTAATAGGAGAAAAAACTGACCTTAGAACATCAGAAAGCGTACGTGACAGAGCCAGAGATGTGTCTGGAGAGGCGGCTGTTTCTTCTCGCTGGAACCTACTTCCCAAAATGTGGGAGGAGATAAAAAGTGACCCTGTTTTGGGAAAGGGCTTTGGAACCACAATCACTTATATATCAAGTGACCCCAGAGCTTTACAAAGATCAGCTGAAGGCGAGTATACAACCTATGCCTTTGAGTGGGGTTGGCTTGACATATGGCTAAAGATCGGCTTTCTTGGACTTCTTTGCTACTTATTCCTTATAGCAAAAATGATCTTTGATGGCCTGGCCAAGCCTAAATTGTTCAAGTCAACACTGGGCAACTGCCTGATAATAGGTTTAATGGTGTTCATAGTAGTCCATTTTTTTACACCCTACCTAAACCATCCTCTGGGCTTTGGGTTCTTAATGTTATCAATTATAGCCTTGAACAAATTAGAGGAAGACGGTATTATTACTTGACTTTACCAAAAATTTTTGTATAAATATTTGCACCAAAACTAAGTTTAATGTATATTTTAAATTATATTAAAATTAAGGTTTAACAAATATGGCGAAAGAACAAATTATTTCACCCGAGGGTTATAAAAAATTAAAGGAAGAGTTAGACTATCTGACCAATGTCAAAAGAAAGGAAATAGCTGACAGAATTCAAAGAGCAAAGGAGCTTGGCGATCTTAGTGAAAACGCAGAATATCACGAGGCCAAAGACTCTCAGGCTTTTAACGAAGGGAGGATAGCGGAAATAAATAATTTGTTAAAAAATGTTAGCGTAATTGAGAACAACAACTCCAAAGGCCAGGTTGTTATGGGCTCCACGGTCACAATTACCGATGGAAAAAAAGAAAAGACCTATACCATAGTAAGTTTTAATGAAGCGGCTCCTGAAGAAGGAAAAATTTCCAATGAATCACCGATAGGAATGGCTCTTTTGAACAAGAAAAAAAATGAATCATTTACCATAGATACTCCCAGAGGAAAGAAAGAATTTAAGATCAAAAAAATAGATTAAACTTCATGGGCTCTAGAAAGTTGCTTGCTAGGCGACTGGGGCCAATCTCTAATCTTGAACCTTCTTAGAGTTTTAAGCGGAATAAACTTTAAACAAATGAAAGAAAAAACCTTTTCTTTTAAAAGAGATAAGTATAAATCTGCTCGAGGTGGTTATTCCAGGTTGGTCAATGTTTACTGCAGGAAATGTGAGAATATTGTTTTAGTTTATCAAAAAGACGGCCCCGGAAATTTACGTAGATTATATTTAGATAGAGTTTTTTCTCCGAGTGAATTAACCGATTTGCAAAAATTAGATATTGACAAAATCCCCGCCCTAAAATGTAGAAAGTGCTCTGAAATTCTTGGAGCACCTTATATTTATCCAAAAGAAAAACGGAAAGCGTTTAGATTATTCCAAGACTCGATAATCAAACGTTCTAGAAGATTAAAAGGATAACAATAATGATCATATTACATCCAATAGCACTGTCTATTAAAATAGATTAAAAATGCTTCCTTTACTATGAATACTTAGTGGTTTTTTCTTAAATAATAATAAGCTTATGGGATTTGAATCATGGCCATCATTTCAAAAGCCCTCTGAAAAACCAAAAGAGAAAAAAAATCAGTCACAAAGGTTTAATCCGGAAACACGAAAAAACCAAGAAGAATCAGAGCTATATAAAAACGCGAGAAGTCAGTTCGGTAGCTTTTTTGACGAATTTAGTAACTCAAAAGAAAGGATAGATGCAATACTCGAAAGAATCGAGCCGTTTTTTCAGTATATTGACAAAGAAATCTTTCCTGAGGAAAAGGCAAGAAAAATTAAAACTGACCTGTTGGAATGTAAAAATATATCAGACAAACAACATTTTCTAGATAAAGTTATGGATATTTTGGAACCAGCTATTCAAATAAAAGAGGCACATGAAGATAAATTTGAGGAAGCGCAGGCACATGCCATGAATGAGGCGGGGGGATTTATTGAGATAAACAGGCTGCTATCATATGGTAAGCATAAAAACATTATTCATATACATGCGCCTCCGGGCAAGTCTGTCGGGAATAAACTTAAATTGTATCGTGAAGGCATGAGAAAGCTAGCCGAAATTGTGGATAATGATCCTGAGATCGAAGAAATAACCGCCACCTCACCCATTGTTGCCGCACACCCCGGACTCTTCTCAAGAGCCGGATTTGAGGTGGGGGAGGTATCTGATGAGTTTCGTCAGGAGCATTTTGCCAGTGAAGAAAGGGAGATAAAGGTTGCCAAAATCGATCGGGAGGAATTTTTAAAAAGATTTTTGAAAAAGGAATAAAAAAGTAGGGATATAAAAATTATGAAGTTGAAAACATTGCTTAAGAAAAAATTATTTATACTGTTAATCTTGCCACCAGCTCTCTTTGCGGTGGGCTGTCAAAAAGACGGGGACCCGGTTATTGATGCCACCGACAATATAATCGATTCTCTTGAAACTAGAGATAAGGAACTTTTTGACAATCATGTGGACTTAGATTTTTTGGCAAAAAACATATCTACTTGGGCCATTGAAACGGCCCTGGAAAATGATGAAACTCTTCAAGAAAAAGGAAGGGAAGAAATTGAGAATTTTTTCAAGGAGGAAGTTATCAGGGAAAATAAAGAAAGGCTTGTGAGAGAAACTGAGGAGTATTTCGATGGCACAAGAAATGATTTAATCGGACCTTTAAATTTTTTGCACGAAAATGGCAGGACGAATAGATCAAATAGTCATAAAGCAGGCTTGGCTCAGGTTGTTTATACCCCTCCTGAAGGAGTCGATGATAGTGAAAAGGCCTTTTTCTTTGAGTTAAGAAAAGATAATTGGGTTTTAATCAATGCCTGGGAATAAAATTGAACTTCTTATATAGTTTTGATTTTTTAACCTTTTTTAAAGAGAGAGATTTTTTCTCTTTTTTTTATTTTCCAAACAGTAGAGTGGACGGATTGGATTGTTAATTTTAATGAAATCAAGTAAAAAAAAGAGGCTAGGTAAATCCAAGCCCCTTTACAACGTTCAAATCCACATTAGAAGACCCCTTCTTTTTCATCTACCTCTTCTTCTGCTTGACTGAAGAGAAGAGGATCTTCTTCTTTCCTAAGCCTATAGAGTTTTTTGTAGATGCCCTCCTCCAATTTCCTGATCATTTCTCTGGATAGGCGCAACTTCTCGCCCAATTCTCGAAGCGTCAACCTCTCATCGCAGCAAATTCGATAATCAAATATGGTTATCTCTCTTTCGGAAAGTGTCTCCCGAAAACGATCTAACATAGCGACGCCTTTCTCTCTGAGGTCATTATTGAGAACAACCTCCTCTATATCCAGGTCAGAAGCTAAAAATTCAATCCAGGATGAGTCACTATTTCTTGAAATAGGGACATCAAGAGACAGTTCGCTTACCAAGATCTCCTCCATTTCGCGAACCTTTTCCACGTCAACTCCTAAGTTTTCAGCTATTATCTCAGCGCTCGGCTCTATCCCGAGCTTTATCAATCTGTTTTTTTCAGGTCCTATCTTGTAAAAAAGACTTCTTTTATCTTGGTCTTTTTTAACCTTTACCAATCTCCAATTGTCGGAGATATGCTTGAAGATGTAAGATTTGATCCAGAAAGAGGCATAATAAGAAAACTTCACCTTTCTTTCAGTGTCATACTTTTTTACTGCTTGAATCAGGCCTTCATTGCCCGACTGGATTAGATCCATCAAAGATAAATGACCCTTTCCACGGTAACAATCAATGGCCATCCTCACTACTAGTCGCAGCGTGGATTGGATAATCGATTCTTTTGCCTTCTCATCTCCTTCTTCTCTGTAATTTCTAAAAGCCTCTAGTATTTCCTCTTGACTCAATATCGGGTGAGATTCAACATCTCTTAGGTATGCCTGGAGTAGATCGTTTTTGCTTCCCCGACTATTCATTGAAGTTATCCCAGAAAAACTTTTCCTCCTGGTCTTTAGACTCTTGAAAGTGTTTCTAGTTGGCTTTCGCCGGCAATCACTCATTAACTCCTCCTCTTTTTTTGGCGAGTTTAAACGTTAAGTAAAATTTTTTAAAAGAACATCATTAATGTATAATTAATATATTATACTTTAAAAATCTTAAAATGTCAAATCTCTGACCAAATCCTAAAATTGCGAACAAAGGTAAGAATCGCTTGACATTTTAAAACAGCCACTGGTTACAACCCATATTTTGGATTTTTTCTCTCGAGTATTATTTTGACAATCTCCAATAAATACAGTAGAATAAAAACTATCTAATAAATGATTAAGCTTATATGGGCCAAAAAGTTAAAGACGATGACCAGGTAAATGAACTAATGGGGGAGAGGGACATTAGGATCAAAAAAATAGAAGAGTTGAAAAAACTGGGAATAACCCCTTATCCGTCAAAAGCTAACAGAACTCATACTATCAAGCAGGTCAAGAATAATTTTTTTAAACTTGAAAAACAAAAAAGCCTGGCAACTGTCACCGGAAGATTAAGAAACAAAAGGAGTCATGGAAATTTGTCCTTTGCCCAAATTCAAGATGAATCGGGTCAGATGCAGCTGGTTTTTTCTAAAAAAGACATGGACGCCGATAACTATAAGACCTTGAGCAAACTCATAGACTCAGGTGATTTTATTGAAGTTTCAGGGCACTGTTTTGTAACCCATAAAGGAGAAGAAAGTATCATGGTCAAAGACTGGAAGATACTGTCTAAGGCTATTCTACCCCTGCCCGAAAAGTGGCATGGCCTAAAAAACGAAGAAGAAAAATTCCGAAAAAGATATTTGGACATCCTGGTCAATCCGGAAGTAAGAGAAATGATAGAAAAAAAGGCTGTGTTCTGGCAATCTATAAGGAATTTTCTGATTCAAAAGGGTTTTTTAGAAGTAGAAACACCGGCCTTGGAAGTGACCCCTGGAGGGGCTGACGCTGATCCTTTTATAACCTACCACAAGGCCCTAGATCTGGAGGTCTATCTTCGTATATCAATGGGAGAATTATGGCAAAAAAGGCTGATGGTGGCCGGTTTTGAAAAAACTTTTGAAATAGGAAGGCAGTTCAGAAATGAGGGAATGGATGCCGAACATCTGCAGGACTACACCCAAATGGAACTTTATTGGGCCTACGCCGACCATGAAGACGGTATGGCCTTGACGGAAGAAATGTTTAAATATGTGGCCAAAGAAACTTTTGGGACCCTAAAATTCAAAATCAAGGAATTTGAAGTAGACCTGGGAAAAAAATGGGAAATCTATGACTACAGAAAAACAGTAAAGAGTTACACCGGAGTAGACATCCTAAAAACCTCAGAAAAGGAGATAAAGGAAAAGCTGGAAGAGTTGAAAGTATCCTATGATGAGAAAGGTTTTAATCTCGGCAGAGGCATTGATAGTTTATGGAAATATTGCAGAAAGAAGATTGCCGGACCCGGTTTTTTGGTCGGAGTTCCCAAATCTGTTTCACCCCTGGCTAAACAGGACCCGGACAATCCAGAACTAACCTTGAGATTTCAACCTCTGATCGCCGGGTCAGAGCTTGGTAACGGCTACAGCGAACTCAACGACCCAATGGATCAAGCAGAAAGATTTAAAAAACAGCAAGAGCTCAGAGATAGTGGAGATGAGGAGGCTCAAATGCATGACAAGGAGTTTGTGGAAGCCTTAGAACACGGAATGCCTCCCACTTGCGGTTTTGGAGTAAGTGAAAGACTTTTTTCCTTTTTAATGGACAAATCGATGAGAGAGTGTCAGATTTTTCCTTTAATGAAACCTAAGCAATAAAATAATAAATTATGTGGGATATTCATAAAACTTCTTTTATAGGAGGGAGAGTATCCATGGAGGATAGCCTTTGTTTGTTAACCGAATTCAATAACAATCCGGATTGGATTTTTGGTGGAATTTATGATGGCCATGGGGGAGCGGGGATAGCACACCAGGCTGCTCGAAAAATACCAAATTTATTTTTAGACAAAATTAAGTCCGGATTAAGAAAGGAAGAGGCCTTTAGCAAATCCTATCAAGAGTTTTCAGATGAGCATGTTTATCAATTAGTAGGCGCTTCTGCTTTATCTTTTTTACTAGAAAACAAGAAAGAAATAACTATTGCCAATACCGGGAATAGCAGAATGATAAGGGTTGACCCTGAAGGAAGGGTAAAACAATTAACACAGGATCATAGCCTCAACAACCAAGAAGAACGAGAGAGGGTTAAGAAGGCAGGAGCTGAAATTAAAAAAAATCATATTTTTAAGCAGGGCCAAACTCTGGAATCCACTCGAAGTCTAAGCTGTCATCACTTCAAAGATGTTGGTGTTATTTCAGAGCCAGAAATAACTTTATTAAAAAAAATACCGGAAAAAGGAAGTTTCTTTATAGCCGCCAGTGACGGTCTTTGGAAGGAACTAAACAACAAACAAGTTTCTATTTTGGTCAAAAAAGCGAAATCAGCCAAGGAGGCGAACAACAGAGTGCTAAATTTCCTAAAAAAGAAAAAGGAGGGTAAAATATTAGGTGAGTTAGATAACGTTAGCATAATAACATTAAAAAATTAAGTGTTTACATGCATCAAAGTGTAGGAGTGTTAATAAAAAACGAAAAAAGTGAAATATTAATGCTTTCCAGAAAGAATTACCCCTACGGCTGGGCCTGTCCGGCCGGCCATATAGACCAAGGAGAGGGGCCGGAGGAAGCGGCGCATAGAGAAGTAAGAGAAGAAACTGAAATAATTTTGAAAGAAATTCATAAATTATTTCAGGAATTCATACCTTGGAATGAATGTTCTCAAGGAGTAAAAGGCCACTATTGGCATGTATATCAGGCCAAATCATGGCTTGGTGAGATAAAAGAGAAAGACAAAGAAGCCGATGTTATAAAATGGGTAAAACAAGGAGAGTTAAAAAAATTAAAGTTAGAACCAGTTTGGCAATACTGGTTTCAAAAATTAAATATTTTATAAAATATGAACCCCGCACCTCCTACAAAATTAATACTGACCGGAAACTCATCCCCCTGGTGTGGGGGTAGGCTTTTATATAATCAAAAAAGAATTAAAAATATTAAACAATAAAAAGAAATATATGGTTGATATAAAATATATTAGAGACAATATAGATAAATTCAAGGAAGAAATCAAAAATAAAAAAATAAAAATAGACCTGGACGAGCTCTTGGATCTTGATCTAAAAAAAAGGAATTTACAGACAAAAATAAACGACTTAAGGACCGAAAAAAATAAATTAGCTGAAGCAAAGGAGGGTAAAAGGCCAAGTGAGGAAAAAATTGAAAGAAGTAAAGAAATTAAAAACGAATTAGGTTCATTGGAAGAAAATTTGGAAAAAATAGAAAACAAGTTTCAGGATTTAATGGTAAAAATGCCGACCATTTCTTCCAGTGACACACCCATAGGAGAAGATGATAGCGATAACCTTCCAATAGAAGAACATGGAGAAAAACCAAAATTTAGCTTTAAACCCAGAGATCATATAGAAATAGGTAAAAATCTGGATATTATCGATGTTGAAAGAGGGGTTAAGGTAGCCGGATATAGAGGATATTACCTAAAGAATGAAGGTACGATCCTAGCAATGGCCTTAATGATGTACTGCTTAGAGAAACTGATCCTAAAGGGGTTTACACCAATACTTCCACCGACCCTGGTTAGAGAGTTTGCCTTATTTGGGAGTGGTTATTTTGCCGGGAGGAAATTTGATCCAGAAGTAGATGAAATTTATAAAATCGCCAATGAAGAGATCGAGTCCGATGGCAGGAAAAACAAGGAAAATAAATTCCTAATTGGTACCGCGGAGCCATCTTTACTCTCTTACTACTCAGGAGAAGTTCTGAAAGAAAAAGACCTACCCCTGAAACTGTGTGGGTTTTCTCAATGTTATAGGAGTGAAATCGGTTCTTATGGAAAGGACACCAAGGGTCTTTACCGAGTTCATGAATTTATGAAAGTAGAACAGGTTTGTATAACTAAAGCCGATATTGAAGAATCCGAACAAATGCACAAGCTCCTGGTTGATATAGCTAAAGAAATACATTCCGAACTAAACCTTCCTTTTAGGGTCCTGCAAATCTGCACCGGCGATATGGGAGCGGGAAAATACAAGATGTTTGACCTGGAAGCCTGGATACCAAGCAGGGAAGGATGGGGTGAAACAGGGTCAGCTTCAAATTTTCTGGATTGGCAGTCCAGAAGACTAAACGTAAAATACCAAACCGAAACTGGGGAAAAAAAGCATGTTTACATGCTCAACAACACCGCCCTGGCCACAGTCAGGCCACTCATAGCCATTTTGGAAAACTTTCAACAAGAGGATGGCAGCGTTGTTATTCCAGAGGTTTTGAGAAAGTATTTTCCTAAAAAACAAGATAAAATCTTGCCTAGAAAAAACCCTGATCAAGAATAAATTACTATTTTTGACTCTCGACTTATGAAATATCCTAAAATAGCCCTACTCAGTGGGGGATTGTCCAAAGAAAGGGAAGTTTCCTTAAAAAGTGGCAAGAAAATTTATGAAACCCTGAAAAAAAAATATAGGGTATTTCAGTATGATCCTAAAAAAGATATGGAAAAACTTTGGCGAGATGCTTTATCCAAAAAAATCGACCTGGTTTTTCCGGCCCTTCATGGTTCTTATGGAGAAGATGGTAAACTCCAAGGGTTTTTAGAAACCCTGGGGGTCCCTTATATATTTTCAGGCGTTTTGGCCAGTTCCCTGGCCATGGATAAACACAGATCAAAAATTCTGATTAGTAACAAGGGGATTCCGGTAGCTAAGGATTTGATATTAAGAAAAAAGAGCGAAGAAAATATCCCAAACCTAGAATTTCCCTTGGTTATCAAGCCTGTAAACTCTGGATCTTCTGTGGGTATAAGTATAACAAAAAACAAACAGCAGTTGAAAAAGGGGATTGAAGAGGCTTTTTCTCATGATGAGGAGATTATGATAGAGGAATATATTAAAGGCAGGGAATTAACAGTAACTATTTTAGGGAATGAGGAGCCTCGGGCCTTGCCGGTGCTTGAAATAAAACCTAAGAATTCGGAATGGTTCGACTATGAGTCTAAATACACACCCGGGGCGACTGAAGAGATCTGTCCAGCCAAAATACCCCAGAAAATCGAAAAAAAGATTCAAGGTTATGCCAAAGAAATCTTTCTTGCCATAGGTTGTCGTGATTTAGCAAGAGTTGATTTTATCTGGGACCAAAATTCCGGAAAAATATACTTTTTAGAGATCAATACCATTCCCGGAATGACCGGGACTTCATTGGTCCCACAGACGGCTCGGGCCGACGGCCTGAACTTTGAGAGATTACTAGACAAGCTAATAGAAATGGGAAATTCAAGAAGAAAACATGTTTGAGAGAACCAAAAACATTAAACTATCAACCATAAAAGAGATTGAACTTAAAGCAGCTCAATATCCGGATGCTATTTCTTTGGCTCAAGGAATACCTGATTTTGATACTCCTGAATTTATTAAAAGAAGAGTAGAAAGGGCTCTAAAAAGGGGGGTGGTTGCCAAATACTCATTATCACCGGGCTTGCCGGAGTTAAGGGAATTGATAGAAGAGTCCTTGGCCAAGGATAAAATGTATTATGATTGGGAAAAAGAAGTTTTAGTTACTGCCGGTTCAATAGAAGGTATAACAGCCACTATAATGGCCATAACCAACCCAGGAGATGAAGTAATAATACCCGAGCCTACTTATACTAGTTACAGAGAAGTAATTAACCTGGCTGCTTGCAAACCTATTTTTGTTCCTTTAGATGAAGAGAGGGGATGGGGTTTTAATATAGAGGAATATAAAAAGGCTATAACAAAAAACACCAAGGCTATTTTTTATTGCAACCCTAACAACCCCACAGGAACCATATACTCTAAGGAGCAATTAATGGAATTAGCTGATTTAGCCAAAAAAAACAAACTATTCCTAATATCTGATGAGGTCTATAAAGATTTTATTTATGATCAAAAGAGCTTTTTTTCATTAGCCCAAATCCCGGAATTACGAGATAGGGTTATAAGAATATTCTCCTTCTCCAAGGCCTTTGCCATGACCGGCTGGAGGATTGGCTATCTACACAGTGATGAGAAAAACATCAAGGAAATAACCAAAATACATGATAGCCTGGTCACTTGCGCGCCAGTGATCTCTCAATATGCCGCCATGGGAGCTCTGGAGATAGAACAGGAGAAAGTTTTAGAATTTTGCCAAAAATACAAACAGAGAAGAGATTTAATTTGTCTAAGATTAGAGAAGTTAAAACATGTTTTTCAGTTTGTAACACCTGATAGCGCTTACTATATATTTCCAAAAATATCTCTAAAATTAGCAAAAAAAATAGAGAAGGAAAAAAATATTAATTTAACAAAAGAGGGGGGTGTGGACTCGTGGAAATTCGCTCTATGGCTACTAGAGGAAACACAAGTGGCAACAGTCCCAGGAGTGGCCTTTGGGCCGAACGGTGAGGGCCATATCAGGATGAGCTTTGGAAGGAAAGAGGAAGATATTAATCAAGCTTTTGATAGATTGGAAAATCTATTTAATTTTCAATTATGAGAGTTATATTAAAAACACTTCTAAAAAATTATTTAAAAATAATTACCAAGATGGTACTATTTGTTCACCGTCCCACTGTAATAGCCATAGCCGGAAGTACTAATAAAAACTTTGTTAAACAAGAAATAAAAAAAATATTGAGAGAATTTAATTTTAGCACCAGGGTTAATCCCAAAAACTTTAATACTGAAATAGGTTTACCTTTGGCCATACTTTACTTGCCCAGTGGTTATAATGAATACCAAAAGTGGCTTCCTGTTATATTTAAGGCTCCCTTGAAACTATTCCAAAAAAAATTCCCCAAATTCTTAGTCTTAAGCCTGGGCACTTCGGATGAGGGGGATATGAAGTATTTGCTTTCGATAGTAAAGCCTGACATCTCCATAATTACTGACATCACCCAGAGGTACAAAGAGGGATTTTCAGATATGAACCGCTTAGTAAACGAATATGAACTACTGGCCCAGAAAACAAAAAAAGGAGGACTTATAATACTTAACTCAGATAATTACAGAGTTAAAGAAATAGGGAAAAATAAAGAACAAAGAGTATTATACTATGGCTTCAAGGAAGAATCTGATGCAAGAATCGAAAAAACAGAAAAAAACGAAAAAGGCCAGAAGATCATACTTAGACACCAAGGAGAAAAAAGAGAAGAACAAATATATAGATTTGGCAAACATCATTCTTATGTGTTAGCTATTGGCCATATAATAAAAAAAGAGTTGAAAAACAATGCGGAGATCAGATAAAAAAAAGATCAAAGATCATTATAAACAGAAAAAGAAAATAAAAAACCCTTTCAAAAAAGAAAAGGTAAAAATTAACTGGAAGAAAACCTTGGTTATACTCCTGGTAATATTGATTTTTTCAGCTTTGATTTGGTGGATATTTTTCTCTGGATTTTGGAGTATAAAAAAAATTGAAATTAAGGGATTGGAAAGAACTCCTCAAATTGAGGTTGAGGGTCTGGCTTGGGGGCAAATTGAAAACGAGAACAAGCTCTTATCACAAAAAAATTTATTCTTTTTAAATAAAGAGGAGTTAATAGAAAAAATGAAAAATAATTTTCGTTTCCCAGAAGTGAACATAAAAAGAAGTATTCCTGACAAAATAACTATCCGAATTAAAGAAAGTCAGGCTGAGTTCATTTTGATTGAGGGTGAAAAGAAATACAAAATAGACGAGGGTAAATATGTTATAGAAGAAACAGAACATTTGAATAAAAACTTGCCCATAATAAGAAATAGCTCTACGGAAAATAAGATTATAGGAGACAGGGTTTATATTGATAATAGTTATACTGATTATATAATTGATCTCTATAGAATTATAGAAAAAGATTTTGAGAATATAGAAATAGAAAAATTCATACTAGATCATGAAGTGCCGGACATGGAAAGGGTGAAGCAGAATACTATAACTATGAAAATTGCTAATGGTCCGATTATATATTTAAATATGGAGGTAGAGGCGCAAGAACAAATGAATAAATTGTTTATATTAAAAAACAAGGAGTTAAAAGAGAGGTTTATGGACAGTGAATATATAGATCTTAGATATGGAGATAGAATTTTTTATAAATAACGTACTATATTATGGCAACTAATAAAACAATGGAAAAACTATTCAAGGCAACATTTTTTTTAGCGGTTTTTGTTTTTTGTTTAGTAGTGATAGGTTTTTTCTTGTTATTACTAAAAATAATCCTATTATTTGTACCAGAGATTAATATCTTGGGGATTACTATTACCGGCTAACAGTATAATCCTTGCGGGCCTTAAAAATCTATGCTATATTGATAATACGTTAATTAATCTACATAACATGAAGTTATAATAATAACCTCCCCCAACAAACAAGGTCTCTATGAATAAAATCAAACCTATAGTAAAATATCAAAAAGACTTCCTGGATTACCTAGAAATTGAAAAAGGTCTATCCTCTAATACTCAAAAAAATTATTCTAGGTTCTTAAATAAATTTTTTAAATGGTTGCAAGATAATAATTTAGAAAATCTTTCTCCGGACAAATTATCCACTGACATCATTTCCAAATACAGAATTTTTTTAGCCAGAGGGATCGACCCTCGTACTAAAAAAGGCTTAAAAAGATCTACTCAAAATCTATATTTGATTTCTCTAAGGTCGCTATTAGAGTTTTTTATTGAAAAAGAAATACCCTCCCTCTCCCCCACTAACATAAAACTTGCAAAGGACAAAAGTGACAAAGAAGTTAAATTTTTAACCTTAGATCAGCTAAAAAAATTAATGGAAGCACCAAATACTTCTAAAATCACAGGTTTAAGAGATAGGGCGATATTAGAAGTAATGTTTTCTACCGGCCTTCGGGTCCAAGAGTTGATTAATTTGAACCGGGATCAGTTTAAAATCAAAGAAAAAACCGAAGAATTGGAGGTTGTGGTAGTGGGTAAAGGTAATCGAGTTCGCACCGTATACTTTTCAGGCAGGGCCATTAAGTGGTTAAAAAAATATCTGGACGCCAGAAAAGATATGGATGAAGCTCTTTTTATCAATTATTGGCCGGCTGCTCTCAAGTCAAACGAACCCAGGCGCTTAACTGTTAAAAGTATTGATGATATCGTCAAAAAATATGTAAAAATTGCTGGTTTGCCCACCATAGTAACACCTCATACTCTAAGGCATTCCTTCGCCACTGATCTGCTATCCCAAGGTGTGGATCTCAGGTTGGTTCAGGAATTTTTAGGTCATAGGAATATAGCCACCACCCAAATCTACACTCATGTTACTAAAAAACAATTAAAAGATATCCACAAAAAACTTCATGGGGGTAATAAGCTGGATGAAAATTAATAACAAATTTACATAAACAAATAGTTTGATATAATTAATACAAAATATTTGATTAGGCTCTTTCAATTAAACAACAAGGGGGTGACCTTATGTCAAAAAAAGGAAGATCTGGCACAAAGACAAGTAAAATTATTACTTGGTTAAACACAGAAGAAGGCAGAAAGGCTCTTGAAAGTTGTAGACAAAACTCAGACGAAGCTATCAAAAAATTTAAGGCATCTTGTCAAGTTGATTCTTCTATGCTCTATGAGCCCTTTGGCCCATTGGATGGCGACAAAACCTGGTCACACCAACAACAAGTTTAAGCAATAACTCTGACTTGAGTAATGATTCTGTCTGAGCGAGGAAAAGTGTTTTATTTTTCTCGCTTTTTTATTATAAAAAACCAAATTCAAATAAAAAAGAGGATCTCTCCCCTCTTTTTTATTTTCAACCTTGTTATTTTAAGGTAGATAATTCATAGGATTAACAGGAATTCCGTCCTTCCTGATCTCGAAATGAAGATGAGGGCCTGTGCTCAAGTGACCCGACCCGGCCGTCCCCGGAGTACCTCCGCTTAGAGCTATCTCCTGACCCTGGGTGACGTACTGATCAGCTTCCACAAGGGGTTGGGATATATGACCGTAAACAGTGGCTAAACCGTCTCCGTGAATAAGCATTATATAGGCATAATTAGAACTATTAGGATTAAATCTAACTTGGCCCACATATCCGGAAGCTGAAGCTCTTATGGTGGTTCCTTGAGCGGCTCTTATATCTATACCAGGATGTTCAAATAAATGACGAAAGGGGTAATTCGGATCATGATAACCTGCTGTTATGTGCCTACTTGGTACCGGCCAAATAAATTCCTGGTCACCAAAATCCAGCCCCCCCTCTGACTCCTCTTCCAGTTTGGCCCTTATTGCCGACTCCAGAGAAGCTATTTCATTAGAAACTTGCTGTCTTTGTTGCTTGGCTTTTTCTAAAAGATCCTGGTACTCCTCCTCTGAATTACTAGTCTCTTCCAGTAAAAACTTTCTCCTTTCCTGACTGGCTATAAGCTCTTCTTTCTGGGCATTCAACTCTTCTTCAAGCTCAACCAATTCTTTATTCTTCTCGACCAAGGAAGCTCTTTTTTCTTGAAGTTCTTCTCTGTAATTCTCTAGATCTCTAACACCTATTTCGATTTCTTCGTTTATATCTTGTAAGTATTTTAACTGATTAATAAAATCGGAAAAAGAATCGTTTAAAAGAAGTATTTCCAAAGTATCAGCCTTGTTCTGTTTATATATCAAATTAATTATATTTGATATATGGTCCTTTTTCCTCTCTATCTCATCCTCCTTTTCCCTGATCTCGAAATTGGTTCTTCTGGTCTCTAAACTAACCCTACTGATCTGATTCTCAGTGTTCTTTATCTCCAGCTCCGTCCTGGCGAGTCGGCTGTCTAAGAGGTCAAGTTGGTTTTGGAGGCTGTCTCTTTCCTCTTGAAGCTCCTCTATTCTTTCCGAATACTTGCTTCTTTGCTCCTGTATCCTTTCCATTTCTTTTTTCTTTGACTCAATCTCCTCATTTAAAAAGTCTAATTCCCTGCTAGATTGAGAGCTGCTATGACTAACATCTGACAAACCGAAAAATAAAAAAAGAAACAACAAAATTGTTACTAAAGATTTAAATTTCCCTCTCTTTGTCATATTATTACAAGTCAAATAAAAATTAAATAACTTAAATTCATTATAGCATTTTTGGTATATTGACACAACATGATTTATTTGATATTATAAATTTATCTAAAAACTTATAATTCAATTTGATTTTCCTAAAATCCTTAATATTTCTTAAGGATTTTAAAAAATTTATATAAATATGGCACAGAAAAAAGCTGGTGGTTCTACCGGTAACGTCCGGGATTCCGCTGGAAAACGACTAGGAGTAAAACTTTTCCAGGGAGAGTTGGCTAATATTGGTTCTATTTTAATTAGACAAAGAGGAACCAAGTATCATCCTGGAAAAAACGTAGGCAAAGGAAAAGACGACACCTTGTTCGCTTTAAAGAGCGGTGTGGTTAAGTTTACCACAAGAAAGATAAAAAAATTCAATAACCAATTAAAAAAGACTAAAATTGTTAATATAGAAGAAAAGAAATAGAATACAGACCCCTAGCAAAAAAACAGAAGGACCAATTAATCCTTCTGTTTTTTTATTCTTTTTGAGATTTTGGCTATTAAGAATTCCTCTGCTTCAAGCAAGCCTTAATAAACTCCAAAAACAGAGGATGAGGATCAAGTGGTCTGGAAATATACTCGGGATGAAACTGGGTACCAACGAAAAAGGGGTGGTCTGATAGCTCTATAGCCTCTACAATTTTACCATCGGGAGATACTCCAGAGACAACCAAGCCGTTTTTTTCCAATGTCTCTCGAAATTCATTATTGAACTCATACCTGTGTCTGTGCCTTTCTGAGACTGTGGTTTCCTTAGTTTTTTTACCGTAAGCCTTAGCCAATCTGGTGTTTTTAATCAACTTACAGGGCCATCCTCCTAATCGAATGGTTCCTCCATATTGACCATTGGAAATTACCTCTTCTTGATCGGGCATTATATGAATGACCGAATGAGGAGTACCAGGGTCTACTTCAATGGAGTTAGCATCTTTAAAACCACATACGTTACGAGCAAACTCGATTACAGCCATTTGCATTCCGTAACAAAGACCGAAATAGGGCTTCCCCTTCTCCCTGCAATATTTTATAGTAGCTATTTTACCTTCCGCCCCCCTTGACCCCCATCCCTGAGGAACTATTATTCCATCATACTTTCCCAGGCTCCTTTTTTTATTCTCCACATCCTCGGAGTTTATCCAATGAAGGTTGGGATGACAATTATTATTAGCACAAGCGTGCTTAATAGCTTCAATTACCGAGATATAAGAATCGGATAAACAAAAATCTCCAGTAGAAAAATATTTCCCTACAACTCCTATGTCTACTTCCTTTTTAGCCTCTCTTGTCCTTCTGACCAAGTCTTTCCACTGATCCAAATCCTTTTTCCTTTTCTTAAGATTGAATTTATCCAAAATCCTATCTCCCAAAGCATCTTTTTCAAAATTAAGAGGAACCTCATAGATCGAATCAATATCAGGAGCGGAGACCACATCTTCTTTAGCTATATTGCAATTTATAGCTATTTTTTTTCTTCTGGGTTCATCCACCTCCTTTTCGCTTCGTGCGATAATGAAATTGGGTTGAATACCAGAAGAGTTTAAAGTCCTAATAGCGTGCTGGGTCGGTTTAGTTTTCATTTCCCCTATTTTGCTAGGAATAGGAAGATAACTGACCATAACAAACAGGACGTTTTCCGGATCATATAATTTCATCATCCTGGCCGCTTCTAAGAACAAAACATTTTGATACTCCCCTATTGTGCCTCCGATCTCAACTATCATAATCTCAGCTCCGCTTTTTTCCACAGCTCTATTTATTCTGTCTCTGATCTCCATGGGAATATGAGGAACCACTTCCACGCACTTGCCACCATACTCAAGATTTCTTTCTTTTTTAATGACACTCTCGTAAACTCTACCAGTTGTCATATAGTTTTCTCGATAAATGTTTTTGTTTAGAAATCTTTCATAGTTTCCAATATCTTGATCAGTCTCATCACCATCTTCGGTCACAAAAACCTCTCCATGTTCCACCGGATTCATGGTCCCGGCATCCACATTGATATAAGGATCGATCTTGATAGCGCTGACATTATATCCACGACTCTCAAGGATGGTGCCTATAGAAGCGCAGGTTACACCCTTGCCCACTCCGGACATAACACCTCCTACAACAAAAATGAACTTAACTTCTTTTTTATCAGACTTTTTTTTGGCTGTCATAGTCAATCTTCTTTCTCAAAAACACACAATACCGAAAACATCTATTAATTCTGTGTTTTGATTTTTTAATTATCTTTTGTTTCTTCTTTAGTATTTTCTTTTTCCCAATCAAGGGTCTCTCCTTGAATCAATTTTTTTAATATTTCTACAGCCTTATCCTTTTGAGGGGTCCTGCCCTCTTCATAGTCTTCTCTGCTTAACTCAACCTCCATATCCGGTTTTATGCCGTGCTCATCAATCGATACTTCACCCGGGGTAAGCCATTCGGATACTGTTACCTTTAAAGAAGACCCGTCTTTTAAAGGTACCAAGCTCTGAACCGAGCCCTTGCCAAAAGTTTGCTCACCCACCACAACAGCTTTTCCATGATATTGCAAGGCACCGGCTGTTATTTCAGAAGCGGAAGCGCTTCCCATATTAACAAGCACCACTGTAGGATAATCCCTTAATTCCGGAATGCCTCTGGCTTTATATTCTTTATACTTTCCATCACTTGATTTCTCAATCAACACTACATCCCTCTCAATCCAAGCACTAGTAACCTCTATAGCGGTACTCAAGTAACCACCGGCGTTATTTCTCAAGTCCAAAATTATTCCCTCAGGATTCTTGTCTTTAACCTCAGTCAATGCTTCTCGAAAAAGCCTTAAAGTGTCGTCATTAAAATTGGTTATCTTGATGACAAAAATGCCGTCCTCCCTTAATTCGGTTTTTACACTTTCTATTTTGATAACTCCCCTGGTCACTTTAATATCTTTCGGTTCTTCCAGGTCATCTCTGGCAATGGTCAATTTAACCTCGGTCCCCTCTTCTCCCCTGATTCTGGAAACGGCTTTTTCCAGGCTCATTTCTTTAGTAGAGCTACCATTTATAGCCATAATTTTATCTCCGGCTTTAAGACCTGCTTTTTCAGCCGGCATCCCTTCCAGGGGCGCTATTATCGTAACCACACCGTCTCTAATTCCCACCTCTGCTCCAATACCCTCAAAACTACCTGACATGCTCTCCTGGAAACTATGAGACTCCATAGGATCCAAGAATATGGTGTTTGGATCATCAACAGCCTCAACCATTCCCTTTAACGATCCATAAAACAATTCTTTCTCGCTTATCTTGTCACTATCCACATATTCGCTTTTTAGAGCATCCCAAACATCCCAATATAGATCAAATTCTATGTTTCGCTGAAGCCTTCCTTCTTCTACCTCCTCATATTTACCCAAAACCTTGCCAAGATAAACAACTTCTTTTCTGGCCAACTCTTCCATCACCTGAATCTTGCCTGGCAAATACATGCCCGCGGCAAAAGATATCAACATTAAAATCAAAACCAGAACAGAAACAATCACTCCGAGGAAAGTGTTGGAACTTTTATTCTTATAACTATTGTCTTTTTTATTTTGTGTCATAAATCTATTTTCTTATAGTTTTTATGTTATCCATGTCCCTCAAATCAATTATTGAAGAAGCTTTGGCTTGAATCGGACCGACATCTATAACCAAATCGATCTCGGAAACATCTAAATAAGAACTGATTTCTTTTATGTCCGTTATAGTTTGACCGCCACTTAAATTCAAACTAGTGGATATGATCGGGACTCCGATTCTTCTTATCATTTTAGTAAGAAAATTATTTTTAGGCAAACGGACGGCCAATCCTACCTCTCCTCCCTGCGCTAACCTCCCTTGGGAGTCAAGAAGAAAGGAAATTGGGCCGGGCCAATTATTCTTTAAATAATCCAATTGCCGAGAGTCAATTTTGAAATATTTTTTGGTCATGGCAAGGTCGCTGACCAAAACTAAAAAAGGTTTGTTTTTCGTCCTCTTCTTTATTTTATACAACACTTCCACAGCCTGATTGTCGTCAGCCCTGCATCCCAAACCATAAACTGTATCAGTAGGATATACGACGATCTTACCTTGTGAAAAAAAAGAAGTTATTTTATCCATTTTCTCCTCATCACACACAAAGTTGTTTAATTTTATTATCTCCATCCAAAATGATTATAAATAATTTAAAAGAGCTTGAGACAAAAATGGCACCAAGAACTTAATAAAAGTCATCAAATAAGGTATGATGACCGATTGGCCCAAGTCAATAGGAAGCCAAGTGTCGATGGATAGGTGAACTACTGCCAAATAAATAACCACACCCAATACCAAGGCTCCTTCGATCAGACCCAAAAACATCCCACCGATTCGATTTATGGTCTTTAGAAAGGGTATGATAGAAAAAATCTTAAAAGCCTTGTCCAGTAAAACGAAAATTAATCTTACTAAGCGATTGGCTATCACAAACAAGAAAAGAAAGCAAACTATCTTTCCAATATTCTCCAATCCGAAAAACCAGGATTCAATCAAGTTAAACAAGTCCAAATAAAAAAGTATTGCCACCCAGGCGCCGGCCACCATGCCCAGTAAAGACCCCAGGGTTCTTATAAGACCAAAAAACAGACCGTAAAAAATAAATCCGGCCCAGGCAAACAACAAGATCAAATCAATAATAAACATAATTTTATTTTTAAACTTTAAAAAATTTATTTACACCCCTTGTTCTTGGGTTTTGATTTTAATTTTAATTCTTTCCTCTGCTCATTTCTTAAACGCCTAAAACTACTTTTATTACACCTCTTTTCCGAAATCAAATTTTTCATCCAGCTTCCAGCCAAAAGGTGTGGGGTTATTATAAAATCAGCGCCTTCATTGTACAAGACATTTAAGTGTTTTATGTGAGAAAGACTTCCTATGAATATAGCCTTTTTACTGAATTTTCTCAATTGCTGAACCAGGGTCATCTGGTCTTTGAAGTCCGGGATAGTCGATATCACCATTTTTATCTTAGAAGAAAAAATATCACCCAAAAAATCAATCGCTCCGGCGTCACCAAAATAATAAGGGATTCCTCTTTGTCTCAATTTTTGAATTGCCTTAGGGTCAAAATCCACCACAGCAAAAGAAACACCAGACTCTTTTAAAGAATCGCAGATCTTCCAGCCCAAACGATGGTATCCGAATATTAAAACATCATACTTTACACCTCCACTCTCTTCAACCGCCAGAGCCTTGTCTTTGCCGAAAAACTTTTCAAAGAAGGGATTTATCTTATCAAAGATCTGTCTGTTGTAAGTAATCAAATAAGATGAGAAAAATATGGTTATTAAAGCAACCATCGTAAACAGGGTGAGATCAGTTCCGGTAACCAAATTCATATCATACAACAAAAAAAGAAGCACAAAGCCAAACTCGCTTACCTGGGCTGCTGACAAACTGGAGAGAAAACTGTTTTTTCTAGTAAACTTCATGAACCGAAAAACCGTGTATAATATAAAAGGGTTTCCTATTAATATAAACACAGAAAGAACCAAGCCAGGCCAAAAAACTTCTTGTAAATTAGCCAATCCCATTTTACTCCCGAGTATTATAAAGAAAAGAGCTATAAAAAAATCTCTTAATGGCCTTACTCTGCTATTTATTTCAAATTGATACTTGGAGGCCGCTAAAGAAAGTCCGGCTATCAGGGCTCCCACCTCCAAAGACAATCCAGACCACTCCGCCACACCGGAAACAATAAAACACCAGGCTAAAGCGAACATAAAAAGAAACTCCTTGGATTCGGCTATCTTGTTTAATGTAAGTGGTAATAAAAACTTGGTCACAAGATAAACTCCCAACAAAAATAAGGAGCTTTTAGCTATCAAGGACAGGAAGGATATCACAAGAGTGTCTCCAAGATAAAATGCGGGCAAAATTATCATTATCACCACAGCCACCATATCCTGGACCAAATTCAAGCCAATAGAGTATCTTCCATAAACACTGCCTATATCACCTTTATCCGATAATATTTTAGTAGCTATGATTGTACTGGAAAAAGTTATAGATATCGCTATAAACAAAGCGGATAAAACCGGAAGACCAAATAAAAAAATGATCAAAAAACCCAAAGATGAAGTAAAAATCACTTGGGACAGACCCGAGACTATTGAGGGTTTGCCGATTTTTTTTAAGTAATCTACGTTCAAATTTAAGCCCACCAAAAACAAAAGCATTACCACCCCGAATTTTGCAAACATCTGAAAAAAATCATGCTCCGGACTGACCAAATTCAATAACAAGGGACCACAAATAACTCCGGTAAAAAGATAGGAGATAATAAGATGCTGTTTCAAAAGGTTAGCGATAAAAGCTATTCCGATAGCAATTCCCAGAATAATACTTATATCAAAAAAAATAGAGTCCATAAAAACTATGAAGTAATTTAGATATTTAAATCATAACACAAAAAAGACCAAAAAACTATTAAGAGGCTTTCTTATTCAATCTTCCCTATGGGTATAACATAAAGAGGGGTCTTGTTTTCAGGTAAATGGAGTATCTCGCTCAGTCTTCCCTCATCAAAAGCTCCGATCGGAACCGCTCCCAAATTCAGGCTCGTGGCCTGGAGAAGAACATTTTGAGAGGCATGACCCACTTCAATGTGCACATACTGCTCCGCTCTATCTCCGTAACGATCAGCTGTTACTGAGTAATCACCACCTATAACCAAATTTACAGGCGCTTCATTTACAAACATTTGATTCAAAGCCGCTTCTGCCAATTTTTGGCTAAAATCCCCTTCTCTAACTCTTTTTAAGCTATGCTCATCAACTGAGTACTTATAAACTCCGGCTGCCAGCTCTTGATCATTTGAAACAACAGCATAAACCTCTAAGGGATAAAGAGCTCCGGCAGAGGGGGCGGCTCGAAGACCTTCTCTGACATCAGTAATTCCTTGAGCAGACCAAAGTAGTTGGGATAGATCTTCCAAGCCTAATGCCTCTCCACTATAACTCCTAATACTTCTTCTGTTTTCTATGGCCCTTTCTAGGGATGTTCGACTATCTTTTTTTGGCTCGGGTAAATTGATAATTGACATATTTTTTTTCTCTTGATCCGTTTCCAAGGGATCTTCTTTCTCGAGGTAGCCAGTGACAAAAAGCGAAACCCAGGCCACTAAAAGCGTGGCAGCAATAATAAACAAGACCAAGAATAGTTTTAAATTTTTCTTAATTAACATAATATATTTTAATTATTTAAGTTTTTCTTTAGATAAGAGGTTAGGTAATAACGGAACACCCCTGTTCCCTTCCCTCCATATTTTATATAAAAATAGCCCGCCAAAGAGACAATGAGGGCGCCCCAGGCATCCATAATCAGATCCCACATAGTGTCAACCAGTCCGTCTTTTTGCATATTTAGACCGAAAAAGCTATCCATAGCAAATTCAAAGATTTCCCAAAGAGCGCCCAGGGAGAGGGCGAAGCAAAAAGAAAAAAGAGCTATTATTCCGGCATTTGATTCTAGAGGTCCGTTCTGATAAAGGGAATAAATTATCAGAAAGCCCACAAAACCCAGAGCCATCCCTGAAGTAAAATGAAGAAGGGAGTCCCACCACCAAAACTTGAAATAGAAATCCCTTATTTCCCCTAAAAACAGAGAAGCGTAAATAAATAAAGTAAGGAAGAAAGTGAAACTAACCGGAATATGGATCTTTCTCTTCTTAATAAAAATAATGGGTAACCAAATGGATACCATGGCCACCAAACTGATAAAGGCTGTCGTCCAGTTCTTCCAAAAGAGGGCCAGTAAAAAAGATAATAAAAAAACCAATTGCAGCAAAATGGTAAAAATCACCTGAAGTCTTTCAAAGGTCCTCTCCGCATCATTCCAATTAAAAATATCGAAAATAAAAGAAATAAAATTGTCAAAGCTGTTTCTTGCTTTCATAAAAATAAAAAGTTCTAATTATCTAACTAATTTAACTTTAGCACGAAGCGACTTTTTTTGTAATCAATTGAACTTATCTCTTTGCGGAAAAACTACCTGTCAAAACCTCTTCTTCCACCTTCTGGCCTAGGTCGCTCCAGTTGACAAACCGTTGCAAAAACTCTTCTATATCCTCTTCTTTGTCAATCATTTCCACCCGGCTTAGCTCAGACTTAAAGGGCAAGAAAGAGTAGATTATCTCCTCCTCTTTTATATTCATATCAAGGGCAAAGCCTTCTTGTGTAGCTGTAGAAAAATATTGATCAAAGACAAAGTTCCCTAAAGAATAAAAAATCGCTTTACCTTCATATACCTCCATGCCCTGGACCACGTGGGGATGGTGTCCGATGACCACATCTGCTCCGCTATCAACAAAAAAATGAGCGAAATCCTGTTGTGTTTGATTAAATCTGTGTTCATACTCAACCCCCCAATGAACATTAACAATGACCATATCCGAAGAGGAGGCAGCGCTCTCTATTAAATCAAGCATTTCAGTTTGATCTGGAATGGCGTAGACCATGCTAAAGCCCAAGAAGGCTATTTCCGTATCATCAAAATCAATGATCTTCAAACTACATTCACCTGCCTGACCATCTTGACAACCGGAAAAATAAAGACCCAAATTATTTAAATTTTCTTCTGTTTCCCTGATCCCTCTCTCCCCCTGGTCGGCTAAATGGTTGTTGGCGATATTGAAAAAATTAAAATTATAGTCTTTACTTATTTCTTCAATAATATCCGGGGAAAAAGCGAAGTCATAAAGATATTCAGGTGGATAATGTTTGCCTTCATTAGTAACTGCACCCTCCAAATTAGCTCCAATTAAATCTCTCGAATAGAAAATCCCTTGACTGTCCATTTTCCCAAAAATATGGTCCAATCCCCTTTCTTCTATCAAATCACCTACATGCCTATCTAACATCATATCCCCGAAAAAAAGAAAATCAAGATCCAGTTCTTTTTTTTCTGGGGCAGTCGATATTATATCATCGTCCTCTTCAACCAAAGAATCCTTTACTTCTTCATTCTCAGGGACAATCGAAGAGACCTTCTTTTCTTCTTCTTTTTGACTAGCCGTGTTTGAGCTTAAATGATTATATAAAAAAAACAGTCCTAAACCTAAAAACAGAAAGAACAGTAAAAATATCAAAATTTTTATTCTGGAGTTGTCCATATATCGGTCTTAATTAAAAATGATTATAACTAAACCTTAAAAAAATAAAAATGGACATGAACAAAACTTAAAAGAAAAAGGAAAAAATCATGATCAGGGCTGCTAAAAAGGGCAAGACCCTGAAAATAGTTATTGACACTCCTGCCGCCTTCTTCCACCTGGTGCCTATGCTCTCCACAAGCTCTTTCTTAGATATACTCCAGCTGATTATGGCACCCCCTATCAAACCGGAACCCACAACGATCTGGTTAGCTGCAAAAAGATCCAGAACTTCTAAGAAGGGCCTTCCTAAAAAAGAAAAGCCGACCGGAGTGAAGCTAAGGGCAGAAAGAAACCCCAAGGGGATAACCGGCAAGAATGAAAAAAAGGTGGCCCTTTTATGGGAAAGGTTGAACTCTTCTCTGAAAGCCGTCTTGACCACCTCCATTCCGGCAATACAAGAACTGATAGCTGCTAGAAAAAATAAGGTGAAAAACAAGACAGCCAAATAAGCCCCAAAGGGTATAGACTCGAAGACAAGAGGAAGGGTGGTAAAGGCCAGCTTGGTCCCCTGCTCAGGATTTAAGCCAAAAGAAAAAACTATAGGGAAAATAATAATAGCTGCCAATAACGCAATTGAGGTTTCAATAGACGCTATTATTCCGGTAGCCCTAGGCAGGTTAACGTTCCTAGGCAAAAAACTTCCGTAAGTTATTAAATAACCCTGCCCCACAGCCAGAGAGTAAAAGGCTTGTCCAAAAGCCAGGAGCCAAACATGGACACTGAAAAAAGCTTCAAGTTCAGGGGTAAATAGAAAAGACAAGGCATAGCCCGCTTTATCCAGGCTAAGGCTGTATCCAGCTAAAAAGATCACAATCAACAAAAGTACGGGCATAAGGATTTTAGCGAGAAACTCGATAGCTTTCACCCCCCTGGCCACTACGATTGAGGTCAAAAAGGCCACAACAAAGAAATAAAACAGAGAGATATACCCACTTGTAAATTCTTCAAAGGATTGAATATTACCTCTATAACTTTCAACTGCAAAACCCAGGGTCCAGCCTGTTATGGCAAAATAATAGCTCATTATTATTAAGGTCAATATGACAACTGCCCAACCAAAAATAACCGCCCTTTTGTTAAGCAACCTAAATGTTTTCACCGGACTCCCGTGCTCGGTTCTTCCGGCACTTATCTCCAGTATCATTAAAGGTATACCCAAAATCAGAACGGCTATTATATAGGCAAAAACAAAAGAACCTCCTCCGTTTTCACCTGCTATATAGGGAAATCTCCAAATATTACCCAAACCTACAGCCGCAGCAGCGGTGGCTAAAACAAAACCTCTTTCTGAGGACCATTGGATGGCCCTGTGACCTGTCACCTTCTCTTTTAGATTGGAAAACATAACTCAAAAAAAATCTTAAAATAAACACCTACCTTTAAGGCGGGCATATTTTAAAAATCCACATATTAAATTAGAAATTCCTTTTTTAATATTTTACAATTAAATTGAATTAATGTAAAACAAAGCTTCTCAAAACACCGATCCCTACTCTTGACTTATTAATATTTTTGTGTCACATTAGCAAAATTAGATCCTTAAAAACAAAAAATCTTCAAAAAGGAGCTTGATAATGAAAAAAATAATTTTTTTTCCGGGTTGGCCTAAAATGGAGAGTCTCCTGAAGCCGTTTCTGGACCAATGGAGAGAGGTAGATGGTTGGACTATAGAGGTTCACAAACAGAAAACATCCCTGCAGGAATCTGAAAAGGTTATTCTTGTAAGCTATTCAGCCGGTGTTATTGAACTCCTGGAGTTTCTTCAAGAAAATTGGGAAAAAGTTGGTAAAATAATCCTTATTGCCCCGGCCGGGTTGACTAACCGAGGTCTTATTGCCCACTGCATGTCTTTTTTAAGGGAGGTTGCCCTCTCCGACATCAACTTCTCTTCTAAAAAAAAGATCATGGTCGAAAGTGTGGTCAATCTTTTTACAAGGCCTCGGAGATCCTGGAAGGAGATAAATGAAATCAGAAAATTCAATCTTAAAAATGGACTTAAAGTAAGAAACCTAATAGAAATAAGGATTGTAATGCCTTTTAAGGATGATTTCATTACTCCTCAAAAAAATGAAATAGGTAAAATGAAATCTGCTTTTGACACCTGGGTCCGAAAAACCCCCGGAGACCATTTCGGGATCATCAAGTATCCGGATCAATACCGGCAATCAATAAAAGAAATGACAGAAAAATAAGCCGGAACCAAAAAGAACAGACCGAATTTCTGTTCTTTTTTATTTGCCAAAAACCCGATTGACTTTTGTTTTTCAGAACTATAGAATTATTATATCTTTTGTGAAAATACAAACTAATTCGATCTTTAAAAAATTATTAAGGAGGGTATGAGAATGAGAATTGCAATTTTTGGAACAGGTTATGTGGGCTTGGTTACCGGGACTTGTTTGGCTGACACAGGAGTCCGGGTTACTTGCGTGGACAAGGATGATGAAATAATTGAAACATTGAACAGAGGAGAATCCACTATATATGAACCCGGCCTGGAAGAAATGTTAAGAAAAAATATTCAAGCCGGAAAGATAGATTTTACCACCAGACCGGAAGACCCGATAAGGGAAAGTGATATTATTATAATCACAGTGGGAACACCTTCTCACCAAAACGGAGAAGCCAACCTTGATTATGTTTTTGAGGTGTCAAGGACGATCGGCGAAAATATTAACGGCTATAAATTAATCGTCCAAAAATCAACCGTCCCTGTAGGCACTTGTAGACAGATAGAAGAAGTCATTAGGCAAGAATTGACAGACAGGGACAATCTTCTTGATTTTTCAGTCGCCTCGAACCCGGAGTTCCTCAAGGAAGGGACAGCCGTGGACGACTTCTTGAAACCGGCAAGGATAATCTTGGGAGTCGAGGACGACAGAGCCAAAGGTCTCTTAAAAAATCTCTATAAACCTTTCATGAGAAAAAAATCCAATAAGATCCTGTTTATGAACATAGAAAGCGCTGAGTTGGCCAAACATGCCGCCAACTGCATGTTAGCCTCCAGGATCTCTTTCATGAACATGTTGGCCAGATCAGCCGAATTAGTGGGTGCCGATATTGAAGAGATCAGAGCAGGAATCGGTAGTGACCCCAGGATAGGAGAAGAATTTCTTTATGCTGGAGTAGGTTATGGGGGTTCTTGTTTTCCAAAAGATGTCAGAGCCCTGATAAGCACCATCAAAAACCAAAAGCTGGATGTCGGCCTGCTAGAAGAAGTAGACCAGATCAATCAAGATCAAAGACGATGGTTCTTGAATAAAATTCTCAGGGAGACAGGAGAGGATCTGAAGGGCAAGAACATAGCCATCTGGGGGTTATCGTTTAAGGCCGGCACTGATGATGTCCGAGAGTCGCCTGCTATCTACATTGTGTCCGAACTGCTGAAAAAAAACGCCTGTGTCAAAGTCTTCGACCCTAAGGCCATGGAGAATTTCAAAAAGGTCCTTCCGCCTGAAAGGAACACCAGACTGGTCTATTGCCAAGATGAATACTCAAGCCTAATAGGGGCCGAGGCATTAATAATCCTAACCGAGTGGCATCCTTTTAGGAATCCCGACCTGGCCAAAATGAAGAAATTAATGAAACTTCCTCTTGTCTTTGATGGAAGAAATCTTTTGAGTCCGGAAGAAATGAGGCAAGAAGGTTTCAAATATTTCTCAGTAGGAAGGGGGTCCAATTAACATGTAAAAATTCCTAGGCAATTCAAAAAACCCGGATTCATTAAAATCCGGGTTTTGTTTTTAAGAATGTGGAAGGCTTTAGTTATCATCAATTATTTATTCCGAATCGACTTGGCAAACTTCTTTGCTCCCTTAAGATCTTTTTTGTTGGGCCTACCCCTGTTAATCCCTCCGATCAATTTCAATAAGCTATAGGTGTCATAACCACGACAATCATACTCACCTAAGATCTTAAAACCCTTCTCTTTTAATTTATTTTTAAAATGCCGGTGAGATCGGTTTAAAATAAAATTTTTTCTCATCCCGCTGGTAGAAAACAGAAAAGCTTTTTTGTTTTCCATCTGAGGAAGGTTATCCACCAGATCGATCAGGCCTTTATGGAATTTGGAATAATAAACCCCTGAACCAAAACCGACCAGATCGGCTCTTCCTATCTCCTCTTTTTTTACTTCAGAAAACTTGACCAGTTTCGCTCCCAGGGTAGAGCTTATTATTTTAGCCACTTTCTCCGTATTTCGGTGATGGAAAGAGGCATAGATGATAATGATTTTCATTTTTATAATATTTACTTATTTTTTTAAATTCTTAGATCTGAAAAACTGAAGAATAACTAGTTCAGCACATGAGGATGTCTTTCATTCATCCTATCCAAAACCTTTCTTTTAACCTCCAACACATCCTCCATAGAAGGATTGGGCGCTAGATTATCCATGTTCAAAACATCGGATAACATTTTAGGGATCTCAGAAAAGGAGATCTTGTTCTTTAAGAAAATGTCCACAATAATTTCATCGGCAAAGACCAGGGCAGCCGGAAAACTTCCACCTTTCTCTCCTGCTTGATAAGCAAGTTTTAAACAAGGAAATTTCTCCATGTCGGGCTTAAAAAAAGATAATTTCCCTACCTCAGTCAAGTCTATATCATTAAAAGAGCGGGGAGCTCTTACAGGATGGAAAAGGGCCGATTGAATTGGGGTTTTCATATCTGGAGCTGAGAGCAATGCCTTTATACTGCCGTCTCGGAACTCCACCATAGAATGAATAATACATTCGGGATGAATCACCACTTTTATTTTATCAAAAGGTAGCCGGAATAAATAATGGGCTTCTATAACCTCCAAACCCTTGTTCATTAATGTGGAAGAATCAACAGTTATCTTAGAACCCATATCCCAAACCGGATGCCGGCTGGCCTCCTCATTTTTAACCTTTACCAACTCCTCCTTGGAATGCTTCCAAAAAGGACCTCCGGAACAAGTTAAAATCAAATTTTTAACCTCGCCCACGTCCTCTCCTTTCAAACACTCGAACAAAGCTGAATGTTCAGAATCCAAAGGAATCAACTCCCCTCCATACCTGTCCAGGTAGCTGTTTATTATTTGACCAGCAGAAATAATACTTTCTTTGTTGGCGATCAGTATTTTCTTCTTGTTCTTGATAGCTTCTATCAAGGGGACAAGGGCGGAGGTTCCTGAAGAAGAAAAAACAATGATATCAATATCATTGTTACAAACCAAATCAATTAAGCCTTCTTGTCCAAAACAAAAGTCGACATTCGGGAAAAAGGCGGAAATTTTTTTTGCTGTTTCCTTTTTTTCTAAACAGACCACCCCGGGTCGAAATTCTTCTATCTGAGAAGATAGCTCTTCTATGTTATCTCTGGCAGCTAAACCATAGACTCGAAAATGTTCTTTATGAGTTTTAAGAACCTCCATGGTTTGCTTGCCCACCGAGCCGGTCGATCCGAACACAAAGACTCTCTTCATAAATTTTTATTAAACACTACTATTTCTATTCTAACATAAAAGCAAAAACCGGAAAATGTCTATCTTTACCAATCAGGGGCTTCAGTTGAGCTTTTAAGCTTCTCTGCCCTGGAGGCTTTTGGGGAAAATTTTAGATAAAAACTAAAATTGTGAACTTAGCTTTTCAGGATTCAAGATGTTTTACTATCCTGATTGACATATATTTTTTCCAAGTGTTTTAACATTCTGGCAAACCTGGGAAATCTTGCTAAAGGGCGCAGAAACCTAACAAAAATAGCCATGTGTCTGGTCACCTCCAATCCGCCCCGAGAAAAGACCTCAAAAGCCACAGCCAGGCCTTGAAAGAAACGGAAAACTATAAAAAAAGGTATGGTAGCGATTATATCCAACCAATATTTCCTCATAAAATCCTTGAGTTTGGGCACTTTTCTAAATTTGAAAGAGAGATCAAGGACAAAAAACAAAATGACCGCCCAGTCAATTAAATTAAAATAAAAAGAATAAGGAGCCACCTGATCAGCATAAACAAATTCCACCACAATAGCCACAAACAAAATAACCAGGGCATAAGGAACAGCATTATCAACCGCCCTTTCAATCTTCTGATAATAGCTAAGCTTACTTGAGTCTATTTTGGGATCTTCGATCAGGCCAAGCAAGGTGGCTATTCTTTCCACTACAAAAGCTGTCGTGGCCAAGGCTACAAAGAAAGCCAAAAGAGCCGGAATGGTAAGAATAAACTCAGTCAGGCCATACCCCCCGAGAATGAAACCAAAAGCATAAGCGACAGCCGGAGGATGAGAAGTATCTGTAATTATCAAAATAGCTATAATAAGGCCAACAGCCAAGGCCGCTTGAATACTTAAGGAGAAAGGAGACAAAGAAACAAGGAATCCTATTAAAGCCGCCCCCAGATAACTGAAAACTATTGTTTTGGGTCTGGCCGAAGGATTAGTAGGATTAAAGACCACAATAGCGGTAGTGGCGGCGAAGGAAGCAATGGCAATTCCATGGCCAATAGCTTGCTCAAAAACACTAAAAACAAAAATCATTATCGCCATCATTAAAGCAGCAATAGACGAGGCCACAAAGGCGTGTCTGAGATGATGGTCTTTGGTCGACATTTCTTATCTATTAATATTTAACTTCTCTACTGCCTCTCTGTAAGCGCAAAAATCACAGTTCGGATCAGGCTTGGGAAATCGAGAGGAGTCCAAGGTGTCCTTGATATCTTTTAAGGTATCTTCCAGCCAAGAATCGTCTCCGGTATAAGCGATTAAAGTGATTTTAAATTCCAACTTGGCATCGAACTTCTCAGTATCAGTGATTCCGTTACAATAGACAAAATAACCAGTGTCGGAAACCGAATAACCATTTTGACGCAAAAGCCATTGGTAAACCTCCATCTGTCTCTTGTAACCTCTCTGCCAATCTTTATTTAATTCAGTAATATCTTCTTCCTTGGAGGTTGCCTTATAATCAACCACAATATATTCTCCTTGGGGATTTATCCAAAGATCGTCAATGGCGCCGCTGACTTGAAAACCGGTGGGTTTATGATAACATTGCACTCCTTGAAAATTACGCCTCCAGACGTCCAGATGATCATGTTTCACCGGCCGAGCGGCAATTCCATAGCGCTCAATCAATTCATGGGTTTCACCCTTTTCTCTTAAAATATCAAATTCTTTTTTCAACAGTTCATCTACCGCTGTATTCAGAGCAAAGGGAAATCCGGGCGGACGTTTTACCCCTAATTTATTATCTAAATAAAAACAAAGCGGGCACTCTATAAACAAGTCTATCTTAGAACGACTCAGTCTCCACTTGCTGCCACCATAATTATAGGTGGCGCTACGGTTGGGATTATAAAAACTGGACATAAAATCTATATATAATTAAAAAGAAAAATGCTTTAACCCCTCAATTATTCCCTGAGAAAAGTTTTTTTTGGCTATATAGACACGGGAAGGGTCTCCGGAAAGATCTTTCTTTAAAGATTCAGGAGCATTACCGACTAAAACGGCCTTAAATCCAGTGCTTAAAGCTTCCAGGTCATTTCCGGAATCACCTGCATAAATAACTTCATCTTTCCCAGCCCCCAACTTCTTAGCCAAAAATTCAAGAACACCACCTTTTCCTCCTAGCCTGGGTATGATATCAACCAGCCCCAAATTTTTGACCCTGTCTTCGGAATAGATCAGTTTAGCTGGAGTATCAACCAATCTTTCTTCAATTTCCTCAAGAGCTTCCTTTTTATTGTAATCCAGCTTTAAGTAATAACTTAACTTAAAATCGGTTTGAGCTCGATCTTCTTGAAGGCTAAGGCCTGCTATACCCTTCAACTTTTTCTTCATTTCCAGCCAATTATAGGACTCGGAAAGTAGGTAATCTTCATAATCTTTATCTTTCTTCCACTCCCCTCTCCGGAGAGAATAAATGGCAGTGCCTACGTCAGATGATAGAAAATCGGTCTGAGGAAGATAATAATCAGCTAACACTTCTAAGATCATGGATAAACTTCTACCGCTGATGTAGGCGATCTTTAGATCTTTTCTTTTTTTTAGGATATCTTCCAACTCTTTTAGATCCTCTTTAACAAAAGATTCTTCCTTGGGAACAAGAGTATTATCTATATCACTGGCAAATAGTTTCATATTATCTTACCTGATTTAAAAGCAAATATTTGACCGGCGGCGTTCCAAGCCATATATGGAGTCCCTTCGGGTGTTTTTTTCTTACCGTGAAGATACTCATAAAAACCCCAACTACCACCCTCCCTTCGGTCCAGATAGTTGGCTTTAGTGATCTCTTCTAAACAATGCTCAGCCAGATCTTTTCGATCGGATCTTCTCAGTGCTGCCGCGTAAAAACCGTTTATCATTGGCCACAGGCCTCCATTGTGATTTAAATAGGGCTTGTTTTTGAACTCGAACAAAAAGGAAACCTGAAGTTCTTCCCAATCCTTGTCACCTCTCTTAATTATTGGATAAAAAGCGGGGATTAACGAGTTTTGGGAAATTTCAGTCGCATACTCTATTATTTTTTGACTCTGCTCTTTAGTGGACAGACCAAAAAGAATAACCAAAGAATTGGCAAAAAAATCAAATCTTTTGGTTTCAACGTCAAAGGACTCTATCCAATAACTACTGTTTTTATTTAACTTATCAAATATAGCTTGATGATAAATATATTTCCTGTCTTTTTTCTCAACCTTGTCCGGTCCGAAATTGACCTCAATCCTTCGTTTTAATTTGTTTTTCTTCTTAACCCAATAACTAAAAGAATCACCCCTGACCTTCCTTATCTTAATAAACTCGGTTAAGGCTTGATAATAAAGAACTTGATCATAAAGCAGATAACCCTGTCTGGGCATTTCATCAGCCCAGTCGCCGGATCTGGGTACGAAAATGAAGCCCCTTTGATTGAATTCCCAAGATTCAAGAAGGGAGATAACCTTGACTATTGCTGGATAGTGAAGATCCAAAAACTCCTGGTCCCGAGTTTGATTGTAATATTTGACACAACCAAGAACATACCATAAAGGCGAGTCGACTCGACCAGCCAGAGTACCATAACTCACCCTCTTGCTTTCGGGACTGACATTGCTGGGAATCTCTCCTTGCCTGCCCTGAAACTTTAAAAGAGTATCCAGGGTTTTTCTAAAAGCATTGATCAATCTTTCCTCCCCGGTGAGAAGAGCCGCTAGTCCGGTAATAACCCCGTCTCTCGCCCAAACCCTTCTGTAATTAGCTCTTTTCTTGGAAGAGGCATAAAAACCATGCTCAGAAGAACATTTATACAAGAGATCAATCGACTTTTTATATCCGACACGAGGCAAATCCATCATAAAAACCTTCATTTAGAACCTTTTAATAAATTCGGAGTTAACTTTATTTTATTATACTAAGACCCATTTGTAAACGCAGATAGAAACTGATAAAGGATTATTCTATACCTAATTCCAAGGCTCTCTTGATCTGGGGGATTTCTCTAGCCTTCACATCGGACAAGGAATTTTCTTTGTAGTCCTGGATTATTTTAACTCCCTCCAGGTCCAGAGCTGTTCTTTTAGTTGAGGCTAAAATGAGCTCCGGTCGCCTTGTGGGACCTTTCATAGGACCCCGGCTAATGAAACAAACGCGAGCATCCATAACAACCAGATCGGGCTTAATTATCGAATTCAACTCAGCGATTTTTTCTTGAAGATGCCGAGCATGAAGAGACAACCTTTCCCTGGGCCTCATTAAGCCTACTGCTAATTTTAAGGCTCCGGTATATTGAGACAAAAAATGAGTTTTTAAGCACGGTAAAAATATCAATTTATCTGCCTTTTCCAAGGGGCCGGCAAGAGAAACATTCTTCAAATACCTTCCTTGGGGCACCTTCTTTTTTACCCAGGATCCCCGATCAAGATTAAGTACTTTAACTTTCGGATCTAAGTCTTCTAGCTCATAAACCCCTAAATCGATTAAAACATCTTCGGTTTTGGCTAACATGGTAGAAGAAGCTCCAATTAAAACCTCTCGGGGTTGTTGTTCCAAGACCTGTCTTACAACTTCTTTTAAAAACAACATGTCTGTAGATCCTGGATAAACATCAGCTGTGTTAAAATTGGGTTTTAAAAATACCCTATCCCCTTTTTTGAGGAAAAAATCCCAACCTCCCTGATCCTGAACCGCGCTTCTTATCGAGACTCCCAGCTCTTTTTGGTTTTTGATTTTAGAAACTCGTTCCTTCATAGTGGTATAAGAAATTATTATTTAGTTTAATGATACTGATCATACTCAGTAAAGATAATTAAATTTTCAACCTAGGTTAAAGCGATAAAAATATAAAAAAAGAAAAATAAAATGGGTTGGTGTACAAAATATATGAACAGTGAATTTCTGCCCAGGAAACTAAGCTGTTTTATTAAAAAACCGTTTTCATATCCAGGCAAACTGAATTGTCTTAATCTCTTCCGGTAAAAAACCCTGCCTAAAAATATACCCCACAAGACCAAACCGAACCAAGGTAGAAAAGGATAATGATCGAAGGCAGCTGGACTATGAATCGAAAAATTCCAAGGGAACAAAAAAGAAAGGTCAAGACTATATTTTTCCCAGAAGACACCGAGTAGAATAAAAACCGAGCCGAAAAAAAGATTTAAAAACTTGAAGCTTAGGAAGAAATAAGAGATAACTATGGATACTCCGATAAGATGAAGGATGCCGAATATGATGTAGTTCTCAGGAAAAAATATAAAACTGAAAGCAGTTATCAAGAGAGCTAAGAAAAAAATATAACCACCCCTCTTTAATAATTTCAAAAAAACCACCTCCTTATTATAAGTACTTATATAAAGAGAAATTCCGACCAATATTAAAAAGATTGATACAGTGGAGATTCGAAAGATCTCCCAAAAACCGGTTGTCAAAGAAATGTCAGTTCCTATAAAAAAATTAAGGTCCCAGGCAAAATGAAAAGTGATCATCATTAGAATCGCCACGCCCCTTAAAGAATCTATTTCCCAAAATCTTTTTTTCATAAAAACCAATTTATTCATCCCAGGTCTTTCTTTGTTCCTCTATATCCTGTGGAAGATAGGAATTAGAAGAGCTTTCACCCACCTCCGGCCTGGAAATATAAAGTCTCTTTTTTTGATTATCAAACACAACCCTGTCTTCACCGGGTGTTCTTTTGGGCCCGGTAGCCACTGCCGGTTGAAAACCCAATTCCTGGTCCACTACCTCGGAAATTAATTTAATAGAATTTAAATATCGATTTTTGTTTATTTGAGTTGTAGAAATATGATTATTTATAGCTTGATCATCCACATAATTACCCCCGAAAAGTAAAGCGTCAATACTACCCTCCTCACATTTTTCCTTTATCTCAAGTAAACTGCTTTTCAGGTCACTCAAAAATAAGTCTTGTCTTTTTTGATTTAAGAAAATGAAGCGAGGACTTTGATGAGTCAAAAAAGATACATTCTCACCCGTATCCCTGTCTTGTCCCGAAACCACCAAACCGGTACAGTTTCTAAAATTACCGGAAAATTTATTGAGTCCGTCTAAAGGAGAGATAACATACGAATCTATACCACCGTTTTTAAAACCTTTTTTCTCTAATTCGGTTGGGCTTTCGGAGATATTTATGCCATATGCACCCTCCTTGGCCAGGGCTTCCTTCTCTGGTTCTCCATAACTCTCAAACCGATCTTCATCTCTCAAACATACCCAAATGGGATCGATCCCTTCTTTTAAGTGCTCCGATCTCAAAGTATCAATTTCGGAATCAATGTTATTGAAATCTTCAAATTTAGACATAGTTTTAAATAAATAATAATTTAGTTTTTTTCTAAAACATGAACCGCTCCGGCCATACTTCTAACATCATGAAGGGCATTGTGAACTTGACCTGACATTTCCAGTCCTACTGCTTGATAGAGGGTGCCGCTGGAATAATCATTAGGAGCAATCCCCCATTGAATCAATTTGGGCTTCACTCTTTCAAATTTCTGCCAAGGAAATTCGATGTTGAAATAGCTACAATTTTGCTCCAAGACCTCTTGATCCTTATCAAAAGTCCAAACAGGATGATCACCACAAAAAGAAACCAGTTCCTTAAAGCCACGTTCAAAAGAAATCCCCTCTTCTTCCAATTGTTTTTTATCAATGCCAGTAAGTTCTACAAAAAAGGGGGGCAATTCTTTGTTGTAAGCGGGAATGGTCAAAATGTTTAGGACTGATAGTTCCTTTCCTTGGTCGTTATCAAACAATATAGCTCCGATTTGAACTATCTGACGCAAATCTTTTTGGGTCGGCCTGCCCGACCCAGCATTCATTCCCGGATAAATATATTCTAAGTCAAGATATATTCTTAGATCTTCGGTTTGCATAAAAATTTATTATTAAAACCACTATCTTTATTGTAAAACAAATAATAAAGCACGGCAATTGCCGTGCTTTTTAAAACCTATCACAAATAGATCTCCTGAAAACAGGATATCTGATATGTGATTTTAAAATAAATTTACTTTGCTTTGCTTTTTTCTCTTGTTCCAATCTTTTTTTTAAAACAGAGCAAATCTGATCAATCCAGGTAGAAGTAAACTCCTCTTTGTCATGCAAAGCCCACATTTCCGGAAGGATGAGGTTAAAATATAAACTGGAATAAAACTCACCTTTGTGGATCGAATAGACTGGCAAATTAGAGACATAGCTCGAGCAACTTTTTCTCACCTTTTCCAAAGGAACTTCATAAATAGCTCCGTCAAAACTTCTTGAGGAAAAAGTATCTTCCTTAAAAGGGTCTCCTCTGAAATCGGTAACAAAATAAACTAGATCCTGGTTAGAACTCAGGTCCCTTTCCAGATTCTCGGCAATATTTCTTGCCAAATCAATATTTAGGCAATGAAAACTGATATTAGATCCGTGGTTCAAGCAAGAAAATCTCTGGCTCAAAATTCTAAAATCACTTGATTTTAGAGAAGCAAAGCCCTGCAACCTTTGTCCGAAAATTTCCCTACTACCTTGATCAAAGACAGGAACCTTGGTCAATGATTCCAGCTCTTTTAGATCCTTGTAGATTAATAACGAATCTATATCAGATCCTTCATGAGAATTTCGGCTTTTCCTGACACTGTAGAATCTTCCGTAGCTGATTGAACCGCCTATTATAACTCCCTCTAGGTTAGACAAGGAAAGCGAAAGATTGTTAATAGTTATTAATCTATCAAGTGTAGCATGACAAGAATCAAGAAAACCGGGTATTTCCTTTTCACCCAGGTTGAAGCTGTGGTTGAAGAAGAAAGATTCTTGAAATTCAAAGCGGTTGATCACTCTTCTCAATTTAAGTTCAAAGAGGTCAATCCTGCCGTCTTGATAAAAAGAAAAGATACGATCGAGGTAGTCGGCCACAGCAGCCCTTAAATATAGATAATCCTCCATTCCGTCCAGATCTTCGGCCTTGATTGCGGCCAAATCACTCAACATCTCAAAAATTTCGTTTTCCCAGTTTAAATTTTCTATCGATCTGTTTTTTATGATTTTTAAAGAGCTTTTGATCCTTAAAATAATTTCTTGGACTTTACTGCCGGAAACTATCATTTTAAGACCTCCTTTTTTGTCTTTTGACTTTTCAAAATTCAACCTTAAACATTACCGGTATTTTATCAGAAATCTTGTTAAAGTCTAGTTTTTTTCAAACGAAGAGAATTTAAAACAACCGAAATAGAGCTAAAGGCCATGGCCGCAGCAGCAATAATGGGCCCAACCATAGTAGCTAAAATACCAAAGGCAGCTATAGGAATAGCTACTATATTATAAATAAAAGCCCAAAAAAGATTTTGTCTAATAGTTTTAAAAATATATTGGCTTAATTTTATAGATGTAACTATTGAATTCAGATCGCCTTTAACCAAGGTTATCTCTCCGGCTTCAATAGCAATATCGGTTCCTGTTCCTATGGCTAAACCAACATCTGCTTGAGTTAGGGCGGGAGCATCATTTATTCCATCTCCAACCATTGCTACTTTTGTTTTTCCTTTTTGCTGAATTTTTTTTATTACGTTTAACTTCTCTTCAGGTAAAACTTCTGCTATCACCTCATCTATCCCAATTTTATTAGCCACGGCTTGAGCTGTTGTTTTATTATCTCCGGTTAACATAACAACCTGAAAATCCATGTCTTTTAGCTCTTGAATGGCTTCTTTGGTATTATTTTTCAAGGTATCAGCTATGGTTATTAAACCCAAAAGTTTTCCTTCTTGAGCTATCCAGATAACGGTTTTTCCTTCCTGTTGTAATTTGTTTGTAATTTTTCTAAACTCAGAAACATTTAACCCCCTTCCCTCCATTAATTTTTCATTTCCGATTAAAACATTTTTCTTATCAACCTGAGCCAAAACTCCTTGCCCGAAAATAGCTCGGAACTTTTCTGTCTCCAATAATTTTATTTTCCTTTTTTTTGATTCCTTGATTATAGCTTTACCCAAAGGATGTTCTGAGTTTGCCTCAATAGAGGCCGCTATTTGTAAGATGTAATTTTCTTTTTCTAAACTTTCTCCACTTTCATCTGAACCCAATGAATCAAAACTAGAAAGGCCCTGAATAGAAAAAATATCAATGACAGTGGGCCTGCCCTTTGTTAATGTCCCTGTTTTATCTAAGACTATAGTTTTAGTTTTGCTAATTAATTCTATGGCTTCCCCTCTGCGAATTAAAATACCTTGCTTAGCCCCTCTGCCCACTCCCACAGTCAAGGCTGTGGGGGTAGCTAATCCCAAAGCACAAGGACAGGCAATAATTAAAACTGTAATTGAGGCCACAATAGCCACAAACCAATTTCCTAAAAGAACCCAAGTAAGAAAAGTTATTATAGCAATTATTAAAATACCAGGTACAAAATAAGAAGTAACTTTATCAGCAAATTCTTGGATAGGAACTCGAGATCCTTGTGCCTCTTCAACTAACTTTATTACTTGAGAAAGAAAAGTATCTTGACCAACTTGAGTGGCTTTTACTTTCAACAACCCGTCTTGATTAATGGTAGCCCCGATCACTTTGTCCCTAGTTGTTTTTTCTAGGGGCATGGACTCTCCAGTAGCCATTGATTCATCAACCAAAGATTGTCCAAAAACAATTTCTCCATCTGTGGGTATTTTTTCTCCTGGTCGAACAATTAAAACATCTCCTACTTTCAATTCTTCAACTAAAACCTCTTTCTCCTTTCCTTCAACTTCAATTCTAGCTGTCTTGGCTTCTAGGTTTATGAGCTCTTTTATAGCCTCTGAGGTTTTTCCCCTGGCTTTTTCCTCCAAATATCTTCCTAGCAATTGAAATGCCATTATAAAAGCGGCTATTTCAAAAAAAACCGGGACTTCAACAAAAAAAGAAGCCATACCAAAAAGAAAAGCCGCAGTAGCCCCTAAAGAAATTAAAACATCCATGTTGGCATAAAATCGCTTAACAGCCTTAATAGCTGAAAGGTGAATTTGAAAACCGAGAATATAAACTACTACAAAAGTTAAACTCGCTTCAACTATCAACTGAAAAAAATGGGATCCCAAAAGAGGTTTATCAAGATACATTAAAACCATAGTAAGCATCAGCGGCACACTTAAGATAATGGCCCCTAAGGCTCTCAGCTTGGTTTTTTTTATAACCTCTTTTTCCCCATACTCCTTCTCGCCTTGTTCATCTAAAGCTTTGTAACCCAATTCTCCAATTTTCTTTTTAATTTCTTTTTCCAAGCCAGGGCTTTCTATATCCAAAAACATTTTAGAGCCATTAAAATCAACTTTTACCGAGTTCACTCCGGGTAATTTATTCAACTCTTTTTCTATATTATTAGCACAGCTCACGCAATGCATTCCTATTATTTTAAATGTTTTTTTCATTTTCCAAATTATTAAATCTCTAGTTAATAAAAATAAACTAAACTAATTGTCTATCCTCTTCTCTGTATTTAAGACTGTGGCTTTATAGGAATTAAAAACATCCAAGGAGAGAATGTCTTCTTTTGAGGTTTGCCCAGAATCATAACTAACATCAAAAGAATTAGGAAATCTATAAAAAGTTTCCTTAACTCCTTTAACCTTTTTTAGCTCCCCTGTAATCAAGGAGGCATGTCCAGAGCAAGGAATATCAACCTTTATACCTAAAACGCTTTCTGTTTGTCCGGTTTTAATATTATTATTCTTAGAAAAAGAACTAGTTACAGCACTAACAAAACCAGACCCGGTGCTCATATTGGTCATTATGGGAAATATAACTATAAACAAGAGCAAATTAATAGCTATAGTGGTTCCATAGAGGGTGAATAGGTACTTCTTTTTTGTTTTTATGCCTTTTAAAGATAAAAAATTGTTTCTCTTAAGGTAAACCATGGCAGATATAGTGGCGAATACAAAAGAAATCAATACTAAAAAATGAAAAAAATAACGATTCATAAGAAACGGCCTTAAAAAGGCGGTAGCCATAGCTACTCCTAAAACGGAAAAAACAATAAACCCGATGCAAACTATATGAGCCATTAAACCATACATAATTCCGGAAACAATTCCTTTCTTCTTTCCATTTAAATCTTGGTTTTGTGAATTTTTTTTACAACAATCCATAATTTATTTTATTAATATTTTAATTAAAGAATAAAAAAATCACTTTTTTACAGTGATTTATTAGATTTTTTGTAAATTTCCAAAAGTTCTTTAATTTTCTTTTTCTTCTCAGATCTACTACCTCCTTGAATGGCTTGAGCAACACAATTATCCAAATGATTCTCTAAAATCAATTCATTCACCTTTTTAATGGCTGCTACTACAGCTTCATTTTGTTTTATAACATCAATACAATACTCATCTTTCTCAATCATTTTTTTCACCCCTTCTAAGTGTCCAGAAATATAGCTCATTCTATTTAAAGTTTGCTTTTTGTGATTTAACTTCATTTTATTTTTTATACCCCCCTATAGGGGGTGTGTTATTATATGACAACTTTAACTCAATTAATAACTAGTGTCAAATAATTAATTTAAAAAAATTTAAAGCCCTGGTAAATATATCACCAGGGCTTTAAATTAAACAATTAAACTTAAGTAAATTTAATTTTTTAACCAACAATATACATGTCCTAAAAAACCCAAAATTACACCAATTACTATCCATGGCCACCACTCATTAATCCAAAGACCATAACCAACCACAACTAAAGCCAGAATTGTTAAAATGAAATTTATTAGATTGCCATGCTCAAAGACTCCCTTCTCTAGGAAAGTGGGTTCTTGGCCAGCTTGGATCTCTTTAATTCTTCTGTTTGTCCAACTCATAAATTATTATATTAATTATTATAAATTTTCTGGATTAAGAGCTGGATCCCAACTTTCTCTCTTTTGACATATATACATAAACCAAATAATTTCTTAGCCTTGTACAAAAATATCAATTTGACATTTGACAAACGATTGTTAGATTTTATCCTTTTTAACTGGTAAAACTTTTACTCTAAAGGTTAACCCTTTTTTTCTTTTTACATTGAACCTTGCCAAGCCAAAAATCGTTTTAAAATAACTGGGTAAAATTTTTCTTGTGTCCAGGCCAATAACAACAATAATAGCAACAGGGATCAAATATGAAATATATTTTGTGTAATCGGGGAAGCTTCCATCATTAGAAGAATAAATAAAGAAGATCGTGCCAAAAAAAACAATGGCCAATAGAAAAGAAATCAAAAAGAAATAATGAAGCCTATAATCAAAGAACTTGACGCCGTCTTCTTCTTTTATTTTTTTTATTATAAACATAATAATATTATTTATTTTTCATATCACCTTTACCGGAAAGGTTTTTTTTAGGGATTGTTTTAATTGTTAGAACCAATAAAGGAACTTTCCAATGTTTTTCTATTTCATAGTTACCCGAGATCAATGAGCTCAATATCCTCATTTTTCCAAAGACCCAAAAAGAAAAAATAAACAATGATGCTAAAAATAGAAAGATTGGAAAAACCATAAAAAAGGGCGCCTCCTCTTCAGGATAGAGGACTTCTTCAATAGCTATAATACCAAAAACGCCGAGAAAAAAAAGAACGATCAAAAAATAGAAATAATAAGCTTTGAATTCAAAAACCTTAACACCTCCATCATCTTTTATTTTTTTTAAAATAGACATAAATCTTCTTATTTAATTCTAACATATAATAAAAACATATAGAATAATATCACAAATCTTCTAAAATGGGGAATTCCGGAATAAACTCAGTTGGCAGACCCAAATTTTCAAAATAGCCAACCATGGCCTGGCAAGCAAATTTTTCAGTAGAATAATGGGTTCCTCCCAAAATGTTTATTTTATTGTCTTTGGCAAAATCATGAGCCTCTTGTGAGTGATTATTTTTTGCTGTAATTCCGGTTACAAAAATATTAACTCCAAGACCGACTACTTCTTTCAATATGTCCGCTTCATTACCTCCACCGGCCACAACAGCTACTTTCTGATCTTTTATCTCCTGGCTTCCGTAGTTATAAAAACCGACCTTATGACCTAAAACTCTTTCCATTTCTTCTTTTAAACCATAAACCGATTTTTCTTTAGTATGACCCAAAACACCTGCCTGGGCCCCGAAATAGTAAGCAAAGGTTTTCTCAATTGAAACACCCAATTCCTCAGCTAGGGTAAAACTGGTTGAATATTTACCAAAATTATCTAAGGGGGTATGGAGATTATAAATTGAAATCTCGTTTTCCCTAAATTTTTCCAATTTTTCTCGGCTCATTAACTGAAAAACCTCCGGAGCCCTCCTAATATCCCAAGTGGAAGGATGATGAACAAATAACATAGCATTTCTAACTCCCCTATCCAAAATCTCAGCCATGACCTTATCTGAAGAAAAAACAGCTGTGTAAACCCGGTTAATCTCTTTAGTAAAATCACAAACCAAGCCCATGGATCTTTCTTTGAAATTTTGACAAATAAAATCAGAGATAGGATCCATAAAAGAAAACCAATCATCAGTCATTTTTTCTGTTATAAAGTCTTTTTCTAACTTCTTGTATAATTCACTTGCCTGCATAAAAATAATTATCTAAAATACTTAAACTTCACTAAGCCAAAACCTATCTTTTCTCTCAGACCATTTGAGAAGTTCTTGCTTTACCAGCTCCGGAAAAACTTTTTCTTTGTTTAACTGATCAGGGGTAAAAAGAAAAAATTCCAAATGATCCTCTTGACTTTCTATTTGTTTTTCATCAATTTTAACTCTAAAAAACAAATTTACCTCATGCCTATCAAATCCATCCTCTGTAAAGGTGTGTTCTGTGCCTCCAATCAACTCCGAATCTTTTAAATCCAATCCCAACTCTTCTTTAATCTCTCTTTTTAGAGCAAATTCACTGCTTTCACCAAACTCAACATGGCCTCCTGGTAAAAAATAATAGTCTTTGCCCTTTTTCCGGCAAAGTAGTATTTTGTCGTCTATTTCAATAACAGCTCTTACGAGCAGCTCAATGTGTTTATTGGCCATAATTAATACTTCGATTTAAAAAACCTCAAAAACCCAAGCGTCTCTTTATCTCGAAAATTTTACATATCTTGTCCCTGAGATCACTTGAGACAGTTATAATAATCTTTGGTTTGTATTATTATTCTATAACATTAATGTTTTTTTGTTAAATTATCCTTAGCTAATTTTTTGATACCTCGATTTCCAGACTTCAACTTTGCCTATCCATTGTTTTTATAGATTTATGAAAAATCATCAGCCCTCAAAGAACTTATGTTCTCCTTCAAGATCTTTATGGCCGAGAACAGGATAAAAAGAGCTATTAAAACAGACCCCGCCGGATCAATGTATTTTTGCCAATGATAAGAACCAAGGAACTGGGTTAAAAGGAGCGTGATAAGAACCGTTCCGTCTCCCCACACTTTTGAACGATACAATCTGCGCTGAGATTCAATGATTTGTGTGGATTCTTCTCTTACTATTTTTTTGTATTTTCTCCAAAAGTAACTATTGTTAATAATGGCTATTGAGGCCACTACCATTCCCGGCAAAAGCCAGCCAGTCTCGGTTGGTTCAAGAAATTCTATGTAAGCGTTGTATGAAATAGAAATAAAAGAAAATAGCATGATAAAGACAATGAAAAAACCTGAAATGAACTCAAGTTTTTTACCTGCATGAGCAGAAAGAGTTTTCTTGTTTATAACAAGGAAAACAATCCAGGAGATGAAGAGACTCAAAAACTCAATGCCCCGCCTTAAAAAATCAGCAAATATTATACTTGATTCTCCTACTTTGTAAGCGAAAAGAACCGCTACAAGGCCAACAAAGCTGGCGATCCAGGCCCTATGAAGAGTCTTTTTCTTTTTGCTGTAAAGCCGGGGGTTTTCCATAAGTTTATCTAATTATACAACAAAGGAATCGCTTTTCTTCGCACACTGAAACTAAGATTAAGAGTCGGCTTGGTTCCGGGTTCACCATCGACTACAAGCTTCATTTCTTCGGAGCAGTTAACAGAAAAATTTTTAAGTCTGTAATGTAATATCCTCTTATCTTTTAAATGAGTTCCGGCAAAAACTTTTGGGAAAAGAGTAAGGATTGAATATTCCATACGTTTTGATTTAGATTCACCACCACCTGAGGCTTTGACCATAAAAACCTCGAGCAAACCGTCATCCATAGAAGTGTCGGGGATAAGATTGTTTAATCCACCCGCCCCTCTGCCGTTAAGCACTAACATGAGATAGCAATCAACTTCTTCTTTCTTGCCGTCATAATCAAGAGTGAATGTAAGAGGGTGGTAATATGGAAATCTCTTTATTCCTTCACTTAAATATGCCAAAAATCCCCATTTTTGCTTTCGAGCACTTGATGTTTCAGACGCTACATCAACAAACATCCCTATTCCGGCAACATTGATAAAATACCTGCCATTTACCTCTCCCAAATCCACCTTAAATATATTTCTCCTCTCCACAGCGTCGAATGCTTTTTTCGGGTCGCACTTACCCTTACTCCACCAAATGCTTGCAAAATCGTTTGAAGTCCCTCCTGGATAAACAACCAAAGGGGGAAAATTAATACCCAAATTAACAAGTCGTTCTATTACACCGTTGACCGTACCATCCCCTCCTATAGCAAAAATTGCCTCGCTTTCTTTTAAAGAAACTAAATAGTTATTTTCCAAAAAATCAAAAAAAGGTATGAAAATAATTTCAAACCCCCTCAACTTTCCTTCTTT
>CAZWNU010000002.1:0-64195 GCA_964635515.1 uncultured Gammaproteobacteria bacterium
TCCCGGATTTTCGATCTAGGGGAATCAGGAAGTATCAACCTGGGCTTGGATTATGATATTCCTCCCAACACTTCCATAGCAGTTTATCTTAGAACCGGTAATTCCTCCAGTCCTGGTTCCGGTTGGGAGAGCTGGACAAAACTTCCCACTCAAGAGGAAATTGCGGTCCCAGAAGAGTTAAATAATAATCGGTATGCACAATACCGCTTGGTTTTGGGAACCGATGAATTAGGAGTTACGCCTTCTGTAGATAAAGTGGAAATGATAATTTTTGGTGGCTCCTTAGTATCTTCGCCTTATGACACCACAGTGACCGATAACAAAATGACAGGAATAGAATGGATTGAGGATATTCCGGAGGATGCTTCTGTAGAGATGAGCGTTAGAACCTCAGACTCCGATTCCTTCTTACTTGATAGTAACCAAATCAATAGCGGATGGCACTCAGTGGCTATATCCGAGCCAGGAGAAAGTATATCCAACGCTCATTGTTCCAAGCATTCTGTGTCCGACGGTTATAGGGTTATCTGTAGCGAAAGCGCTTTGCCGTCTGACCTGAGAGCGGAACGTCCTGAAAATAAATACCTGCAGTATAGACTTTCTTTGTCTGCCAACCCCTTTGATCTAGGAGACCTTCCCACTATCTATGAGACCGGTTTGGAATACGAGGCCATGTATCCCTTTGTAGACTCTGTCAGTCCGGATCGATTCAATAATACAGAGGAAGTGAATATTACCATAGAAGGTTCGAGTTTCCAGGAAAAAGACGGTGAGATTCCTGAGGTAGCTTTAATTAATGAGATAGATGGCAATGAAGTGGAAATCTGGGCGGATACAGTAATTTACCAAGGTTATAATGAATTAGCCGCCACTTTTGAAGATGTTACCCTTTACGCCGGTTCTTGGGATGTAGTGGTGAAGAACCCTAATCAGGGCAGAGGTTCTTTAGAGGAGGGGCTGACTCTGGTTAACAGCGGAATTTATACAACTGAACCCTATGACCTTGGAGGAGGCTCGGAATTTGGAAGTATTAATTTCGGTCTTCATGAGCCGGATGGGACAAGTATTACCATTGAAGCTCGTTCCAGTAATAATGAAGAGGACCTAGTGGACCCTCATGATCAAGGTTGGGAAGATGGAGAGTGTGAGGTGGAAAATGGTACACCCTTTGAAGAGGCGAACTGTATTGATACTGGTCATCAATATGTTCAGTTTAGATTCAATTTTGAATCTGAACTGGCTGAGAATCAGCCCTATGTCACCTCTTTGGATGTAGAGATACTTGCTTCTCTGGCTTCAATCATATCATCGCCCTATGATACCGTTTATGAAAAAAACGCTATTACCGGATTTAGATGGACAGAGAAAGAATTGGATGTTCCCAATCAAAGACTAGAGGTTTATGCCAGGGCTTGGTCTTTTGAAGATAGCGAGTTTATGGTAATAGATGAATACATAGAAGACGATTGGTATTTGGTCTCTGAAACTCATCACGGTGGTAATCCACAAGGATGTGAGGTGGTAAGCACAAGCGGGTCGGAGAGAGATGTAGAATGCAGTGTTGAAGATGTGCCGGAGGAACTGCGTAATATTGACGAGGATCAAGTGATTCAATACAAAATAAATTTGGTAACACCGATAGAAGAAGAGATTGATGATCCGGAATATTACGATCAAGATGAACATTCTCCCCGATTTTCTAATTTCGAGGTTTTGTATACTCATAATCAACCTCCAGAGTTTGATGACGATGATTTGACAGCTGAGCAGAAAGACATAGAATTCTCCCCGGAAGTTTATCAAGGAGATGTTGAGGTCGAGATATCAGTCAGAAATGATAACTATCCCCTGGATGATCCAGATGGCACTTCTTCGCCTTTGGCTGTCCTGATCGAGTATTCCTTGGATGATGGTGAAACCTGGTCTTCTCCATCTCCATCTCATCTTCAAGCCACTTCTAGTGACGGTGAAATACTAGCTAACTCCGAAGACGAGCTCAGAATTTTAGCCTATGATACCATTTTTACCGATTATACCATCTATTGGAGAGCCAGAGACGAGATACCCGGAGTTTACTCTACCAACACCAGAATCAGGATGGTCTTGGATGATCAGGAGCCGGTTCGGAATATCGCAACCGCCACCTCTGCTAGGTTTACCTTGGATACCATAGCTCCGGTTTGGGGAGATGACCCGATTAACCTAGAAAATCTAGAAGAAAGGTCAGATGAAAGATATGATGCAGATGTGGTTATTAACCCAGGCGCAGAATCCTTCGTTGATGGTCCTTATAAGGTGGAGGAATCCAGAATTGGTTATAACATGCTTGACCTGGATGACGGGGTTTGGGGGGATTACAGCTCCTCTACACCAACAACTCTCCAAACCAGGCCGGATATAGTTTATGCTCAACTAAGAGATAATTGGAATAATCAGAGTGTGATAGTGGGTGCCAGTTCTAATCGCAATATTGCCGGAGAGGCCAGAATTGTGGATCTGGACGAGTATATTTATACCAGTTGTCATGATTACGGTGACTGCGAGCCGGACAATATGCACAATGTTATTTTGGATATTCTTACCCTTAATTTTAGCGGTTATGCTTCTTCCAGTCAGGGTTGGGTCAGCTTTGAGTCAGAGGAGACTCCACCGGATGACTCTTTCAGAGACAATTGTTTGTATGAATGTAACTCCACTTCCACTCCCGCCTGTACCGCTTGTTATAATCCGGAAGATAATAATGTCTATGGCTGGGCGCAATTGGTGTCCAGCGGTGACTGGTTGGAGCTAAACGGTGCCGAGATTGGTGATGTGTCTAATGTTAGGATAGGAGCCATGGAAGGCTCTACACAGTTCAGGGGCAGTGCTCATTCAGATGATTTGGGTGAGGTTATTTTCAACTGCGTGGATGATGGGGATATCGATTGCGCTTCTAATGATTATCATGTCAGATTAGTTGATCACTTTCTACCAGAAGCTTATGACCTAAAAGCTCCTAATCAGAGCACTTCCACTCGAACCTCTGATGACGGCTCTTTGTGTCATCCTGACACCAGTGTACGGGATATAACCCTAGAGTGGGCAGTGCGGGATGAAAGTGATGACTCCTATATCAGAGCTTTTGAGGTTAGGATAGCCACTACCAGTAATGTAGATAACTATTTTGCCACAGCCAGCGACACCAGGCGGCTATGGGATGAGGATACCGCCAGCTTTTCCTTTAATTGGGAGGATAGTATTGACTACAAACAATCATATTATTGGTGGGTAAGGGTTTATGACACTTTTGGCTTTAACTCCGGTTGGGTGCAATTCGATCATGACGAGGGAGAGGGTCATGAATTGACCAATAACCGAGAAGAAAATTTCTATGAAAATGCAATCGACCCCTATCTCACCTTTACCACCTACAAACATGAATTCCCCAACCCCTATATTTACTGGGAACCTCATTATGGTGATGATTATCCCACCCAAGAGCAGTACACTTTCTTGAGCGCCACCTCCTCCCATATTTATGCTGATGAAGACGGTAGTAGAGCCACACCCGTCACTTTTGCCACTTCCAGTTATGAGAGTCTTACTTGGCGGGCCGGGGTCAATCCTGAAAGGGTCAACTTCTTGGGAGCTACCAGCACTCCCACCACCTCAGCCAGATTTCTCTACAGCACCTCTACCATAGAGCTTGAAATAGAGGATCTGAGTGGATATACCTGCGCCACCTCTACTGTCTTTGATGTTGATGTTATGCCTTTGTGGGAGGAAGTAAAAACCAGTGATTAGTTTATTTATGAAAAAACAGACAAATAACAATAATTCCGGCTTCTCTTTGATAGAAGTTATAGTAGCCTTGGGCTTGATCGCTTTGATAGCCGGCCTTATAATAGCCAACTACAGAGAGGGAGAGAGGACAAACACAATTCATTTCTCTGCCAAGGATCTGGCTACTACTTTAAGACAAGCTCAAAACAATAGCCTGGGAGCGGTCAGATATGATGGGCGCACCCCTGCAGGCGGCTGGGGCGTTCATATCGACCTGGAGACAGCTACCACTTCCTACAAGCTATTTGCCAACCTGGACTATGATGAGGAGGATATAGATACTTATGGTTATGAAGCTGGCCAGGCCTTACCCGAGCATGGTGGAAAGACTATGGACACCAAAAGAGGAACTTTTATAGCCACCACCTCCCTGGGTAGTATGGTCAGTATCAGTTTTCTTCCTCCGCATCCGGAAACACTTATCTTTGACGGCACTGCCACATCTAGCGAAGTTGAGATTCTGCTTGAAAATGAAGCCGGGGAGACCAGGAAGGTGGAAGTTAATTCTCTAGGTCTAATAAAATCAGGACCTTAATTTTGCATATAAACTATGATTAAGAAAAATAACAATCAAGGCTTCACTGTTCTGGAGATCGGGGTTTCCTTGCTCATAATCTCTGTGGGAATGTTAGGGGTTTTGTCTTTAATTGTTCAGAATATCAGAGCCGATGACGTGGACAGAAATAGGATTATTGCCAGCCAGTTGGCCCAAGAGGGATTGGAGCTCGTTAGAAATCAAAGAGACTATAATTGGTTGTCCGAGGATAACTGGATCAGAGATGTAGCTGAAGAGGATAGTTATACCATTGATTATCAATTAGATACTTATTCGGGTGTGGATGATATATCTGATCCGGAGACCCTTTTGTATCTTAATGATGATGGTTTTTATGTTCATGATGACGAGGATAACCAACCTAGCCGCTTTCGGAGGATTATAAAGGTGGAGGTGGTGGATGAAGAAGCGGCTTCTACCACAGTCAGCTCTTTGGTTCAATGGGAGGACCGCGGTTCTACTTATCAATATGTAGCTGAGACCGATTTATATAATTGGCGCCCCAGAGATTAGTTTTTATGACTCACCTCCAGTTTTAAATTAAGAATATGTCGAAAATAGTGTTACAATCAAGAATTAAGAATCAAGGAGGCGTGACTCTCATAGAGTTGCTGGTGGCTTTGGGCTTGTTTGCTGTGATCACTATAACTGCTACCCAGATTTTTAATTTGGTGGTCCAGGCCCAAAGGAGCACCGTAGCCTCCCAAAATGCCCAAGAGGACCTGCGCTATATAATGGAGGTGGTGACCAAAGAAATTCGCATGGCTCAAGTTGACCATGATGGTGTCTGTGTTTCCCCCAATCGGGTTTACGAACCAGTTTTTCATGACGATCATGATAATTCTCTGAGCTTCTTAAATTCTAAAGGTCAATGTGTTAGTTATAGGATGGATGACGGTAACTTCGAGATCAGTCGAGTAGAACCTTCGGCTGAGCCCGACTGGCATAGCGTTACGAGCGAGGAGACAGAACTGGAAGAGCTCAACTTCAGACAAACCGGAACAGTGCCGGCGGAGCAACCTTTAATTACTATGAGGTTTAAGGTAAATGTCGGCGGGGACACGGTTGATGTCCACACCCTGAACATTCAAACCTCCATATCAGCTAGGCATTATGAATAATATTTTTCAAAGATTAAATTCTTCTTGGCAAGACCGGTCAGGGGCGGCACTGTATATGTCCATGATCATACTCTCCGGAATTCTTTTGATTGCTATGATCCTGGCTGATGTGGTGTTGACCGGGATTCAGATGGGCGGTACTCAGGCTCGTTCCACCAAAGCCTATTTTGCTGCTGAGGCCGGAATGGAAAAACTACTGTGGGAATATCGCCAAAACGACTATGAAGGAGAAATGAGCTATCATGGGCCTTATCCTGAAGTAGAAACAAACATCTTTACAAAAACTCTCGGTAACGCAGCTAACTATTCTGTCAGTTATGAGGTTAATCAGGATGATGAGGACTGGGTGGTTAAACGCTTTGTTTCCGTAGGGGGTTATAGGGATGTCCGTAGGTCGGTCAGGGTTACTATCCGTTACCCCGAGTATTATCTTGATTTTTAAATTAAATATGAATTCTGAGTTTAGACATAAGAAGAAACAAGCTAAAAAACGCATAGAAAAACTTAAAGAGGAGATCAACCATCATCGTTATCTGTACCATGTCAAAGACACCCAAGTTATTAGTGATGCCGCCCTGGATAGTCTAAAACAAGAATTGGAGGGATTGGAAACTCTCTATCCGGATCTGATCACACCAGATTCACCCACTCAGAGAGTCGGAGGGGAAGCTCTGGATAAATTTAGAAAAGTGGAGCATAGCGAGAATATGCTCTCTTTATTTGACGCTTTTTCCAGAGAGGATATGCGGGACTGGGAGGCAAGACTAAAAAAACTTGCTCCTGATCTACCTTTGCATTATTTTTGCGAGTTAAAACTGGACGGTTTGGCCATAGCTCTGCGTTACCAAAAACAGAGATTCGCTCTTGCTATCACCCGGGGGGATGGTCGAGTCGGGGAGGATATAAGTAGTAACATAAAGACGGTTGAATCAGTGCCTTTGCGTTTGCGATTACCCGAAACCAAGGAGTTGCGCTCCTTAGGTTTTGATCGGACGGCAGCCGGGTCTATCCGGAAAATCGCGCTGGAGGATGAATTGGAGATAAGGGGCGAGCTGGTCATGCCCTATCAAGCTTTTAAGGACTTGAATAAAAAATTTGAACAAGCTGGAAAGCCCAGGCTGGCCAATCCTCGGAACGCGGTAGCCGGTACCGTCCGCCAATTGGATCCGAAGATAGTGGCTGACCGGACTTTGGAATTTTACGGATTTGAGCTTTTGGGCAACCTCGGTCTTGTTAGTCAAGAGCAGAAAGTGGGATTACTCGATCTTTTGGGCATAAAAGTCTTGGGTGAGAATAAGTCTTGTTTCGGCTTGGAAGAAGTGTTTCAATTCCGGGATTACTGGGTTAACAACAAGCACAAACTTTCTTTCGGCACTGACGGTGTGGTGGTCAAGGTGGACCGGGTTAAGTATTGGTCGGTTCTGGGGGTGGTGGGCAAGGCGCCAAGATATATGATAGCTTACAAATTCCCAGCTGAACAAGTAACCACTAAGGTTAAAAATGTTTCTTGGCAGGTCGGTAGAACCGGAGTTTTGACTCCCACCGCCTTATTGGAACCGGTGCAGGTGGGTGGAGTAACCGTGAGCCGCGCCAGTTTGCATAACCAGGACGAGATCGATCGTTTGCAAATAAAGATCGGTGACACGGTTATTTTAGAGCGAGCCGGTGATGTGATTCCCAAAATTGTTTCCGTCCTGGATAATTTGCGGACCGGTCAAGAAAAAACCATCAAAGTTCCCCAGACCTGCCCTAGGTGTGATAGCCGGGTCTTTAGAAAAAAAGGAGAGGTAGCTTACCGCTGCAGTAGTAGTGATTGTTATGCTGTAAATAAAGAGAGCTTAGTTCATTGGGTTTCCAAGCCCGGGGTGGATATAGTGGGCTTGGGGGAGAAGGTGGTGGAACAATTGATGCGGGCCGGATTGGTAAACAGTATCAGTGATTTTTATCGCCTTAAGAAAGGGGATCTATTATCTTTGGAGAGATTTTCTCATAAAGCGGCTACTAATTTACTTCAAGCAATAGAGAATAGTAAAGTCATTACTCTGTCCAGATTTATCTATGCTCTGGGGATACCTTATATAGGTCAAGAAACCTCTTTTCTTTTGGCTAAGAAAGTTGTCACGGATCTATCGTTAAGCCAAGATCGAATTTCCATCCTCGAGATTAGGAAATACTTCAGCCGCCTCTCTCCTGCTGACTTGGAGGCAATTCCGGATATAGGCCCGGTTGTGGCCGGAAGTTTTTGTTCTTGGTTTTCTGAAGAGAAAAATCTGCTGGTTTTGGAAGAGCTGGATAAGCTCGGAGTGGTGCTGAGTCCGGATATCAAGGCGGGCAGGGACGAGAAAGGCGACGTTGAGGGCAAAAATTTTGTTTTGACTGGGAGCCTTTCCGGTTTGACAAGAGAGGACGCAAAGAATAAAATAAAGAAATTGGGAGGAAAGGTAAGTTCTACTGTTAGTAAAAATACCGATTATTTGGTCTTGGGAACGGATCCGGGGAGCAAGTATGACAAGGCTAAGGATTTGGGTGTAGTGATAATTGATGAAGAACAGTTTAAAAAAATTTTAGGAATATAATTTTTGTTTTATGATCAAAAAGGAAGAGATTAAACATATTGCCAGCTTGGCTAGACTAGAGCTAAGTGAGGAGGAAATAGAGAAAATGTCGGATCAATTGTCCGATGTTATATCCTATATAGAAAAATTAAAAGAGGTGGATGTTGCCGGAATTGAACCGACCGCCCAGGTGACCGGATTGGAAAACTCGGTCTGCGAGGACGAGGTTCGGGAATGGAATAAAGAAGAGTTAGAGTCTGCGGTGTCCCAAGCTCCAGAGCGCGAAGGAGAGGAATTTAAGGTCAGGCGGGTTCTCGAGGAGGAATAACAACCTGTCTAATTAATTATATTATCAACCGGATTAAATAATCTGTTCTTCTATGTCTTTAAATCGACTTACAATCAGTGAAGCCAGGGATAAGCTGGATGCGGGTGAGATAAGCTCCTTGGATTTGGTTCAGGATTGTCTTGAGCGGATCAAGGAGATTGATGAAAGACTCCGGTCCTGCTTGGAGGTGTGTCAAGAAAAAGCTCTCCTAGAGGCGAAAGAAGCCGATGCCAGAATAAAAAAGGGCGAGACTGGAGCCCTCCTAGGCATTCCTTATATCGCTAAAGATAATATTTTGACCAAGGGAGTGAAAACTACTGCCGCTTCCAAGATGTTGGAGAACTATATAGCTCCGACCGATGCTACTGTAATTAAAAAATTGAGACACTCCGGTGCCGTTCTTTTGGCCAAATCCAATCTGGATGAGTTTGCTCACGGGGCCTCTACTGAGAACAGCGCTTTTTTTACCACACGCAATCCTTGGGACTTGGAGCGGGTTCCAGGGGGTTCTTCCGGAGGTTCGGCAGCAGCGGTAGCCGCTGATTTGTGTCTTTTCGCCCTGGGAACCGATACAGGAGGCTCGGTCCGCGCTCCGGCTTCTTTTTGCGGTGTTAGCGGTTTAAAGCCCAGTTATGGTCGATGTTCCCGTTTCGGTCTAATTGCCATGACCTCTTCCACTGATGTTCCGGGTGTTCTATCTAAGACGGTTTCTGATAGTGCCTTGGTTTTAAAGGCCGTGGCCGGTCGGGATGAATATGATGCTACTACCCCTGATATTGAAGTAGGGGATTATTATAACAATTTAGGTGAGGATCTCCAGGGTCTGACTGCGGGATTGCCTCAGGAATATTTTGACGATCAGACCGACCCGGAGGTAATAAAGTTGGTCAAGACGGCTGTTAATGTATTGGAAGAAAAGGGTGTGAAAATAAAAGAGACCAGTTTGCCTTATAGTAAATATTCCGTCCCCACTTATTATATCATCACTCCTTCGGAGATCAGTTCTAATATGGCCCGTTTCGACGGCATCAGGTATGGTTTTAGGAAAGAGCAGGGGGTAAGCAGTTTAGCCGATGTTTATCATAAGTCACGAGCCGGTGGCCTAGGGCCTGAGGTAAAAAGAAGAATCATGTTAGGCACTTACGCCTTAAGCGCCGGCTATCGAGACGCTTATTATCTACAGGCTCAAAAGACAAGGACCAAGATAAAGGAGGAGATGGATTCCGCTTTGGAAGAGTTTGATTTCTTGATCACCCCCACCTCGCCTCATATCGCCTTCAAGATTGGAGAGCAATCTGATGATCCTTTACAGATGTATCTAGAAGATATTTTTGTCTCCGGCGCTTCTTTGGCTGGGTTGCCGGCCCTGTCAATACCTTGTGGTTTTTCTCAAGGGTTGCCGGTGGGTATGCAGGTCATAGTCAAGAGATTTGACGAACAGACTTTGTTTGATGTAAGTTACAACTATCAAAAAGCCACCCAGTGGCATTTACAAAAACCCGATTTTTAACAATTTTAGCTTTTAACATATTTTAGGAGAGGTGGCCGAGTGGTCGAAGGCGCTTGCTTGGAGTGCAAGTGTATCATTTATGATACCCAGGGTTCGAATCCCTGCCTCTCCGCCGATTTTGTGTTTAGATTTATTCGATTGAGATAATTATTACCTGTTTTTTTGGAGGGGTGGCAGAGTGGTCGAATGCGGCGGTCTTGAAAACCGTTGGACCTTAACGGGTCCCGTGGGTTCGAATCCCACCCCCTCCGCCAAATGTAACTTCGCGCTAGGAGAGCGCATTGGCCCGCCTCGGGCCGACTCGAAGCTGGAAAAAGCGGATTATGGGAATTCGTTTGCGTCACAGCTTTTTTATGATATAAGTAGACCAACTATAAAAAAACATCAAATGAAACTGGCGACAGAGCCGTACAACAACATTGCATTGGGAAGGAAAGTGATTGAGTCACGTCTTTTTGATGAAAAACGTCAACAAATTACTATTGGTGACCGGATTGTTTTCAGTGAGAATGATAAGCCAGAGAATAGTGTTACTACCGTAGTGAAGGGGTTGTTACGCTGCCAAACGTTCCAAGAGCTTTTTGCAGATCATGATCTTGCTTTATTCGGCGAAGAAAGTCGCGATTTTCTTTTGGATCAGGTAAAACAATTCTACTCTGACGAAGATGAACAGAAATACGGTGTAATCGGCATTCGCCTCCAACTACTTGACTAGAGGTTCATGTCTGGTTATGGCAACATCAAAAAGATCCAGAAGGGCGAACATATCCGTCAGGAGTGCGGTCGTCATCACGGTATCGTGGATATTCGTATCTACTCGACGTTCGCTGAGATGCTCAAGCACGAGAAGTCAGGGCATATTGTTCCCGACGATTCCGTGGTGCTCTTAATATTCTTCGGAATATCTACCCGAAGCAGAAGGAGGAGTTTGGTGTGTACGTCTTTGAGTTCAAGGTCATCAAGAAAGCGACAGGTAATTAACCTTTCCGTCCGGAGGTGACTTCGAACCCGACATCTATCAATAGGTGTCGGGCTTTTTCTATGAACCACGAACACCACCGAGGTTGCTAAGCGATCCCGAGGCGCAGAGTTGTCACGCGCTCCACACGTACGGTCGGGGTTGGCGTCACCACGCGCGTGGCGCGTGGTGAGGAGCTCTCCTTAAAAAATGTTCGCTCAAAGGATAAAATATCTCCACTGATCTACACACCTGTTTTTTATATCCAGGGATAAAGACTCGAATTATTCTTTATCCAAAAAAACCCGCTTGTGAGCGGGATTTTTTGGATTTGTCTAGAAACTTATTGGGTTTTTTTGTTTCTGGCTACCAGAGAGCTTTTCAGAGATTTGAATTATTTGATAAGGGGACCAACAATCTTATTGCCACTTAATAAGATACTCATTGTAGTCTGCTCCTTCAAAAACACAGGCTGTCTCTTCCACAGTTACTTTTTTGTCTTTTAGGACAAATTCCATCATTCCCTTGAAAAACCCGGCATGATAGATACAAATTAGGGGGTGGGTTTTGTAACCCTTCTCCCTTAATATTATTTCCTGCTTTTTTTTATCAAATTTTACCGCCTCCAAAGATCCAAAATCGAGGTGTTTATCCCAATAATTTCCTACATTTTTAAACATGGTTTCGACTGATACCAAATATTTCAAAAGAATTTTCATAATAAAGGAGTTTCTGGTGGACCTTCTTCCCATGTCGAAGATATCTTCATCTGTCCAGCCAAAAATTTCTTTGGCTACCACCGGTACCAAAGAGGCCTTCCCTTCGTTTACCCAATCCAGGGAGTTTATTATCTCCTCAAAGTCTATTTCCACTCCCAGTTCTTTCATCTTTTTTTCCACTTTTTCCACCCCTTTTTCTCCCTCTTTTTCTTTTATATAGTTCTTATGGGAAACAAATATATCTCCTTTTACATTTCCTTGAAAATTTTTCAGCCTCTGGGCTGTTTCTTGTAGAGATTCTTTTTCCATATTGTCCATTCTATCATTTATTAAGAATTTGTCTAATTAAGTATATTTGACCGGACTTACTGCTAAAAATAAATTTTAATTTGTTCGACGTGATTCTTTTTTTCTTTCCCTTTCGCCTGAGTTGGGGGGATGTTGATTTTTCTCTGTTCTTGTGTTAATTTAATTTTAATTGAGAAAAAATTAATAATTTAGTTGTAATTTTTTTATTTTATGGAAACTCAACAACAGGAGGAGAGAAATATTTTACAAAAGATCCTTAAACCGGAAACCCCCCGAGGAAGACTAAGACAATTCTTGTTTTTAATAGCTGTTTTGGTTTTAGGTGGTCTATTTGTTGTCGGAGGAGGTTATTACAATCAAGGAGTTGATTGGTTGGCTGAAAGAACCGGTGATTCCATAGTTTTGCCCAAAACCCAAACCATTCCTTTTAGCCTGGGCTTGGATTTACAAGGAGGAACTCATTTGGTCTATAAAGCGGATATGAGCGATATTCCGCCGGAGCAAGAGGAGGCGGCTATCAGGGGGGTTCGGGATGTGATTGAGCGCCGGGTGGATGTTTTCGGTGTCAGTGAACCTTCTATCAGAACAGTTCAGACCGAAGACGGAAATTATCGTATCTCAGCCGACTTAGCTGGTATTAAAGATGTCAGTGAGGCAATCGAGCAAATCGGGCGCACTCCGCTTTTGCAATTCAAGGAGATGGTTGATGAGGCAGCAGAGCCTACGACTGAGGAGGAAGAAGAGATAGAGGAGTTTAATATTCAGGCCGAAGAAAGAGCCCAAGAACTTTTAGCGCGGGCCTTGTCCGAAGAAGAGGGATTTGAGGACTTGATTCAGGACCATGATGAGTCCGAAAGCATTGAACCCAGATGGGTCAGTGCTACAACAGAGTCGGAACTAGCAGCTGCAATGCAAGACCTGTCAGTAGGAGAGATTTACTCCGAGTTGGTAGAGACCTCCCAAGGCTTTCATATAGTTAAATTACTTGATCAAAGAGCTCAGATAAACGAGTTTACCGGAGAAGAGGCCAGAGAGGTAAAGGCCAGCCATCTTCTTCTCTGCCACCAGGAGACTCCTGATTGTGATAATGAACTTAGTCGGGAACAAGCTTATGAAAAGATAAAGGAGATAGGTGAAGAGGCTAGCCCTGAGAATTTTTCCTCCTTGGTGGAAGAGTATTCCACTGAGCCCGGAGCGGCTCAGAGGGAGGGTAGCTTGGGCTGGTTTGGCCGAGGAGAGATGGTAGAGCCGTTCGAAGAAGCCGCATTTGAACAAGAGGTAGGAACTATTTCTTATGTGGTTGAGACTCAGTTTGGTTTTCATTTGATCCATAAAGTAGATGAAAGGCAGTCTTGGGAATATCAAATTCAAGATATTTTAATTCAGACTAGGGGCTTGGATCCTGCTGTAGCGGCTGAACCTGAGTGGCGAGTGACCGAGCTTTCCGGGAAGCATTTGGACAGCGCTTCTGTCCAATGGTCACAAACCGGACAACCTCAGGTAGGCCTGCGGTTTGATAGTGAAGGAGCCGATCTTTTTGCCAAAATCACAGAAGAGAATATCGGCAATGTTGTAGGTATATTTTTGGACGGAGAGGTGGTAAGCGCTCCCAATGTCAATGAAAGGATATCCGGAGGAGAAGCGGTTATTACAGGTGATTTTTCTGTTGATGAGGCCCAAAACATGGTGAGAAGCCTTAATGAAGGAGCTTTGCCTGTTCCGATTGAGCTGATCAGCCAAAGAACCATCGGTCCCAGCCTGGGGCAAGAATCCATTGATAATAGTTTGAGCGCCGGAATCATGGGCTTGATCCTGGTGGCTGTTTTCATGATACTTATTTATCGAGGACCCGGCTTGGTTTCTGTTTTGTCCCTCTTGGTTTACGGCATTTTGGTCTTAGCGGTCTTCAAACTTTTATCCATTACTTTGACCTTGGCCGGATTGGCTGGCTTTATTTTGTCTATTGGAATGGCAGTTGATGCTAATGTTTTGATCTGGGAGAGGTTAAAAGAGGAGCTGAGATCAGGCAAGGAGTCTGGAGAGGCTTTGTCCGAGGCTTTCCGAAGAGCCTGGTTGTCCATTCGAGACGGAAACTTCTCCACCCTGATCACTTGCTTTATTTTAATGGAGTTTACCACTTCCCTGGTCAGAGGTTTTGCCATCACTTTGGGAATAGGTGTTTTGGTTTCTCTTTTTGCCGCTATGGTGGTCACCAAAACTTTTATAATGCTTGCTCCCGGGTCTTGGTTGAATAAAAAAATAATCGGATTAAAATAATAAAATATTATGTACAGTATTATACCTAAAAGAAAAATTTGGTTTACAATTTCCGGAATCTTGGTTACCTTGTCTTTAATTTTTTTAGTAATTTTTGGCCTTAATTTTGGGATTGATTTTGTCGGAGGCAGCTCTCTTGAGGTTCGATTTGGCAAAGATTCTCCGTCAGCCGAGTCGGTCACTGATCATCTGGCTGAATTGGAGCTGGACAGTTTAGTGGTTCAACCGGCCTCTGATAGGGAAATGATCATTCAGTTCAAAGAAATCGATGAAGAGACTCATCAGAAGGTTATGTCCAGACTACAGGAGTTGGATGAAGAGCAATACGGTGCGGTGGAGGAGTTGCAGTATAATGCTGTAGGTCCGTCTATAGGGGATACCTTGAGAAAACAGTCCACTTATGCCGTGATCCTGGTCATTTTAGCTATAATTGCCTATATCGCCTGGGCTTTTCGTAAGGTTTCTAAGCCCATTTCTTCTTGGAAATACGGAATTACAGCCGTGATCACCCTGGTTCATGATTGCTTGATAGTTTTGGGTGTTTTCGCCTTCCTGGGTCATTTTTATAATCTAGAGTTAACCGGAGCTTTTATAGCCGCCATTCTGACCGTGTTAGGCTATAGTGTTAATGACACTATTGTGGTCTTTGACCGAGTTAGAGAGAATTTGCCTGAAAGCGAAGAAGATTTTGCCGGAACCATAAATACCAGTGTGAATCAAAATATTACACGTTCCATAAACACCTCAGTCACCACTTCTTTAGTATTGCTAAGTTTATTGATCTTTGGTGGTAGTTCCATCTTTGGTTTTTCCTTAGCCCTGTTATTGGGAGTTTTAATCGGAACCTATAGTTCGATCTTTCTGGCCTCTCCTCTTTTGGTTTTCTGGGAGAAGAGGGCTCAGTAAGTGGTGTTTTTTGTATAAAGGGCAATCATTCCTCCCTCCTTAAGTGACAAAGGAGGGATTTTACCATTTTTGACAATTCTTTGGATTTAAATTAGAATAGTAATTAGTTTTGAAACGAATTTTTTGCTAATTGTACAAAAAATTTGCACATTAATTATTTCTTTAGTTTGTTTTTATGAAAATCTCTCAACTTTTGACCAAGACTATCAAACAAGCTCCCAGTAGAGAGGAGAGTTTGAACTCCAGACTTTTGATCCAGGCCGGTTTTATTGACAAGACCATGGCCGGTGTCTATAGTTTTTTACCCCTGGGCTGGAGGGTGATGAAGAAGTTGAAAAACATAATTCGGGAGGAGATGGATGGAATCGGGGGTCAGGAAATTTTTATGCCTAGTTTGTCACCCCGGGAGTTCTGGGAGACTACCGGGCGTCTGGAAAAGGTGGACAACCTCTTTCAGGCCCGGGCGGCTAACAAACTCTCCAAACAGCTAAATGATTCATCTTATGTGATCTGCTCCACTCATGAGGAAGTGGTCACCCCTTTGGTTCAAAAGCATACTATCAGCTACAAGGACTTACCAGTAGCGGTTTATCAAATTCAAAACAAGTTCAGAAACGAGGCTCGACCCAAGTCAGGGCTCTTGAGGGGAAGGGAGTTTTTGATGAAGGACCTCTACAGTTTTCACACTACGCAAGAAGATTTGAAACAATATTATGAAGAGGTAAAAAAAGCCTATCTAAGGGTATTTGAAAGATTGGGCGTACTTGAAGACACCTATGTTACCCTGGCCAGTGGCGGAGATTTCACTGACGAATATTCTCATGAGTTTCAAACCAAATGCCCTACTGGTGAAGACCTTTGTTTTCACGCTCCTTCCGCCCGGATCACTTTTAACCAGGAGGTAGCTCCCAGTTTGGCACCTAGATCGGAGGACGATGAAGAAGAAAAAGCTTTAGAGAAGGTAAAGACCCCGGACATCGTTACTATTGATAAATTATGTGATTTTCTGAGCCTGGATCCTAGCCGAACCGTTAAAACCCTGCTTTATGAAACAGAAGACGGCGGGGTGGTGGCGGTGGCCTTGCGAGGAGATTATGATGTTTGCGATTTGAAATTGAAAGATGTCTTGGCCGGACAAGTCTTTGATCTGGCCTCTGAAGAAAAGATCAAGGAGATCACCGGTGCCGAACTCGGTTATTCCGGTCTGATCGGTCTTGGTCAGGAGGTAAAGATAATTTGTGATGATTCTCTTAAGGACGGGAAGAACATGGCAATGGGAGCCAATGAAACGGATTATCATCTTCTGAATGTCAATTTTAGCCGGGATATTCCGAATTTGCAGGAGTTTTTCGATATTAAAACAGCTAAGCCGGGTGATCTGTATCCGGAAACAGGAGAGAAATACGAGAGTTTTAAGGCCAGCGAGGTGGCGAATATCTTTATACTGGACACCAAATATTCCCAAGACTTTGATTATTATTATACCGATGCCGAAGGTAACAAGAAACCGGTCTATATGGGCTGCTACGGCCTGGGCCCCAGCAGGCTTATGGGAGTGTTGGCAGAGAAGTTTTCGGATGACTCCGGTTTGAGTTGGCCTGAGGCAGCAGCTCCCTTCAGGGTCCATTTGATTTCTTTGAAGGAGAATCGAAAAGCCGACGAGCTTTATCAAGAGCTTCAGAAAAGGGGTTGCGAAGTCTTGTATGATGATCGAGATGAGGTAAGCGCCGGAGAAAAGTTTGCTGATGCCGATCTGATAGGCTGCCCCCTGAGATTGGTCATCAGCCAAAAGACCTTGGCTGATGATTGCGTGGAGTGGAAGGAAAGGAAGAGTCAAAGCCCGAAACTTGTGGGTTTAAGCGAGATCTATGAGAAGTTGGGTGTCTAGATTGTTCAATTTTTTTATTTTAATTTGTGGAATATGTTTAGCAGATTGTTTGGAAAATTCAGTAAGGACCTGGCCATAGACCTGGGAACTAAAAATACTTTGGTCTATACCGAAGAGAAGGGTATCATTATCAATGAGCCCAGTATAGTGGTGGTCAATGCCAGAACCGAGGAGATTTTGGCGGTGGGTGAGGATGCTGAAAAAATGGTGGGAAAGACCCCCGGTCATGTTCGTTCTATCAACCCCTTGGTGGATGGAGTTATTTTTGATTTTGAAGTAACCGAAAAGATGATCAAGCATTTTATAAACAAAGTTCACAGCGATAGTTTCACTATCACTCCGAGGCCTAAAATGATCATTGGAATACCCTTGGATATTACTGAGGTGGAAAAAAAGGCGGTAGAGGATTCAGCCAAATCCGCCGGTGCCAGAAAGGTCCATTTAATAGAACAGTCCATGGCCGCTGCCATCGGTGCTCGTTTGCCGGTTTCTGAGGCTATGGCCAGTATGATAGTGGATATAGGAGGAGGAACTTCAGAAATAGCGGTTATCTCCTTAAGTGGAGTGGTTACTTCTAAATCGCTCCGTTTGGCCGGTGATGTTTTTGATAACAACATTATCGAGTATATGAGAGAAGAATTCAACATATTGATCGGAACCCAGATGGCCCAGGATATAAAGATAAAAGTCGGGTCAGCCACTCCTCTGAAAGATGTCTTGGAGATGGAAGTAAGGGGCAGGGATCTCTTGAACGGACTCCCTCGAGCGGTCACTGTCACTGATGCCCAAATCAGAGAAGCTTTGCGGAAATCGATCAATCTGATCATAGATAACGTTAAAACAACTTTGGAAAAAACTCCTCCGGAACTAGTGGCTGATATCTACGAACAAGGCATCTATTTAAGCGGAGGCGGAGCTTTGATAAGGGGTTTAGACAAGGAATTGGCTGAAGCTACCAAGATATCAGTGCGGATAGTGGATGATCCCTTGACCGCAGTAGTCAGAGGAACCGGAGTGCTCCTAAATGATTTCGAGCTTTTGGAAAAGATTTTGGCCCCGGGAGAGGGAGAGGAGTTATAGCTCTAAACTTATTTTTACAATGTACAAGATCAAATCCAAGAAAATTTTAATAATTTTGATTATAGTTTTTGCTTTAATTTTTCTTCATTATACAAAGATCTTAAGGCCGGTTGAGAACGCGTTTCTAAGCTTGACCCAACCGGTGGCTGAGAGATTATATGGACTCGGTTCCTTGGTTAAAACCTCTTACAATAGGCAAGTGGGGGCCTGGGATCAGGCGGAGAAGATCCGGGAGCTCGAGGCCGAGGTGAACCGGCTGACCATAGACAAAGCTGAGAAACAGGTTCTGGAAGAAGAGAACAGAGCTTTGCGTTCGTATTTAAATTTTTTAGAGGAGGCGGAATACGATTATATTTTGGCCAATTTACTTTCTCGAGAGATCGCGGTCAATCCTCAAGAAAGAAGGTCCAATATTGTAATTGATCGAGGGAGTAAAGCAGGTTTGGAAAAAGGTCTTTTGGTCGTTGACTCTCAAGGATTGGTGGTGGGCAAGCTGGGAGAGGTGCGTCCGGAGTCCTCGGAAATCATTTTGATTACCAGCAGTGATTGTCAGATAGCTTCCACTCTTCAAAATCAAGAAAGAACCTCTGGTGTGGTCACCGGAGAGTTGGGATTGACCATGAATATGGAGTTTATACCCCAGGACGAGGAAATTAGAGAAGGGGATTTGGTGGTGACTTCCGGATTGGAGAGGAATATACCCCGAGGTAGGGTTTTGGGTCGAGTGACAGAAGTGGACAGTAGCCGTGATGAGGTGTGGCAAAGGGCGGTGATTGAGCCCTTGGTGGATTTTGACGATCTTAGCCTGGTCTCCATTTTGCTCCCTTAAATTTCTATCTTTATGTATCTGAGAATAATTATTCATTCTATTTTAGCGATCAGTGTGAGCTTGTTTCAGATATCCCTCCTTCAGTCCTGGCAGGAGTGGTTGGGATATTTTAGCTTGGTCTTGATCTTTCTGCTGTTTGTTCTATCCTTGTCCGGTCTGGACAAGGCCCTGATCTGGGCGGGTGTTTGCGGTTTTATTTACGATATTTACAGCTTTTTCCCCTTTGGTCTTTTTTTATTGATCTTTGTTCTAACTCTTCTTCTGGCCGACTTTCTGTTAAAAAATTTTTTTACCGACCGGTCTCTTTATTCTTTCTGGGCCTTGATCTTGATCATAAACCTAAGTTTTAATCTGCTCTTCTATTCCGGGGTTTATATAATCAATTGGTATGTTGGTGATCTTCCTTTTTTCTTGCTGAGTCAAGATTTTTGGTCGGCCCTTCTCAGGGGAGGGATTTTTAGCTTGATAGTGGTCTTCTTCTTCTTTTACGCCTCCCATTTTATCAGTAATCGCCTTAATGCCGTGTTTTTAAAACATTAATTTTGCTATAATATATTTAAGATGAGAAAGATCGGAGACAAGAAAAATCAAGATCCTTTTTCCTTGAAAGCTGAAAAACCCAAGTTAAACAAACTAGAAAACACTTACTACAAGCAAGAGTGGACTGAGGATAGTTATCTTGAGGGTCAAGGAGGGAAGGATAGTATGGGAATAAGCTTTGATTTCTCTTATCTGAGAAAATTAAGCTTCTTCCTGTTGGTTATGATTTTACTTCTTTTGGGTCGAGCTCTTTGGCTACAGGTCATAAAGGGGGATCACTACGGTGCCATGGCTCAGGGAAACAGGATCCGAGTGGTTTCGGTTGAACCCAGTCGCGGTATCGTTTATGATCGCAATCAAAATGTTTTGGTTCAAAATACGGCCAACTTCATGCTCTATTTAATTCCGGGCGATTTACCTCAGGAGGATTCGCAGAGAAGAGAAATTCTTGACAATGTTATAGGAATTTTAAATCAGGATGATTCAGAGGGGGGAGTAGACAGAGAAATTTTGGAGGGTCGGATCGAGCAGGCCCAAGAATCTCCTGTGTCAGCCTATGAGCCGATATTTATTCAGGATAATATTGAATATGAAAAGGCAATATCGCTCTATTTGATCACCCAAGAAATGCCCGGCATAGTTTTGTCCAATAAGACTCGTCGCGAGTATCCGAATCAAGTAAAGATTTCTCAATTCATGCCCGAAACCGATACTCCTGAAGCGGAGCTTGAGGAAACCATTTATGACGGGGAGGATGTTTTTCAACTAAGATCCCTCTCTCATATTTTGGGCTATACTGGCAAGATCAGCCGGGAGGAATTGGATCGCAACCCCGGGTATTCACCCATCGATTATATCGGTAAATCCGGGATAGAGTTTGTTTGGGAGGGGCAGTTAAAAGGTGAGAAGGGGAGAAAGCAAGTCGAGGTAGACGCCTTAGGTCGGGAGATAAGGGTTATTAGTGAGGAAGATCCGGTTAAAGGAAACAGCTTGGTCCTTTCCCTGGATTATGACCTACAGGCCAAAACAGAAATGATCTTAAAAGAGTACTTGGATAATTTGAATGAAGACAAGGCCGCAGCGGTCATCATGGACCCCAATAACGGTGAGATTTTGAGCTTGGTCAGCTTGCCGGGCTTTGATAATAATCTTTTTGCCAGGGGTTTTAGTTCCGAAGAGTATCAGAGGATGACCGAGGAAGAGGACTATTCACTCTATAATCGGGCTATCTCTGGTGAGTATCCGGCCGGCTCTACTATTAAGCCGGTGATAGCGGCGGCTGCCTTGGAAGAGGGCGTAGTCACTGAGAGCACTACTGTAAACAGTACCGGCGGTATAAATGTTGGTCCTTGGTTCTTTCCCGACTGGAGAAGCGGCGGTCATGGCATCACCAATGTCCGCAAAGCTATTGCCCAGTCAGTCAACACTTTTTTTTACTATGTCGGAGGTGGTTACAGGGATTTTTCCGGTTTGGGTTTGGAAAAAATAATAAATTATGATCGAATGTTTGGCTTGGGAGACAAGAGCGGCCTGGATCTTCCGGGAGAGTCTCCCGGGTTCTTACCCTCCAGAGAATGGAAGGAGGAGCAGCTGGGAGAACCTTGGTACATTGGAGATACCTACCATCTCTCCATCGGACAGGGGTTTTTACTGACCACTCCTTTGCAAGTAGCTAATTTTACTTCGGTTTTTGCCAATCAAGGCACCTTGTATCGCCCTTACTTACTTAAAGAGATCCTTGATCACGAAGGGGAGCTTGTGAACTTTGTCGAGCCGGAAGTGATCAACCAAGATTTTATAGATGATTATGTTTTGCGGGTTGTCCGGGAAGGTATGAGAGAAACCGTAACCAGGGGTAGCGCCAGAAGTTTGTCTAATCTTGATGTGGCTGTGGCCGGTAAGACCGGTACGGCTCAATGGTCTTCAGAGAAGGAGAATCACGCTTGGTTCGCCAGCTTCGCTCCTTATGACGATCCCGAGATAGTTATTACCGTTTTAGTGGAGAGAGGGGGTGAGGGTTCGGATGTCGCCGTGCCCATAACCCGGGATATTCTAGAATACTATTTTGACAATTAAGCTTAATATGGTTACTATTGATATAGTTTGGTTAACTCGATAATCTTAAAACACTCTCAAGATACTTAAATATTGACGGAGCAATATGGATAAACAGGTCAAAGAAAAACAAAAAAGTTCTTTTTCCGAAATGGAAGAAGAAATTTTGCAATTTTGGGACAAATCTCAGACATTTCAAAGATCTTTAAAGAAAAAAGATCCCCAGGGAGATTTTGTTTTCTATGACGGACCTCCGTTTGCCACCGGATTGCCCCACTATGGTCATTTGGTGGCTAATATTATCAAGGATGTCGTGCCCAGGTATTGGACCATGAAGGGTTATCATGTAGACAGAAGATGGGGTTGGGATTGTCATGGTTTGCCTTTGGAGAATTTGGCTGAAGAAGAACTCAACCTGAAGGACAAATCTGATATTGAAGACTACGGAGTGGACAAGTTCAATGAATATTGTCGAGGCATGGTTTTGCGCTACTCAGAGGAGTGGGAAAAAAGTATCCGGCGTATAGCTCGTTGGGTGGACATGGAAAACGGATATCGGACTATGGATGTTGACTATATGGAGTCTTTGTGGTGGATATTTCATAGATTGTCCGAAAAAAACTTGATTTACAAAGGTTACAAATCCATGCACATGTGCCCTAGGTGCGGTACTACTCTTTCCAATTTTGAGGTGGGTTTGGGTTACCTGGATATTAAAGATTTGGCTGTTACTGCCAAATTCGAACTGGAATCCGAACCAGGTGTCTATTTCCTGGCCTGGACCACCACTCCTTGGACCCTGGTGGGCAATGTAGCTTTGGCTGTAGGAAGGAACATAAATTATGTTAAATTCAGTTTGCAGGGCGACTCTGTTTTTCCAGACGGTCGATATATTGTCTCTCAAGATTATTTTGACAGTTTAAAAGAGAGGGTTACCGGAGGTGAGATCAAAAAGGAAAAAAGTTTTCAAGGCAGAGATCTGGTCGGAGAAAAATACAAACCCTTGTTCAATTATTATTCCTTGGATAAAAACTTACTTTACAGAGAAAACGGCTGGCAGGTTTATGTGGGTGATTTTGTAACCACCCAGGAAGGGAGTGGCATAGTCCATATCGCCCCCGCTTTTGGAGAAGATGATCTGGACTTGAGCCATGAGTACAACCTACCCTTTGTCCAACATATAGACAAGGAGGGTAAGTTCAAACCTGAAGTGGAGTTTTTGGCCGGGCTTGAGGCTAAGCCCAAAAAGGATCACCAAGCCAGTGATGTTTTGATAATCAAGTATTTAGCCAAGCATAACTTGCTTTTTTTCAAAGAGAAATATGAGCATTCTTATCCTCACTGTTGGCGTTGCGACACCCCCTTGCTTAACTATGCCAGTGATTCCTGGTTTATCCAGGTAAGTAAATTCAGAGAAGCTCTTATTCAGAACAATCGTTATGTCAACTGGGTCCCTTCTCATTTAAAGGAAGGTCGTTTCGGTAAATGGTTGGAACAGGCCAGAGACTGGGCCATCAGTCGAGATAGGTACTGGGGCACCCCTTTACCTGTCTGGGAGTGTTCGACCTGTACCCAAAGAAAAATAATCGGTTCCAAGAAGGAACTGGAAGAGCTCAGCGGACAAAAAATTCAAGATCTGCACAAACATATTGTGGATGATATCAGTTTTGACTGTACTTGCGGAGAGGGGTCAATGCACAGGATCAGCGAGGTTTTGGATTGTTGGTATGAATCGGGTTCCATGCCCTATGCTCAATATCATTATCCTTTTGAAAATGAAAAAAAATTTGAAAGAAATTTTCCTGCCAATTTTGTGGCGGAAGGCATGGACCAGACCAGGGGCTGGTTTTACACCTTAATGGTCATCTCCACCGCCCTTTATGGCAGGGGTGCTTTTGATAATGTTGTTGTCAACGGGATTGTTTTAGCCGAAGATGGCCAGAAAATGAGCAAATCCAAGAAAAACTTTCCGGCTCCGGATAAAATTTTCGATCTTTATTCTGTAGATGCCACCAGATATTATCTTCTTTCTTCTTCTGTGGTCATGGGGGAGAATTTAAATTTTTCCGAGGACGGAGTAAAGGAGGTTTTGAGAAAAGTCAACATGACTTTGTGGAATGTCTATAAGTTTTATGATCTTTTCGCCCGGACCGAGGAAAAAATCGAGGCCAAGCCCGGGGAGGACCATATTTTAGATAAATGGATAGTGTCGCGTTTAAATCAATTAACAGAGGAGGTCAGTCTCAATATGGAGAAGTATCTGCTCCCCAAGGCGGTGCGCCCTATAGGGGTCTTTATTGACGATCTGTCCACTTGGTATTTAAGACGTAGCCGAGATAGGTTTAAGGCCGGGGGAAGAGTTGATAAGATGGAAGCTCTCCAGACCACTAAATATACTCTTTTGGAATTGTCTCGTATCATGGCGCCTTTTATGCCCTTTTTAGCAGAAAGATTGTGGCAGAAAGTCAGTGGTTTTGATTTTGGCCGGGAGGACAGAAGTGTTCACTTGGAAGATTGGCCCTCAAAAAAGGATGTTGACTCCGAGGTCTTGGAAAAGATGAGTAAAGTCAGAGAAATAGTGGAGTTGAGCCTAGCCAAAAGAGATCAGGCTGGAATCAAGGTCAGACAACCTCTGCCAAAGCTGAATGTATCCGGTCCCAGTGTGATGTTGGGTGAGGACTATTTTGACTTGATCAAAGAGGAGGTCAATGTGAAATATCTTAAAATTGACCAGGACTTGGAACTTGAGGTAGAGCTCGATACCGAGTTAACTCCGGAATTGATCCAAGAGGGGATAAAAAGAGAGTTAGTAAGATTGATCAATAATATGCGGAAGAATTTAGGCCTAACTCTTTCCGACCGAGTTTCGGTTTCTTGGCAGAGCGAGGAAGAGTTGATCATTCAGGCCTTGCTTGGTTTTGCCGAGGATATAAAAAGAGAGACCCTAAGTCAAGAATTTTATCAAGGAGAGATGAAAGAGCCTGATTCCCACAAGGAGTTCAAGCTGGACAAGGGTCGGGTTAAAATTTTTCTTAAAAAATAATTCTATTGATACCAAAAACATTTCATCTCAGAAGAGGTGGATTGGATATAAAAAAGAAAAAAAGAGGAGGAGGAGATGGAAGACAGAATCATGTACCTTTATCACTTGAAAAGAGATTTTTGTCGGGGTTGGCCTTGTGAAATGTTGTTACAGATAATTTTTGCGCCCTTGCCGAGGAGGGGCAGGCGAAAACTTGTTCAAGAGTTTCTGGATCTTGCCCACCCCCTGGAAAAACCCTTATCGAAAAACAAAATATTATTTCCTTAAAGGCTTGATCTGTTGAGCACCTGGGTCGAGAAAAAAACTCGACCCTTTAATTAATTCAATCTATTTTTCCTATGTCCCGAGAAAAAATAAAAGCGCTTGTCCTTTTCTCCGGCGGTTTGGACTCGATGTTGGCTGTAAAGATTTTACAGGAACAAGACATTGAGGTGGTGGGAGTCAACTTTGTCAGTAATTTTTTCGATTCCCGGGTTGCGGAGCGGTCGGCTCGGCATTTAGGGCTGGAGCTGAAGATTTTGGATATAAGTGAAGAGCTTTTAGAAATGATCAAAAAACCCGATCATGGTCGTGGTAAAAACCTTAATCCCTGTCTTGATTGTCACGGTTTTATGATCAGAAAAGCCAAGCAGGAACTTCTTTCTGGCAGTCCAAAAGATTGTTTCATAGCTACTGGCGAGGTTTTGGGGCAAAGACCCTTCTCCCAAACCAAGAATGCCTTAAAAAAAGTAGAAGAGTTGGCCGGGAGTGAGGTTTTAAGGCCTCTGTCCGCCAAGTTGTTGCCTGTGACTGAAATCGAGAAGCAAGGTCTTGTGGATCGGGAGAAATTGCTTGACATAAAGGGAAGGAGCAGGGAAAGGCAAATGAAACTGGCCTCTGAGCACGGAATCAAAGATTACCCCAGTCCTTCCGGGGGTTGTCTTTTGACCGATCCCGGCTTTAGCCAGAGATTAAAAGATATGATGGACAAATGGGCTGTCTTTAAGCCCGCGGATGTGGAGTTACTCAAACAGGGCCGGGTTTTTTGGGCTAATCAAGCTGACCAGAACTGGGTCTTGGTTGTGGTGTCCAGAGATGAGCGGGAAGGGGAGAGTCTGATGAAGTTAAAACGCTCCGGTGATGTTTTGGTTCAATTAAAGGATATGACCGGCCCTTTGATTTTAGCCCGAGGCCTTAATTTGGACCAAGAGAAGAAAGAGTGGGAGTTTAATTGCTATATTCCGGACAAGTGGCCGGCTGACCTGCTTTCTTTACCGGAAAGGGGTGAACAAATTCTCTCTACCCTAGCCTTAATGGCCGGTTATTACAAACCTGAAGCTAGGGGAAAGGAGCTTAAAGTCGGGTTGCGCAGAGATTGATTTTTTTGCTTCTATCTGTTAATATAGCAGGTAATAATGGGAACATTAATTAAATAATAAATAAGATAAAGTTTATGACCACCACTACATGGATCATTTTAGGTATTATTGCTCTTGTTTTATTAGTGGCAATATTTACCTACAATAGCCTTATTAGACTAAGAAACCGAGTTCAGGAAGCTTGGAGTGATATTGATGTCCAGTTAAAAAGAAGACATGACCTGATTCCGAACTTGATCAACACAGTTAAGGGTTATGCCAAACATGAAAGGGAGACTCTGGAAAATGTTACCAATGCCAGAACTCAGGCCATGCAGGCCAGGACTGAAGGGGGTGATACCCAAAGCCAAGCCCAGGCCGAGAACGCGCTTTCCAGTACCCTAAAATCTTTATTCGCTGTTTCGGAAAACTACCCGGACCTAAAGGCGAGTGAGAATTTTAAGGAATTACAAAGGGAGCTTACAGACACCGAGAACAAGATCCAGGCCGCCCGTCGTTTCTACAATAACAACGTTATGCATTACAATACTAAAATTCAGTCTTTCCCGGTCAATATCCTGGCTGGAATGTTTAGTTTCGGTAAAAAGGAATTTTTTGAACTGGAAGATGAGAGCCAAAGAGAAAACGTAGAAGTTAAGTTTTAATCTATGAACACTTTATATACCCATTCCGATTCCAATAAAAGAAAGACATGGTTTTTAATGTCCGGTTTTTTGATTTTCGTTATTATGGTAGGCTGGGTATTCAGTTTGGCCTTGGGAACCTCTTCTATATTATATATAGCAGTGGCGTTCAGTGTTTTTTCCGCTTTTGCCAGTTATTGGTGGAGTGACAAGATTGTTCTCAGGATGAGCGGAGCGAAGGAGATCAAGTTCGAGGACAACAAAGAGATTTATCGTTTGGTGGAAAATCTTTGTATCACAGCCGGCCTACCTCTTCCCCGGATATATATTATTGATGACCCCTCACCCAACGCTTTTGCCACCGGTAGGAATCCTGATAATGCCGTAGTGGCCCTGACCAAGGGTCTTATCCAAAAATTGGACAGAAATGAAATAGAAGCGGTGATCGCTCACGAACTCTCCCATATAGGAAATAGGGATATTTTAATCGCCACTCTGACCACCGTCTTGGTCGGCTTTATTGTCCTTTTAGCGGATTGGTTTTGGTACTGGGTCTTTTTTAGGGGCATAGGGGGTAGCGGAGACGATAACCGGGTTAAGATAGCCTTGATGTTGGCTGCCGTGGTTTTGGCTATTGTCGCCCCTATTTTCGCTTACATGATGCAATTCGCCATTTCCAGGAAGCAAGAGTTTAAAGCCGATGCTGATGCCGCCCTTTTGACCAGATATCCAGAGGCCCTGGCTAGCGCCCTGGAAAAGATTTCCGGAGATAACTCTGACTTGAAAACAGCCAATCGGGCCACCGCCCACATGTATATCTCCACACCTTTAAAAAAGGAGAAGAAAAAGGAAAGGCAAAAAAAGAAAGGATTCTTTTCTAAGGCTTTTATGAGCCATCCTCCGGTTGATGAGAGGATTGCTGCCTTAAGAGGGATGAAAGTTTAGTTTTTGATTCTGCGGCTTGCAATTAAGAGCTTTGAAATATCCAAGACCCCGATCAATCGTCCGGAGGTGGTGTTTCTTGTTTTGGGGAAGAGGGGGTGAGAGTAAAATTCTAAATGGACCGCAATCAAATCAAGACGTCACCACCTAAATTCCCAATAACTTCAAGAAAAGTTGTTGTTTAATAAAAAACTTTTTGGTGCTTATGAGCAAGGGTGTCAAAGAACAATACCTGGAAGAATTAAAGGAGTTAAAAAAGATGAAGGGAGAGGAAAGAGGAGCGGATCTGGTTTTTTTGACCGAATACCTTAAAAAAAAGGAAGGAGAAGAAGGTTATAGAAGTCTTTTGAGGTTTTTAAAAAAAGAACTTGATTTTGAGTTGCCCGACCCGGAAAAGCTCAATAATTTTGATTGGATCCCGGCAGCCGCTCCCCATGTTTTTATGGTTGCCATGGTGAGATTTTTTGACTGGGATGATAAGGAGGTTTTTGAGATGGGCAGAAATTCTTTTACCATTTCCAGGTCCTTGAGGATCCTTATTAATTATACTTTCATTACTAAATATAATATTAAAAAGGCTTTGAGCTACTGGAATAAGTTCTATACTTGGGGAAGCGCGGAGCTTTTGTCTTTTGATAAAAGGAAGAAAGAGGGATTTCTTTGCCTAAGAGATTTCCCCAGTCACCCAGTGGTCTTTAAGTATTTGGAAGGATTGTTCTCCAGATTTTTAGAGATCAGCTCCGGTAGCGCCAAGGCCAAGGTGAGAGAGGTTGATAAATCACCGGACCGGGGGAAAGATGACCATGTTTTTAAATTGACTTGGTGATCACTATAATGTTTAAAAGAAATTTATTTTTATGAAAGTAGAGCTAAAAAATAAAAAATTGCAAGAAATTAAGGCTGACTTAGAGCTTATTTTTGTAGTCAAAAAAGACTTGAAGCACAGATGGGTCAATAAAAAGGATTTTGAAAAGAGAGATTTCACCGGAGAGGTTGATCAAACCGCATTGGTGGAAGGAAGAAAGAAGCTTTATGTGGGAATCGATTCCTTAGACCAAGAGAGTCTTCGCCTGGGGGCCGGCTTAGCAATTAAATCTTTATTGGATTTTAAGTTTAAGGACATGAAGCTCGGGCTTTACGGAGTGGAAAGCGGAAACCTTAAGGCTATGGCTGAAGGTTTTTTCTTAGGCAGTTATTTTTTTGATCGGTATTTGAACAAAAAAAGAAAAAAATATTTGAAAAAAATAATTATCTCTACCGAGGAATACCAAAACAAAAAACCCCTTAGTAGGGACAAGTTAAAAAAGGAGATACGGGAGGCGGAAGTTATCTCTGATTCGGTTAATTACGCTAGAGACTTGGTCAATATGCCTCCTTCTGAGTTAACACCGGTCAAGTTGGCCGAATTCTCTCGTGAATTGGCCAAAAAGAACAATCTGTCTGTGACAGTAAGGGGAGAAAAGTATTTGGAAAATCAAGGGATGGGTGCTTTTCTAGCGGTCAGTAAGGCCAGTCCGTATCCGCCCCAATTGATTCATCTGGTTCACAAAACCTCGAAGGCCAAGAAGAAGATCACTTTGGTGGGCAAGGGTCTGACTTATGATTCAGGAGGACTGAGTTTAAAGCCCAGCTCCTCCATGACCTCCATGAAGGCGGATGAGAGCGGAGCTTGCGCTATTTTAGGAATCATGCAGGCCGTTTCCAGTTTAGGTCTGGATCTGGAGGTTCACGGCATTATCGGGGCTACGGAAAACGTGGTAGGTAAGCATGCCTATAAGCCGGATGATGTTTTAACAGCTAGGAACGGAAAAACGATTGAGGTCAAAAACACCGATGCCGAAGGCAGGCTGGTTCTAGCTGACTGCCTTTGTTACGCTCAAGATCTTAAGCCCGATTATATAATAGATATGGCCACTTTGACCGGAGCGGTGGTGGTGGCCTTGGGAGAATATACAATAGGTGTTTTAGGGAACAGTGAAGAGCTCAAGAACTCCCTGATCAAGGCCGGTTCTGAGAGTGGAGAGTTGAGCACTGACCTGCCTTTTAATAGATATCTGAAGCCTTTGATAAAAAGCGATGTGGCTGATGTCAGTAACATCGGTTCCAGTAGTTATGGAGGGGCTATAACCGCCGGACTTTTCTTAAATGAATTCATTGAAGACAAGAATAAGGATAAGTGGATCCATTTGGACATAGCCGGTCCGGCCTTTGTTCAAAAGGCCTGGGGCTACAATCCTCCCGGTGGTAGCGGAGCCGGAGTTCGGATGGTTGTTAAGTGGCTGGAGGATCTGTAGGATCTTAAAATCATGGGAGTTCCTCCTTGATTGTCAGGGCTTTTAAAAAGGCTCTCCATTTTTGTTTGCCATCACTCCATTAGCTGTCCAGAGCTATATTTTTTTATCTCAATTTTAAATATGATGGAAAAAAAATCGACTCCGGAGTTGTTAGCTCCGGCCGGAAGCCCGGAGAAGTTAAAAGCAGCCCTGAGATTCGGGGCGGACGCTGTTTACCTGGGGGCGGCTGATTTCTCTCTGCGAGTCAGGGTTAATGATTTCAACATTCCCCGGATCAGGCAGGCTGTCAGTTATGCCCGAACAAGGGGAAAAAAAGTTTATGTAACCGTAAACATCTTTGCTCATAATCGTCATTTTTCCTCTCTGCCCGGGTATATCAAGAAGTTGCGAGAGATAGGGGTGGATGCCTTGATAGTCAGTGATCCCGGTGTGATAACTTTGATCCAAGAGCTTTGGCCTCAAGCAGAAATTCATTTATCCACTCAGGCTAATTGTCTGAATTGGCGGTCTGCTTCTTTTTGGCAAAAAAATGGTGTAAAAAGGATCATTTTGGGCCGGGAGATAAACTTGGTCGATATTAGCAAGATCAAGCGGAAGCTGCCAGGCTTGGAATTGGAATATTTTGTCCATGGTTCTATGTGCATGGCTTATTCCGGCAGATGTTTTCTTTCTCAATATTTTCTGAATCGTTCCGCCAATTTGGGAGATTGCGTCCAGCCTTGCCGCTGGCCTTACCAGGTCAAACAGGCTGAGCTTTGGGATGAAGAAAAACAAAGATCCTTAAGGATAGAAGAAGACAGTTCAGGCTCCTATATCTTGAATGCTCAGGATTTGTGTTTAATTGAATATTTGCGGGATCTGAAAAAGGCCGGAGTGGATAGTTTTAAGATCGAGGGCAGGAACAAGAGCGTCTATTACCTGTCAATGGTCACTGGGGCGTATCGTCAAGCTCTTGAAGAGATAGAGAGTTCGAAGGAGGATGTTTCTGATAAATTAAGTTTTTTAAAACAAGAATTAGAGGAAAAGCTTTTCCATCGAGGTTATGGCACCGGTTTTCTTCTGGGAGAAGTGGCTGAGCAAACTTCCGACACTTCCACTTGTCAGAGCGGATGGGAATTTTGCGGCCAGGTGCTCAGAAAAGCTCGGTCCAGCCGGGAAAACAAAGGCAAGTATCTGTTAAAAGTAAAAGTCCACAACAGTATCCGGGTCGGTGATGTTGTGGAAATAGTGAAACCCTTTTATAATGTGGATAGGGTGAAGATAGAAAAGATGTGGAATTCTGAGAACGGAGAAGAAATTATAGAAGCCCATGGAGGGGGAAGTCGGATCCGGGTTCTTCTGGGAGTGGATAATTTTGTTGAAGAGGGAAGCGTGCTAAGGCGGATTATTAAAACTTAGCTCGATTTAAGGATTTTTTATGATAACTTATCTCAAGGGAAAGATATTTTACAAAGGTTCCGGTTTTGTGGTTATACTGGTGTCTGATATCGGTTACAAAGTTTTTGTAAATGAAAAGTTTTTTTCTAAACTTGAATCAGATCAGGAAACAGAGATTTATACCCATCAATATGTACGGGAGGACTCTTTGGATCTTTATGGCTTCCAGTCTCAGGAGCAACTGAATCTGTTTGAGCTTCTGTTATCCATCTCCGGCATCGGGCCTAAGTCGGCCTTAAATGCTACCTCTGTAGCCGATTCAGAAGAGTTTAAAGATTATATAGCCAGGGGAGATTCTTCTCTCTTAACTCAGGTCTCCGGAATCGGCAAAAGAACCGCTGAAAGAGTGGTGGTAGAGTTAAGAGACAGGATCGGGGCCCTTCCTTCGGGCGGAGTTGCCGGTGCCGGAAGGGGTCAGGAGGGATCCTCTGCCAGGATCACCCAAGATGAAATAGACGCCCTGATCTCTTTGGGCTACTCTCTGACTCAGGCCAGGGACGCTCTTTCCAGGGTGGATCCGGAAATTAGGGACAGTGGCCAGAGGATCAGAGAGGCCTTGAAGAATATGGAGAATAAAGAATAAAGGTTCTTAGTGGAGTTTTTTAATTTTTTTAATTTTTTATGGAAATAAAAGAGATAGGGGATAAAGATAGTTGGGACGCTTTTTTGACAAAACAGAAGTATTCCAGTTTTTTGCAAGCCAGTCAGTGGCTTGATTTTCAAAAAAATTGGTCCCGAAAGGTTTTTCCCTTAGCTGTACTGGGAGAGAGGGAAGAGATCTTGGCCGTGGCCGGACTGCTGTTAAAAGACACCCCTTTAAAAAAGCCCTATCTTTATTGTCCTCGAGGGCCGGTTTTGAAAGAAGAGTCCGGCTTGGGAGAGGAGGTCTGGAAGAAGTTGATGAAGGGAATCAAGGATCGGGCCGAGTCTGAAGGGGCTGTATTTTTAAGATTGGAACCTTCTTTTTTTCCACCCTCGGATCTCACCCCTCTTTTGGAGAGAAGTGTGGATATCCAGCCTTCTCGAACCTTGATTCTGAATCTGGATCAGGAAGAGTCAAGTCTGCTTCAAGGAATGCATCAAAAGACCAGATATAATATTCGCTTGGCAGCCAAAAAAGGAGTGGAGGTTCGGGCGGGCCAGAGGAGTGATTTTGACCAAGTTTGGAAATTGTTGGAACAAACTGGTCAGAGAGACGGATTTCGGAGCCACTCTAAAAAATATTATCAAAAAATGCTTGATACCGATCAGGATCTTATTAAGATGAAGGTAGCGGTTTACGAAGGCCGGATCATAGCCATGGGTATTTTTTCTTTTTTTTCTCCAGTGGTTACCTATATGCACGGAGCCTCTTCTTATGAATACAGAAGCTTGATGGCTCCTTATGCCCTGCAATGGAGCGCTATGACCGAGGGTCGGGCCCTGGGTTATCTTTATTATGATTTTTACGGAATTGACGAAGATAAATGGCCAGGAGTGACCCGTTTTAAGTTGGGTTTTGGTGGGAGCATTCTGGAGATGCCCGGGACCTTTGATTTGCCTTTTAACCAAAGATGGTATAATATCTACAAGTTCCTAAGAAAGATCAGACGGAGATCATAGTTATGGATAAAATATTGAATAAAATAAAAAAGATTATCCCCGGTAGAGTGTTCAGTTTTTTTCAGCCTTTCTACCATTTTTTTCTAAGCTGGCTCGCCGCTTTGTTGTGCGGGAGACCCGGAGAAAAAATGATTGTTGTTGGGGTAACCGGAACTTCAGGCAAGACCTCAACTGTTTGTATGATAGCCAGACTTTTGGAAGAAGCCGGATTTAAGGTGGGCTATACCTCTACCACCATGTTTCACAACGGCCGGGAGGAGTTTTTAAACGACAAAAAGATGACCATGCCCGGTCGATTTTTCAGTCAGAAGATCTTGAAGCAGATGCACCAAAACGGTTGTCAGTACGCCATAATAGAGACCACCTCGGAAGGGATCAGACAATTCCGACATCGTTTTATAAATTACGACATTTTGATCTTTACCGGTCTGTATCCGGAACATATAGAGTCCCACGGAAGTTTTGAGAACTACAAACACGCTAAGGGGGAGTTGTTCAAGCACTTGAAAAAATGTCGGACTAAGTATGTTGATGAAAACCGGCAAGTTAAGAAAACCTCTTCTGAGATAAAAAAAATAGATCTGAGTCGGGTGAAAAAGACCATTATAGCCAAAGGGGATGATGAACAAGCCGATTATTTTTTGGATTTTTGGGCGGAGGAAAAATTCGTCTATTATGATCAAGCTGAAGAAACCTCTCGGGATGGTGTTGTTAAGGCCAAGAAAATAGAATACCGGATTCTTTCTTATCGGGATCAGGGATATGATTTCTCAGTCGAGGGAGAAGAATTCCGACTGCCCATGTTGGGAGAATTTAACGTTTTGAATGCCATGAACGCCATTTGTCTTGGCTTCAGTCAAGGTTTGGAGACAGAGATCATTAAACAGGGTTTAGGCAAACTTAAGGGCGTGGCCGGACGATTGGAAAAGATTGAGGAGGGTCAGGATTTTACAGTAATAGTCGATTATGCTTATGACCCGAACGCCTTGGAGAAGCTGTACTCCACAGTGGAATTGCTTGACCACAAAAGAATAATCCATTTGCTAGGATCTGCCGGGGGAGGTAGGGACTCCGCTCGACGCGGACCCTTGGGCAAAATAGCCGGAGAAAAGGCAGATATTGTTATTGTCAGTAACGAGGACCCCTATGATGAAGACCCTGGTCTGATCATCGATCAAGTAGCTGCCGGAGCCTATTATTCGGGCAAAAAAGAGGGCAAGGATCTGTTTAAAATCGAGGATAGGAGAGAAGGGATTAGGAAGGCTTTGCAATTAGCGAAAAAAAATGATATAGTTCTAATTACCGGCAAAGGAAGTGAACAGGCAATCTGCGTCCAAGGAGGAGAAAAGGTTCCCTGGGATGACAGAAAGGTGGTTAAGGAAGAATTAGAAAAAATTTGATTTAATTTTAATGGCTAGAATTACTTAAACAGCCAGTTTCTCAGAGAGATCTACCGACCATCTCCATTTTTTTGTTGTGGATAAAGTGTTGAAAATGATCTTAACCGCTCTTATTGCGTCCTTCGGTTTTAAGTTTCAGGTTTAAGATTATCATAAAATTAGCAATATTTTTATCTTTTTGATTTCAGAGTTGACATATTCTCTTTTTGTTGTTAATATAAAAAATCATTTTTGTTATTGATATATTTCAATCTGAAGAAAAGAGAGTTTTCTTGATCGGTTTAAAAAACTAATTTTTCTAAGTGATTAAAGAAGTAAGGAAATAATCTTTACCCAAAAGCTCAAGCTCTGGTCTAGGAGTACTTGAGATTTTTTTGTTATTTTTTTGTTTTTAAATTTAACTTAAATCATTTTCGGGTTTAGATTTTTCTTGGACTCGAAAAAACTTAAGAGAGGTTTTTTGAATTATAATCAGATCATTGTTTATATTAGTTCTAAAATATTTGTTTTTAAAATTGTTTTAAAAATATGATGAATAAAAAAGCTACTTCCACCTCTAACATCGTTCCTAGAAAATTTTTTACCGAATCTCGAGAGAACATTCCCATGCCTGACTTGATCGAGGTTCAAAAGGATTCCTATGATTGGTTTATCAAGGAGGGTTTAAGAGAGTTGTTTGATGAAGTTTCCCCTATAACTGATTTTATCGGCCGAGACCTGGAACTTTATTTCAAAGATTATTATTTGGATGAGCCCAAGTTCAGTGAACAGGAGAGCAGGGACAAAAACATTACCTATGAAGCGCCTTTAAGAGTAAAGGTGGAGCTGATCAATAAAAGGGACAAATCGAGTCGGTCAGAGCAAGAGGTATTTTTGGGAGATTTCCCCTTGATGACCACCAATGGTACCTTTGTCATCAACGGCATTGAAAGGGCCATAGTGTCCCAGCTTATCAGAAGTGCCGGAGTTATTTTTAACTCCAGCTATATCAAGGGTAAAAAATATTACGGAGCTAAAATAATCCCCAATCGCGGAGCTTGGCTGGAAATAGAAACTGATGTTAACAAGGTTATTTGGGTAAGAATAGACAGAAAGAGAAAAGTGGCCATCACCTCTCTTTTAAGGTGTTTTGGTTATAGTTCGGACAAAGAATTGATCGATCTGTTTAAAAAGGTGGATCTGGTCAGTGAGGAGGGCAAGAACAAAGGAGAATTGGGCTTTATTGAATCCACCATCAAAAAAGACGCTGCCACTAATGAGGAAGAGGGTTTGAAGGAGGTCTATCGGAAGATCAGGCCGGGTGATTTTGCCGCTACCGACAATGCCAGGCAATTGATCCACTCTATGTTTTTCAGGTTTGACAGATATGATTTCGGCAGAGTGGGAAGGTACAAATTAAATAGAAGATTCGGTTTTGACATTGAAAACACTAAAGAGAACCGAGTTTTAAGAAGGGAAGACCTGTTAGCCATTATTGGCGAGGTGATCCGTTTGAATATTACCGGCGATCCAGAAGATGATATCGATCATTTGGGTAATCGTCGAGTTCGGGCTGTGGGTGAGTTGGTCCAAAACAGATTCAGGGTAGGCTTGGCCAGGATGCAGAGGATCATCAGAGACAGAATGAGTACAGCCGAACTCGGATCTTTAACTCCGAATAAACTTATTAATGCCAGGCCGGTAATCAGTGTGGTTAGAGAGTTCTTTATGTCCTCTCAATTGTCTCAATTTATGGATCAGACCAATCCCTTGGCTGAACTGGAGCACAAAAGAAGGTTGTCTGCTATGGGCCCGGGAGGTTTAACCAGAGAAAGAGCCGGTTTTGAGGTCAGGGACGTTCATACCACTCATTACGGCAGAATCTGCCCCATTGCCACACCCGAAGGTCCTAATATCGGTTTAGTGGGACACCTGTCCAGTTATGCCAGGATCAACAGCTACGGTTTTCTTCAGACCCCCTACAGAAAGGTTTTACATGATCTTAGAATCGATGATCCCCTGCTTGAGGGTGAGATATTGAGAGAGGATGTGAAAGAGGTTAGAAATTTGGATTTGGACCAGGATGTTTTGTATGAGGACGTTCCGAGTAACAAAACAGGCAAGATCCTTATTAAGGCCGGAAATAAATTAACTAAAAAAGATATTAAAAAGATCAAGGACGGAGTGGATAGCAAAGTCTTGATTCCGATCAAGCCCCGAGTGAGTCAGGAAATAGTTTTGTTGGACGCTTTTGAAGAAGAAAAATATATTACCTCTTCCTCTAATATTCCCCGGGATAATTCCGGCTATTTTTTGGTGGAAAATCATGAAGTGAGAAAATTCGGTCATCCTACTACAATAGATGTCCAGTATATTGATTTTATCGGAGTGGCTGCCAGTCAGATCATTTCTATTTCCACTTCTCTGATTCCTTTTATGGAACATGATGACGGACAGAGGGCTTTAATGGGAACCAACATGCAAAGGCAGGCTGTTCCTTTGATAACCAGTGATTCACCAGTTGTCGGTACTGGGGTAGAGAGAAGGGCGGCTCAAGATTCCGGGCATATGGTGATAGCTATGGAAGAAGGGGAAGTGGTTAAGGTTGACTCTTCTTTAGTCTCTGTTCGAAACAAGAGTGGAAAGGAAAGAGTATATTCTTTGTGTAAATTTGCCAGGTCAAATTCCTCCACCTGCATGAACCAACGACCGGTGGTATCTGTCGGGGACAAGGTCAAGAAAGGAGATCCTTTGTCCGATGGCCCTAGCATCCAAGGAGGAGAGTTGGCTTTGGGAAAGAATATTTTAGTGGCTTTTATGTCCTGGGAAGGTTTTAACTACGAGGACGCTATTATAATCTCGGATAGATTGGTCCAAGAAGATCTTTACTCTTCCATTCATATAGAAAATTACACTGTTGACGTTCGGGACACCAAGCTGGGTCCGGAGGAGATTACTAATGATATACCCAATATCAGTGAAGAGAAATTAAAAAACTTAGATGAAGACGGTATAGTTCGTGTCGGGGCTGAAGTTTCTTCCGGTGATATTTTGGTCGGTAAGATCACGCCTAAGGGAGAAACCGAACTTTCAGCTGAGGAGAAGTTGCTTCGGGCCATTTTTGGAGAAAAGGCCAAAGATGTTCGAGATTCTTCTTTGTATCTGGAACATGGTGAGCACGGCAAGGTGGTCAATATTAAGATATTTTCCAGAGAGAACGGAGATAAACTGGCAGCCGGTGTTTTGAAGTCGATACAAATATCAGTAGCTAATTTAAGGAAGATTCAGGTGGGTGATAAATTGGCCGGTAGACATGGTAACAAGGGAGTCATTTCTAAAGTGGTTCCTCGAGAGGACATGCCCTACTTGGAGGATGGAACACCGGTTGATCTTATTTTGTCTCCCCTGGGGGTTATTTCTCGTATGAACCTGGGACAGATCCTGGAAACTCATTTGGGTTTCGCTGCTGAAAAACTGGGTTACAAGGTGGCCACACCCGCTCTGAACGGTGTTCCGGAAGAAAAGATCAAGGAAGAATTGAAAAGAGCCGGCTTACCTGAAGACGGCAAAGTGAAGCTGTATGACGGAAAATCAGGACGAGAGTATGATAACAAGGTGGTGGTTGGTTGTAAGTATATGTTGAAACTGAATCATATGGTGGAAGACAAGATGCATCAGAGGTCGATCGGCCCTTATTCCTTAATTACCCAACAGCCTTTGGGCGGAAAGGCCCAATTTGGAGGCCAGAGGTTCGGAGAGATGGAAGTTTGGGCTTTGGAAGGCTATGGAGCTTCCCATACACTCCAGGAGATATTGACCATCAAATCCGATGATGTTCCGGGAAGAAGCAGTGCTTATGAGTCTATTATCAAAGGGGAGGAAATAACCAAATTGAATGTTCCTGAATCCTTTAACGTTTTGACCAGAGAATTGAAGGGTCTGGGTATGAGTGTTGAGCTTTTGGGCGGCAGAGATGAGATCGGAGATGATAATCCAAAAGGTAACCCCGGGACCGAGGATGAGGCGGTCTCCAATGACAAAGATGATAAGAAGGAGCTTTCGGAGCAGGGGGAGGAAAACGAGAAGGATGAATTAACACCTCAAGAGGATTAGTATAATTTTTTAACTTAATATATTTTTATGATTAATCCAATAAAAACAACCGACTTTGATGCCATTAGGTTAAAGTTGGCCTCTCCGGAAGAAATCCTTTCTTGGTCTTACGGAGAAATAACTAAGCCTGAAACCATAAATTACAGGACTCAGAAGCCGGAAAAGGACGGATTGTTTTGTGAAAAAATATTTGGACCCACCAAGGATTGGCAATGCTATTGCGGTAAATACAAGAAAATTCGTTACAAGGGGATTGTCTGCGATAAATGCGGTGTCGAGGTAACTCGGAGTGTGGTCAGGCGGGAACGAATGGGCCATATAATTTTACAGACTCCATGTTCCCATATTTGGTTTTTGCGAGGCCTTTCTTCCAAGCTCGGTTTATTACTGGACCTGGGCATGCATTCCTTGGAGAGAGTGATCTATTTTGCCAGTTTTATAGTAACCGAGGTGGATGAAGAGCTGAGACAGGCTACCATAGAGCAGATTAAAAACGAGTTTAAGGAAAAGAAAAAGGCTATAAACAAAAAATATAACAATGAGATCAAGAAGGTTAAAAGTGGCAAGGCTCAAGATGGAGCAGAAGAAGAGGGAGGAAAATCAAAGACCACAGAAATTCAGAAGCAAGTTGACGAACTCAATGATACTAAGCTTAAAAAAATAGAAGAGTTGCAAGCCGACTTTAACGAGTCCCTGAAAGAACTAAAGGAATTAAAACCGATGTTGGTTATCTCAGAAGAGGTTTATCAAAATCTCAGTTTAAAATACGGACATATCTTTGATGCCGGTATCGGGGGAGGAGCTATTCGAGACATTTTGGAAAAAATCGATCTCAAAGATAATATTAAAAAATTGGAGGAACAATTGGAAAACGCCATTGATTCCAAGCGAGAAAAGATCTTAAAGAGATTACGACTTTTTAAAAGTCTATACAATCACGGGATCAAGCCGGAATGGATGATCATGACCCATGTTCCGGTTATTCCTCCGGATCTAAGGCCCATGGTAGCTCTGGATGGAGGTCGTTTCGCCGCTAGTGATCTGAATGATTTGTATAGAAGGGTTATTAATAGAAATAATCGTTTAAGGCAATTGATCGAACTCAACGCTCCGGAGGTGATCTGTCGAAACGAAAAAAGAATGCTTCAAGAGGCGGTTGATGCCCTAATAGATAACTCCGCTCGGCAAAGCAAGACCGTGGTCGCTTCTACCGGTCAAAAAAGACAACTCAAATCTTTGGCCGACTCTTTAAAGGGTAAACAGGGTAGGTTTAGGCAAAACCTTTTAGGGAAGAGGACCGATTATTCCGGTCGAAGCGTTATTGTGGTTAATCCCAAGTTGAACTTGGATCAATGCGGTTTGCCTAAAACTATGGCCTTGGAACTTTTTAAGCCCTTTGTGATCAGTAAATTGATCAAAAACGAAGTGGTTCATAATGTTAAAAGCGCTTCCCGTTTTATTGAGAGCGGAGCGGATGTGGTCTGGGACATGCTGGAGGAAGTAGTGAGTGATTCCTACGTCCTTTTAAATCGGGCGCCCACTCTGCATAGATTGGGTATTCAAGCCTTTAAACCGATTTTGATCGAGGGTAAGGCCATTCAGATCCATCCCTTGGTCTGCCCGGCTTTTAATGCCGACTTTGATGGAGACCAAATGGCTGTGCATGTGCCTTTGACTAAAGAGGCCAAGGATGAGGCTAAGAACATAATCCTTTCTTCCCGCAACCTCTTAAAACCTGCCACCGGAGACCCGATAGTGGCTCCCAATCAGGATGTGGTTTGGGGAGCCTATTATGTAACCAATGTTAAGGAAGGAGATGAAAAAAAAGAGGATAAGGATTTAAAATTCTTTTCCGACTCTTATGAGGCCAGGTTGGCCTATGAAGACGGTCATATCAATATTAATGAGTTAATAAGGGTCAGGATTCCGGATCAAGGTCTTTTAAGAACCACCATCGGCAGAGTCATTTTTAACGAGATCCTGCCGGAGAAGTTGAGGTTCATTAATAGAGTGGTTAAAAAAGGCAGTTTAAAAACATTGATCAGAGATTGCTTACGTCTTTATGAAGAGGAGGAGACCGTTAAGTTTATTGACAACCTAAAGAATAAAACCTTTGAAATAATGACCAGGAGTGGCTGGTCTTTCGGTATCGGGGATATGATATATTTCGAAGAAAAGGATCAACTGATTAAAGAGACCAGTCTTCAGGTAGAAGAGGTGGAAGAGCAATTTGAAGAAGGCTTATTAACCGATAGTGAAAGATCAGGTAAGATTATTGAATTGTGGAGCAATACCAAAGAAAAAATTACTGATATTTGCCAAAAGGGATTGTCTCATGAGGGTCCTGTTTATTCCATGATTGACTCCGGTGCCAGAGGTAGCTGGGGTCAGCTTACTCAGATTTTGGGAATGAAGGGTCTGGTGATTTCTCCGGCAGGAGATATTATTGAATTACCGGTTAAGGGAAATTTTAAGGAGGGCTTTGGCGTTTTAGAATATTTTATTTCTACTCACGGAGTTCGGAAAGGTTTATCCGATACCGCTCTTCGTACCGCTAATGCCGGTTACTTGACTCGTCGTTTAGTCGATGTTTCCCAAGACGTCATTGTCAGTGATGATGATTGTGGTGATACCGAGGGTATATTCATTACCAGGCAGGAAACCGAAGAAGTGGGAGATGATTTTTACAAAAGAATAATCGGAAGATATTTGGCTCAAGACTTGAAAAACAGTAAGAACAAGGTCTTGGCTAAGAAAGGAGAGGTCATTGAAGGAAGGATGATGGAGGAGTGGCAATCCCAAGGAGAGGAGATAAATGAGGCTGTTATTAGATCTGTCTTGAGTTGTCAGGTTTCCAGAGGGGTTTGTTCCAAGTGTTATGGTTATGATCTGGGGAATAATAAACCGGTTCAAATCGGAACAGCTGTAGGAATTGTGGCTGCTCAATCTATTGGGGAGCCTGGAACCCAGCTTACCATGAGAACTTTCCACACCGGTGGTGTGGCCGGTCAAGAAGATATCACCCAAGGTCTGCCCAGGGTAGAAGAGATCTTTGAAGCCAAACCGCCCAAGAAAAAAGCTATTCTGGCTGAGGTTGAGGGTAAAGTTAAGATAGAAACCGGCAAGAAGATTATTAAGGATGAAGCGGGTAAGGAGGTGATGGTGGATAATCCTCAGACCAAAGTTCTAAAAATAGCTTTTAAAGGCAAAGATTCGGATAAATATTTTTTCTCTGACGCAGTAGAGAAGGTTAAGCTAAAAAGCTCTGGAGAGCCCAAGGAGTCCGAGTTAAAAGTGAAGGTCTTGGTAAAAGATGGAGATCAGGTAGTCAAGGGTTCGGAGTTGTTTTCAGTGGGAAAGACCAAGGTCAAGGCTAAAAAGGCCGGGGTGGTGAAACTTCAAGAAAAGTTTGTAAAAGTGGAGAGCGAGACCAAGAAAGAGGAGGAGATAACTGTTATGAAGGGAACCGATATTTTGGTCAATGATGGAGACAAGATAACAGTGGGTCAGAAGTTGACTGAAGGTAGCTTCGATCTTTATCAGTTGTATAAATTAAGGGATAAGATGGAGGTCCAAAAGTATATCCTCAAGGAGATTCAATATGTTTATTTTTCTCAAGGTCAACCTCTTAATGATAAGCATGTTGAAATCATTGCCAGACAGATGTTTTCCAGGTATTTAGTGGGCGATCCCGGTGAGACCGACCTTTTGCCAGGAGAGGTAGTTGAGCAATCGGTTTTAGATAGGGCCAACAGGAAGGTGAAAAAGAAGGCTCAGGCCAGTCAGTTGTTGTCTGGAATAACCAAAGCCTCCTTGACCACAGATAGTTTCTTGTCAGCCGCTTCTTTTCAGGAAACAGCTAGAGTTTTGGTGGATGCTTCCTTAAGCGGGAAGATAGATTATTTGGAAGGTCTGAAAGAGAATGTGATTATCGGATGTTTGATTCCCGCCGGTAGCGGCTACAAAGGAAAAAAGAAAAGAGTGAAATATTAGGGAGCTTCTTAGTTAAAAACCCCGCTTTAAAAAGCGGGGTTTTTATGTTTTTTTAAGACCTGAGACCGGATCTGTGGTTCTAGCCTTGATCTTTTTCTTGGTTCTCCTGATCCTTTTTGTCTTTGTTGTTGTCTCTATTCCTTTTTCGGTTGATCCAGTTATAGAACACGCCTAAGAGATAGAGTATGGCGAAACCTTCGATAAAACCCCAAAAAAGACCAACAAAGCTACCCAACCAGCTTATATCATATCCGGGATAGCTGGCGGATATCATCTCCAGAAAGTCTGTTGCGTAACCCGTAGACAGGGCGATCAAGGTCAGCAAGAACAAGGACATTCCCCAGATAATTCCTCCGGACAGACCCAGATTTTTGGGATCTAAGATGTCTTTTCTACTTTCTTTCATTTCCTAAAATTTGAATTAATTTAAATTAGTTTTTATAATGAAAAGGCACTGTTTTAATTATTTTATCATTATTAAGAATAAATGTTAAATTCAGTAACTAAAATCAGACTTATTCTGGGCTCAGGCCTGTTCGGAGTGGTGTTTTTTCTTTTGTGGCAGGGAGTGGTTCCTCTAGGAGAGATCACTTACTCTAGTGATTTGAAGGATGGTAATGATTTTATAGGCAAATTGGATCCGGATACCAGAATAGAGGACGGAGGGAGGAGGATTATAGGCGACCCTGTCTATTTTTCCCTTCGCACCCCCAGGAGCTTTCAATCAGTGGAATTGGAAATTCTTTATAGAAATGAGGATTTTCCATTACTGGAAGCGGGAATGCTGATTGATGGTGATAGGTGGCGTTATCAGACCCAGCCTTTGGAAAACCGGATTATTGATGAATTGCTTGAGGATTGGCATGTTTTAAAAGAAAACGGTCTGTTGTTACTGCAGAAGCAACAGGGTTTTCAATCCAAGGATGACTTTTTGAATAATCTACCCGATTTCAGTGAAATAGCTGTTTATAACTATAATCTGGACAGGGAGTTTATTTTGCCTGACTATAAAGCAACTTCAAGTTCGCAGACCATCGATCTTGACTTTAGGGGTTCGTATGAGTTTTATACCTACATTAAGGAGGAGGATCTGGAGTTCGAGTTTCAGGTTCAAGATAAGAACGAGAACGAAGGCCCTTCTCCGATAAATATAAATCTTTTTTTTCAGGGAAAATTGATTGATAACGAATATTTGCCGGATGACGGAGTGGTTGAAGCTATTGGTGAAAAAACACCTCCTCGAAGAGTAAGTTTAAAGACTGAAGATCTGCCCGAGGGTGTGTATAAGATCGAGCTTAAAGCCAATGATGATATAATTACCAGGCAGATAAGCACCAGTCAACAGAAATTGTCTTTTGCCAATCAGGTCCGTTTGGCAGAAGAAGCGCGATCTCATGAATTTTATGTAACAGGAAGGGAATTGAGCGCTCAAGTAAGCAACCCGGCTTATAGGCAGGCCTTGGTTTTAGATTCTGAGGAACTCCCCCTGACCCAGGCCTATAAGAGGTTTATTACCAAGCTGGATTGCCATCCCTGTTTTTTGGATACAGAGTCGGGCGGACTTATCCTGTCCTCGGATGGAGTTTTTAGTTTAAGCCAGGAAGCCCTTATTGACCCTTCGATCAATAGAGTGGACGCCAATCTGGATGTTGAAAGAGAGGGTATAGAGTATATCTTAGCTGAATATACCCCTCCGGAGAAAAAAGGTGATTACCGATTGGCACGGGCTCGTTTTGATCTTAGCTCCGCTTACAAGGAAGATGGTGAATATGGTCTGATGCTTTCTGTTCCCGGCCTAAGAGCTGAGGACGATTCCGGTCAGTATATTGAACTGGAAGAGATAAGAGTTAATTTAAAAGGAAGAAATTTATGGCAGAAACTTTTTCAGCCTTAGTTTAAAATAGAATGACCAAATATATTTTTTTACGAGAATCTTTTTATGTTCTTAGCCTTGCTTTGCTGATTTTAGCTTTGCTGGAATTGACTTGGCCCAGGCTGGTTTTAGCTTATATCAACCTTAATTGGATATTGCTTGTTTGGTTTTTTGTTGGTATAGTTATATTAGTTACCAAGCCTGAATGAGCGACTCGGGTTGCAGTTTTGGAGATGCGGCCACTGTATTTCGATCTGTTCCATCTCACTTTAGAGCCTTAAAGTCAATATATTTTCAGCATTTTTCAGTTTTAATTAAGGAGCTGTTTTCAAATTGATCTTTTGTGGTAATTTTTTCATTTAATCTATGATTATGGGTTTAAAAGAGTTGTTGCGACCCGAATCCGTGGCCATAATCGGGGCTTCCGGAAAAAAAGAAAAATTGGGTTGGCAAATTTTAAATAATATCCAAAAGGAGGGGTTTTCAGGTAAAATATACCCGGTTAACCCGGAGCGATCCAGGATAAACGGTCTAAAAACTTTCCAAAGCGTGGTCGATATTGAGGACGAGACGGTGGACTTGGCTGTAATAGTCATTCCGGCTCGATTGGTTCTTTCCTCTGTAAAATCCTGTATTCAGAAAGGAATAACAAACATTATTATCATAAGCGCCGGTTTTTCCGAAGCCGGATCGTCTGGTAAAAAAAGGGAGAGAGAGCTCCAGGACCTAGCTGCAGAACACAAGCTTAATATTCTGGGTCCCAATTGTTTGGGGATCATAAATTCCGAGATAGACCTTAACGCCACTTTTGCCGATTTTTCTTCTAAGGAGTCAGGTGGTACTGGTTTGGCTTTTTTGTCCCAATCCGGAGCGGTAGGCAGCGCTTTCCTAGATTGGAGCCGAAAAGAAGGTCTGGGAGTTGATTATTTTGTCAGCCTGGGCAATAAGGCGGTATTGGAGGAGAGCGATTTTTTCTCTTATTTCAGTTCTGAGGGGCAGATCACAGCTGTAGCCGCTTACTTGGAGGAAATATCTCAGGGTAAAAAATTCATGGCAGAAGTGTCTAAGTTGGCCCAGGTTAAACCGGTCGTAATCTTGAAATCAGGAAGGACCAAGGCCGGTCAAGTCGCCACTATGTCCCATACCGGCAGTTTGGCAGGCTCGGAGAAGGCCGTGGAGACCGGTTTAGCCAGAAGTGGAGCCATAATAGTAGATAACCTGGAGGAGCTTTTCTATATGATCAAGTTTTTGCAGGTCAGGCAGAGTAAAAAGATAGAGAAAAGTGGGACTAATGACAAGAACATCTACCTTCTTTCCAATGCCGGCGGCCCTATGGTAGTAGCAGTGGACGATCTGGCCAGGTCAGGCCTTAATCTACCCACTTTTCCTAAGGAATTAAAGACCGATTTAGAAAAAAATCTGCCTGAGTTGACCTCTTATCAAAATCCTTTGGATGTCTTGGGAGATGCTCCGGCTATCAGATATGAAAAAGCTTTGCAAGCTTTGCTGGAAAAGGGTGAATCCTCCTATATCCTACTGCTTTTAACCCCCCAAAGTTCGACTGAAATAGATTTGACCGTTGAAAAGATCAAGAAAGCGGCTGACCAAGATCCGAACAAAATGATTATAAGCAGTTTCTTGGGAGGAAGTTATGTCCAAAAGGCCAAGGAGTCTTTTAAACAGGTTGGTCTTTTGGAATTCGATTACCCCAATCAAGCCATAACTTGTTTATCCAAATACCTGGACTATCAAGAAAGAATCAAGTCTTGGCGTGTTTACAATTTCTCCGGTCCGGAAAAAAGAGTTTCAGGAGCTGTTAAGCATCATGATTTTTTGGAAAGCTTAAAACTCTTGGCTAAGTATGATATTCCCACCCTGGAGACGAAGCTCATAAAGGGGTTGGAAGATTTGAGAGACTTAGAGTTTCCGATTGTTTTAAAAATGGCAGGTGAACAGATAGTTCATAAAACCGAAAAGAAAGCTTTGGCACTGGGTCTGGACAATTTTGATCAGGCTAAAGAGAGTTTTGAAAAACTGCAAAAAAACTTTCCTAACGCTTATTGTCTGGCTCAAAAACTCAGCTCCGGCCAAGAGATGATCCTGGGTTTTAAACGAGATAGTTCTTTCGGACCCATTATTATGGTTGGCTGGGGAGGTGTTTATACCGAGTTGTTAAAAGATATTCAAACCGAGGCTGATGATGTTTGCCCGAGAAGGGCCAGGCAGGCGATAAAAAAATTAAAACTTTATCCTGTTTTAAAGGGTTTTAGACAGGGGCAAAAATACGACTTGGATAGCTTGGTCAAAGCTATGGTTAATTTGGGACGTTTGGCCCGAGAAAACCCCTTGATTCAAGAGCTGGACATCAATCCTCTGTTCGTTCGAGCTAAGGGGTGTTCAGCAGTTGATGTTAGAATAATTTCCCGGGAATAGTATATTAAACTCGGAACAACTGGCGCTGGAGAGCCTTGTTTTGGTTTTAAATAAAGGAGTGAAATCTTTATGATCAAAAAAATTTTTTCTAGAAAAATAGACAGCATTACTATTGCGGCCACTTTAGTGGCCTTTTCTTCTTTGCTTAGTCGATTTTTAGGGATCTTTAGAGATAGGATCCTGGCCAGTGAATTCGGTGCCGGTGATTTCTTGGATGTGTATTATGCCGCTTTTCGGGTGCCTGATCTGGTCTTTAATCTTTTGGTCCTGGGCGCCTTATCCGCCGGCTTTGTTCCGATCTTTGTCGGTTTGATCAAGGATTCCAAGTGTCTCGGTTTTGGCAGGCTCAAGAGGGAGCGTAACAAGGAGGCCTGGATCTTGGTTAATAATATTTTGAATATTTTGGTTTTTCTCTTGTTGTTGATTTCTGTTTTTGGAGTCTTTTTCGCTCCCGCCTTGGTGAAATTGGTCGCTCCCGGGTTTTCCCCAGAAAAGCAGCAATTGACAGCAGAGCTGACCCGGATCATGTTTCTATCTCCCATCTTTCTGGGTATTTCCAGTGTTTTGGGCGGCATCTTACAGTCCTTTAAAAGGTTTTTTGTTTACTCCTTGGCTCCCATAATGTATAACATAGGTATTATTCTGGGAGCTCTGTGCTTTGTGCCGGTTTTGGGTATTCACGGCTTGGCTTGGGGTGTGATCCTGGGAGCTTTTCTTCACATGTTGGTACAACTTCCTTTGGCTTACAGTTTAGGTTTCAGATACCAAGTTATTGTGGATTTTAAGGACAAGAATGTCAGAAAGATCGCCCGGATGATGCTCCCTCGGACTTTGACACTGGGTATTTCCCAACTGAATCTTTTGGTTATAACAGTTTTGGCTTCGGGTTTGGTAGGAGGTTCTTTGGCTGTTTTTAATTTCGCCAACAATCTTCAGGCTTTTCCGGTGGGAGTTTTTGGGATATCCTTTGCCATAGCCGCTTTCCCGACCATGTCCAAATTGGCTTCCAGTCGAGATAAATTGATTAAGAGCTTTTCTTCAACTTTCAGGAAGATTCTTTTTTTTATAGTCCCGGCAACTGTTTTGCTTATTACCCTCAGGGCTCAAATTGTCAGAGTTATCTTGGGAGCAGGGGAGTTTACCTGGCTGGACACTGTGTTAACCATGAACACCCTGGGATTTTTCGCTATCGGTCTTTTCGCTCAAGCTACCATACCCTTGATGATCCGAGTATTTTATGCTAAACAGGATTCTAAGACACCTTTTTTCATAGGACTGGTAGCGGCTGTATGTAATTTCGTTTCTGCCTGGTATTTTTCCAGAATTTTGGGAGTAGCTGGTTTGGCCTTGGGATTTTCCATCGCTCAGATCGTCAATTTTATCCTTTTGTGGTTAACCCTTCATATTAATTTGGGAGGCATGGACGAGAACAAGATTTTGTCTTCTACTTTTAAGTTCTCCGTGGCCGCTATTGCCTGCGGTGCCGCGGTTCAATTGACCAAAGTCGCGATCTGGCCCCTGATCGACATGACCAAATTTTGGGGGGTCTTTAGCCAGGGTCTTTTTGCCGGTTTGTCCGGAATTTTGGTCTATATTATAGTTTGCCTGGCTCTCAGGTCGGAAGAAATGCTCTCGATCTGGAACTCCCTTTCCAAGAGATTACCTTGGAAGAAGGTGGATACCGGGGATCAGGGAGAGGCCAGAGGGATCTAGTTTTGACCCGGATCGGAGAATCGGTCCGATATTTAGATTTAAGCTTTAATCATGTTGAATAATATTAGAAATTTTTCCATAATCGCCCATATTGACCATGGTAAATCCACTTTGGCCGACAGAATGTTGGAGATGACCAAGACGGTTGAGGGAAGGAAGATGAAGGATCAGGTTTTGGACCGGATGGATCTGGAAAGAGAAAGGGGAATAACTATTAAACTGCAGCCGGTAACCATGAAATACGGGGATTACATTTTAAACTTAATTGATACTCCCGGTCATGTTGATTTTAACTACGAGGTTTCCCGCTCTTTGGCAGCGGTGGAGGGAGCTGTTCTATTGGTTGATGCCAGCCAGGGAATTCAGGCCCAGACTTTGGCCAATTTGTATTTGGCTATGGAACAGGATCTGACAGTCATACCGGTGGTCAACAAGATCGATCTGCCCGCGGCCGATCCGGTCAGAGTAAAACAGGAGATTAAAGATCTCCTGGGTTGCCGAGAAGAAGAAATATTGGAAGCTTCAGGCAAGACCGGAGAGGGGGTGGAGGGAATCTTGAAGACGGTTATTGAACAGGTTTCTCCACCTTATACCGTGGCCAGTGACAATTTACCCTTAAGAGCTTTGATCTTTGATTCCAATTATGATGAGTATTGCGGAGTCGTGGCCTATGTCAGAGTCAAGGAGGGTAGGATCAAAAAAAGAGACAAGATCACTTTAATGGGAGCTCAGACAGAAAGCGAGATCCTGGACCTGGGTATCTTTAGCCCGGACTATAAATCTACCGGGGAGTTGAAGGCCGGAGAGGTGGGATATATAGTCACTAGTTTAAAAGATATTCAGGAATGCCGGGTGGGAGATACCGTGACTTTGTCTAAGCAAAAAGACAAGGTTAAACCCCTAAAAGGTTATGAAGAGATAAAGCCCATGGTTTTTGCCGGACTTTTTCCCAGAGAGGGAAGCGAGATCGTTGATCTTAGAGAGGCGGTAGAGAGGTTAAAATTAAATGACGCTGCTTTGATGTATGAACCGGAATATTCCGAGGCTTTGGGTAGCGGTTTTCGATGCGGTTTTTTGGGTTTGCTTCATTTAGAAATAGTGGTAGAAAGACTAAAGAGGGAATATGATCTGGACCTGGTAGTGACCGTGCCCAGTGTGGCTTACAAGGTGTTTAAAAAAAACAAGGAGGAGCTGGATATCCGAACTCCTCAAAAAATGCCCGATCCCAGTGAGGTGGATAGGATAGAGGAGCCTTGGGTGAATTTGGATATAATTGTCCCCAAGGTCTATATGGGCAAGATCATGGAATTGGCTCAAGCCAAGAGAGGTGTGTATAAAAATACAGAGTTTTTGGATGAAAATCGAGTAGTACTCCATTATGAAATACCCATGGTTTCGATTTTGACCGATTTTTATGATAAGATAAAAAGTGTCAGCTCCGGTTTTGCTTCGGTCAATTATGAATATATGGGCCATAGAGAAGCTGATGTGGTGAAAATGGATATTTTGGTAGCTGAGGAACCGGTGGAAGCCTTGGCCTCCATGGTCTATCGGGATGAAGCTTTTGAGCAAGGCAAAAAAGTGGTTAAGATCTTAAAAGAAACCCTGCCACAACAGATGTTTGTTCTTAAGTTGCAGGCGGCTGTCGGTGGCAAGGTTATTGCAGCCGAGAGACTGTCCGCCAAAAGAAAGGATGTTACAGCTAAGCTGTATGGAGGTGATGTAAGTAGAAAAAGAAAGCTTTTAGAAAAACAAAAAGAGGGCAAAAAGAAAATGATGGCCTCAGGCAAGGGTAGTGTGGACATCCCCCCCGAGGCCTTTGTCAAGATCTTGAAGAAATAGTTTCTAATTTAGATTTAAAATAAGGAATAGTATGGCGAAAAAGAAAGGATTTAAAATCAGAAAAAAACATCTTAAGCAGTTTCTATGGCTGATTATTTCTTCCATAGTTATTTTCAGTATGGTCTTTTGGAGTTTAAGTTTAGCGTTTTATTGATTTTTTTAGATAAAAATTTCGTACTTCATAACGCGCAACATATAATTTTTTATGTGTTGCGAATATGAATTATGATAAAAGATGGCGAGTTCTGCCCCAGGCTCGCGACAGTTTTTTTAAGGGCAAAGAATCTTATAATCCCTTGATTTTGCAACTCTTGTACAACAGGGGTATAAAAAACAAGGAAGATATCAGGTATTTCCTGGAGGCTGACTCCGATCCCGGGCACGACCCCTTCTCTCTGCCTCACATGCAGGAGGCCATTGATCTGGTGATTGAGCACATCAAGCTTCAGAACTTGATTTATGTTTATGGAGATTATGATGCCGACGGCATCACCTCCTCAGCTCTTTTGTTTGGATTAATAGATAAGTTGGGGGGCCGGGTCCATGTCTATATTCCGGATCGGGTAAGCGAGGGTTACGGACTGCACCAAGAGGCCTTGGAAGAGATTAGAGGTAAGGAGGCCAAATTGGTCATTACCGTGGATACCGGCATAAGGAACAAAAAGGAAGTGGAGTACGCCAAAAAGAAGGGGATGAATGTTTTGGTGACCGATCATCATATGCCTCCGGAGAAAGAAGAGGATCTCCCCGCCTGCCCCATAGTAAATCCATGGTTGAGTTACAGTGAATATCCTTTTAACTCTTTAGCCGGGGTAGGAGTGGCCTTTAAATTGGCCCAGGCCTTGATTCAGAGGTCCACTCTGCCAGAGGAGTCTAAAAAAATGCTCACTGAAGAACTTTTGGACTTGGTAGCTATCGGTACTATAACCGATTGCGTCAGTTTGCTCGGGGAGAATAGGGTCTTAGTGAAGAAAGGCTTAAAGGTTTTGAATCATAGCAAGAGACCGGGTCTACAGGAGTTGGTAGAAGTTTCCCAGATAAACAACAAGAAGATAAAGGCTTGGAATGTCGGTTTTCAACTGGGTCCCAGGTTAAACGCCTCCAGTCGTATGGACCATGCTGACGGCGCTTTTTATCTTTTGACAAGCAAAGATAGGCAACAGGCCAGATCTCTGGCCCGAGAGCTCAATCAAAAGAATACTAAAAGACAAAAAGAGACCGAGTTGATCTTTGATCAGGCCTGTCAGGGTCAAGACAAGAACGAAAACAAGGTAATAATAGCTATCAGTGGCCAAGACCAGGAATGGTCAGAGGGGATTATAGGTTTAGTGGCCAGTCGCCTTTTGGAAAAATATTATAAACCGAGCCTGGTCATAACTCGGGCCGAGGGGGAGTACAAGGGTTCGGCCAGGAGTATTGAAGGTTTTAATGTGGTTAAAGCCCTGGAGAGATGCTCTGATTTACTGGAAAAATACGGGGGTCATGCCAAAGCTTGCGGTTTTAGCTTGGCTGAGGAGAATATTCCCGAATTCATAAAAAAGATCACTCATATCGCAAACCAGGAGATAAAAACCGAAGACCTGGTCCCGAGTTTAAGAATAGACTCTGAATTGCCTTTAAGTGAGATTGACCTGGAGTTACTGGAAAGAATTGAGGATCTGGCTCCTTTTGGACAGGATAATCCCCAGCCCTGCTTTGTCAGCAGGCGGATAGCGATCCGGGATATTGTTCGGTTGGGCAGGAAAGGGGAACATGTCAAATTCAGGGTAGAAAACCTTTGGGCTCTTTGTTTTAATCATCAGGAAAAATATCAGGATCTGAAAATTGGAGATATGGTCGACCTTGTTTATTATATAGATTTAAACGAATTCAATGGAAGAAGCGAGGTTCAACTAAAGATAGTGGATATGAGAAGAAGCGAGCTCGAGCAAAACTAACCTTTTAGTTTAAAAAATTAAGTAAAATAGATTTTATGAATTTGAATATCTATACCGACGGCGGGGCCAGGGGTAATCCGGGTCCGGCCGGAATCGGAGCGGTTTTTTACAACCAATCCGGACAAGTAGTTAAAGAAATATCAGAGTATCTGGGCCGGACCACGAATAATCAAGCCGAATACCGAGCTGTGCTCAGGAGTTTGGAGGAGGCTAAAAAAATAGGAGCCAAAAGACTCCAGTTCTTTCTTGATAGTGAGTTGGTGGTAAAACAATTGAATGGTGAATATAAAGTTAAAAACAAGGATCTGCAACCCTTGTTTGTACGAATCCATAACCTGAGCCTAGACTTTTCCCAGGTCGGCTTTAAGCATATCAAGCGAGAATTTAACAAAGAAGCGGACGGATTAGCTAACTTGGCTATGAATAAAGGCTCGAATTAAATCGAGCCTTTATTAACGGATTCAATCATTTAATTTAAACCTCTCTATATTTTTATCAGCCAGTTCCTGGATGTGCTCGATCTGTTCTTTTCCTTGTTTGTTTTTAAATAGGTGTTTGAATCTGCCTTGAGATTTCAAGTATTCGTCTACTTGTTTTTTTTCCTTTATTTTACTGGTTTTGACAAGTTCGCCATTCTGGTATTCCAACAAGGGGTATAACCCTGTTTCTACCGCCAGTTTAGCTACCTCCATAGATTGTCTGGGCTCTATCTTCCAACCCGGTATACAGGGAGTGAGGATCTGGATGTAGCCGGGACCTTCGAATTCCAGGGCTTTTTTTACTTTTTGAGCGATGTCATCCGGAAATCCGGCCGTGCTTTGGGCCACATATCTGAGGCCGTGGGCTAAGGCTATGGCCACCATGTCCTTTTTTCTTTGATGAGATCCTATGGCATCTATGGTCGGCCCTGAGCCCGATGGTGTGGTGGTGGTGTCCGCTCCCCAAGGGGTAGCGCCGCTGGCCTGAACTCCGGTGTTGGAGTAGGCTTCGGTATCATAGCAGACGTATAGAATGTTTTCTCCTCTTTCCCACATTCCACTGATCAGGCCAAAACCGATATCAAAAGTACCTCCGTCCCCGCCTTGGGCAACTACTTTAATATTTTTGATCCTTTCTTTTTCTTTTTTACTCTTGCTTGTCTTTATTCTGTGGTCCAGGGCCGCTCTGATTCCCGAGGCTATTCCTGCCGCGTTTTCAAAAAGGGAATGGATCCATGGCACTTCCCAGGAGCTGGTGGGATAGGGAGTAGTGGTAACCTCCAGGCATCCGGTAGCGTTGGCGATGATAACTTCCTCTCCCAGAGAATTAACTACTGTTTTGGCGGCAATGATCTGACCGCAGCCGGCACAGGCTCTATGACCCGGGCTGAGCAGAGATTTGGATTTATTCTTTTTTTTAAGAGTCTTGCTTGTCATATGGTGTTTAATTATCATTATTATTTATTTTTGTAGGCACTAATCTTTCTTTTTCCTTATTGTTATTTCCCAAATTTTTGATCTTTTTTAGTTTCTCCATCTGTCCTATGAATCTGGAAGCGTTCAATATCTCGATCAGGATCGGTTTGTTGCTAGGGGAGAGATGGATGATAAAATTATTGAACTCCCAAGCATGACTAATTTTGCCTCCGGAAAGCTCCCAACTGATGATATTGGCCTCTGGATCGTAGATCATAGACTTTAGACAGGATAAAAGGTGATTATTTTTATATCTTCTTCCTCTTTGTGATATATTACTTTAATATTATCTTTTTTGGCTGCTAGATAACCTTCTTTTTTATCCACTTTTTCCGGTTTTTTCACCACCTCCTCAATCTGGGCTTTGGTTAAAAAAACACTGTGTTTGCTTAGGAGGTTGAATTTTTGCTCCGCGTAGTTGGTGAAGTAGATTATCATATCTTTTGTTTTTGTATAAATGCAAAGCTTAATTGCAGGTCCAGCCAACGATATTATCTTCAACACATGATTCATCTTCATTGAATTGATTAGTGTTGGAGAGGTCGGGTTTTAGATCGCATTCAAGCCTGTTAGTATTTTCACAACTATCATATGTGCCAAGTGTCAAGTCATACAAACAACAACCTGTAGGTATGTTCACACACGTATCTCCTACGGGTTCGTAATCGGGTCCGTAGAAGGTTCCTGGTCCTCCGGCATACTCATCGCTTTCGCAGATTTCTCTGGACCTAAATTCCGCTGTGTCGTCAAATTGACAACAACCAAAATCTGAATCAAGGCTAATCTCTCCCAGATCAACCTCATCGATCCCGAGCTCGGGAAAGGCCACTAGTTCCGGGTTTATCTGATAAAGGAGCATGTAGGAGGTGAGCATTAGGACCAGGCCGGTCAAGGCTCCTCCTATCCATTGTTTGGCCGTCTCCACCCGATTGACATTACCTCCGGCCGTCAGCCAGATCACACCTCCTATCATCAGGACCACGGCGGCCAAAATTCCCACAATCCCCAGGCTATAGTTATATATAGCTCTAATATATTTACCCAGGGTATCTCCACTGAAGGTCACGTCTTCTCCTCTCTCAAACTCTGAACTTCCGGGTATGCCGGTCTCCAATCTGTATTCTACATTGCTTTGCGCGTGAACCGGGTCTGGGAGGAGGATAAAAGAAAATGCAAGAGACAACGCCAACAACATTAACAGTTTCGGGAATAAATTTTTAATTTTTTGTCTTGACATAAGTTATCTTATTATTATGGCTCTTCCCCACATCTGTGTACCACCCCTGACACTTGGTGAAAGTCGTCAGAGCAACATTCTTCTTCGCAATAAGGTCCTTCCCAATGAGTTGTTTCATAGCAGACTGTTTGATCAGGGAGACATCCGTTTTCTGTTTCTTCACCACCTTCACCGGTAACATCTGCTAGGCAACAACAAGTTTCAAAATTTTCGTTCTCTTTTGGTCCACATCTGTGGGAACTCGCTTCGACATAATCAGTATCATAAAATTGGCAGTTTAGACCAAGAATCCAGGTGCATTCAGGTTCGCCACCAAATTGGGGCATCCCTGCTAGATCAACCTCATCGATCCCGAGCTCGGGAAAGGCCACTAGTTCCGGGTTTATCTGATAAAGGAGCATGTAGGAGGTGAGCATTAGGACCAGGCCGGTCAAGGCTCCTCCTATCCATTGTTTGGCCGTCTCCACCCGATTGACATTACCTCCGGCCGTCAGCCAGATCACACCTCCTATCATCAGGACCACGGCGGCCAAAATTCCCACAATCCCCAGGCTATAGTTATATATAGCTCTAATATATTTACCCAGGGTATCTCCACTGAAGGTCACGTCTTCTCCTCTCTCAAACTCTGAACTTCCGGGTATGCCGGTCTCCAATCTGTATTCTACATTGCTTTGCGCGTGAACCGGGTCTGGGAGGAGGATAAAAGAAAATGCAAGAGACAACGCCAACAATATTAATAGCTTCGGGAATGGGTTTTTGGTTTTTTTCTTTATCATAGTCAGTTTACAAAAGTTCCGTGGATATGGTTATCTTTTTGCTTGACCCGTTTTATAACCTCTCTTATCTTACTTCTGGGAATATCTCTTCCGCCCAAACCTACCACAAAACTCTGGATCTTGGGGTGATAAGGACTGGTCCTTAGGTGAGGGATGGTTTCTTGAAAAGCACTCCTTATATCCGAGGCTAAGGGGCCCATTTGGCCCAGGCTAACAGCCTTATCCAAGACTGCGATATATTTGGGACCCAGTTTTTTTATGGTTTCTTTTAACTCGGTGGAGGGAAAAGGTCTGAAGGTTTTTAATTTCAATACTCCGACTTTTTCTTGTTTTTGGTCAACCACTTCTTTGATGGTCCCAATTATTGACCCCATCGCTATTATCACGGTCTTGGGTGATCTGGGTCCATAGTATTCCAATAAACCATTGTCTATCTGGGCCTCGGATTTACTTTTACTGGTTCCGAAAAGTTGTAGATATCTATTATATTCTTTTTTGATCAAAGGGAGGGAGCTTAAGAGATCAGTGTGCAACTCTTCTCTTATTTCCATATAATAAGCTGGTGGAGCAAAAGCTCCCATGGTTCTGGGTTGATTCGGGTCCAGGATCATATTTTTCTTTGCCTTGTAGTCAGGTAAGAATTTTTTGATCTGAGTCGGAGTGGGTATGTTCACCGCTTCGTAGGAATGGGTCAAAAGAAAACCATCGATGTTGACCATGGCCGGGAGATTGGTCTTTTCCGCCAATTTGTAGGCCAAGATGTGTTGTTCCACCGCTTCTTGATGATTTTCAGCAAAGAACATCAACCAACCGGAGTCTCTGATGGTCATGGCGTCTTGGTGATCGTTCCAAATGGTTATCGGAGCAGATACTCCGCGGTTAGCGCAGGTTATGACCACTGGTAGGCGCATGCCGGCAATGTTGAACAGAACTTCAGTCATCAAGAGTATTCCTTGGGAGCTGGTGGCGCTGTAGGTACGTACTCCTTGGGCACTGGCACCCTCCACGATCGAGGCGGCTGCGAATTCGCTTTCCGCTCGCACATATTGATATTTGGCCTTGCCATCAGCTTTGAACTTGGCTAAGTCCTCCACTATATGTGTCTGGGGGGTGATGGGATAAGCGGAAATAACCCCGGGATTGATATTTTTAATACTCAAGGCGACCGCTCTGGACCCTTCGAGGATTTGGGTGTTTTTTCTGTTGTTTAACATATTATTAGTAAAATTTTATTATTTCTCTTCTAAATCCATTTTGATGGCCTTGACCGGACAATGAGCGGCGCACAGGCCACATCCTTTACAATAATCATAATCAGTCTCCGGTTTTAATCCCGCTTTTTTTTGTTTCATATCAATGGTGCTTTCCGGGCAAATTTTGGCGCACAAACCGCAACCGATACATTTTTTCTCATCGGTTTCCGGGCGAAAGGTTCTCCAGCCCCCGGTCTTGTTCTTCTTGGTTGATCCGGGCCGGGATGTGATATCTATTTCCATAATTAAAGTTTAATAGTTATAAGCTTTTTCTATGGCCTGAATGTTTTTTTTGATTATTTCTTGGCCTTTGTTTTGGAACTTTTGTTTAACCGCTTTTTTTAGACCGGACAAACTGACTTCCTCGGTGTTTTTAGCAAAAGAGCCCAGGATAACGGTATTAGCTATGTCCTTGCCGATCACATCCAGGGCTATTTGAGTGGCATTGATGGTATAGATGTTTTCTTGAGGTATTTGAAGTTTCAATTTCTCTTTTTTCTTAGAGGTGTTTATTATCACTCGGGTTTCCTGTCCACAACCTTGACTCAAGTCGGTTACTTGCAATAAACTGGCATCCAAGATGACCAGAATGTCCGGATTATAGATCTGCTCTCTCAACCTTATCGGTCGGGAGTCAATTCTGGTGTAGGACTCTATCGGAGCCCCTGTCCTCTCCACTCCGAACGAGGGGAAGGCTTGGGAATATCTCCCGTCGGCAAAAGCGGCTATAGCGATTAATTCTGAAGCAGTAACCACTCCTTGGCCGCCTCGGCCATGAATTCTAATTTGGATCATATTTTTAGTTATTATTATCAGATTCTCGAAGGATCTCTTCGATCAGAATTTCGAATATTTCATAGGGTATATCTCCCTCTATTTTGTAACCGTTAATAAAGTAACTCGGGGTACCCCTAACACCCATTTCCACTCCGCCCTCAGCATCTTTAATTATTTCTTCTTCGGTTTTATCAGCCGAGATACATTGATTATACTCGATCATGTTCATCCCTATTTCTCTAGCTAGGTCAGGCAATCTTTCCAAAGGAAGGTTGCCTTGGTGCCGGAACAACTCTCTTTGCATTTCCGGGAAAAATCCTTGCTCTTGGGCGCATTTAGCAGCTATGCTCAGGACCAGGGATTCTTCATTGGTCACGGGGAAATTTCTAAAAACCAATTGTATTTCTTCTCCATAGTTTTTGTTCAGCTCCTGCATTATCAGGTAAGATTCTCTGGAAAAAGGACAATTGAAATCGGAAAACTCCACTATAGTAACCCGGGGAGAGGAGGTGGCTCCCAAGAGGGGGCTGTTAATTTCTTTTCCGGTCGGGTCTTCAAATTTTTCCTGTTCTTTCAGTTCTGCCAGTAAGATGGCTCCGGCGTTTTGGTCTTGCGGGTCGAGTTGTTCGACTTGAAAATTATCAACAGTTTTGGCAAAATAGATCATAAAAAGAATAATCAGGATCAAGATTATTCCTAGAAGAGAAAGTATGATAATCAACCCTTTATTTTGATACCACTTTAATTCTTTATTAGACATATACTAATTGTGTTAATTGTTTGAATTATAACATATTTGTTCGGTCTAACAAAATCTATGAAAATTTTTTCTTGGAACGTAAATGGAATCAGGGCTTCAATCCGAAAGGGTTTTGCCGAGTTTTTGAAAAAACACCAGCCAGACATCTTTTTTTTGCAGGAGATCAAGATCTCTCGGCAAGATATAGAAAAAGAGAGAATAGAATTCGAGGGCTACCAGGCTTATTGGAACCCGGCTCAAAGACCGGGTTATAGTGGTACGGCTATTTTAGTAAAAGAAGAAAAGATCGGGTTAATTTTTTTAGAGAGCGTTTTTTCTCCACCAAAAGACGATGAGGGTAGGGTGCAGTTCTTGGAGACCCAAGACCTCTATCTGGCCAATATCTATTTCCCCAATGCCGGCCCTGAGTTGGCCAGATTGGATTTTAAGATCGAATTTAATAATAAGTTGTTGCAAAGAATCAAATCCTTGGAGAAAAAAAAGCCCTTTTTGATAGGAGGTGATTACAATGTGGCTCATCAGGAGATAGACTTGGCCAGACCCAAGCAAAATGTGGGCAATGCCGGGTTTACCGAAGAGGAAAGGGCTTGGATGACCCAGTTCTTGAATTCCGGATTTAAAGATACTTTCAGAGAGATCCAACCGGAAAAAGAAAAGTATACTTGGTGGACTTACAGATCTCCTCAGGCCAGAGAGAAGAATATTGGCTGGAGAATTGACTATTTTTGTGTGTCTGATAGTATTTTAAAACGAGTTAAAAAAAGCGACATTTTAGACACTGTCAAGGGCAGTGATCACGCTCCCTTGGAAATTGAGATAACCTGAGAAGAAAGGATGATGAGATGGCTTGTTCCGGTTGTGATGAATATTTGGATTCCTGCAATGAGATCTTGAGATGTCTTGATTGCGGTCAAGTCTATGTTTTACAAAACTCTGTTTTCAAGAAGTGTCGGATAAAATTCAGTGGCAACAACTCATTTCTGTTAGCCTATCCGGAAGGAGGAGCGAGAATGGTACTGGACCCTGAAGAATTGATCTTTTAAGTCGGTTTTTAACAAGGGGTGGGTAAAAATTTTTTTCGCGGTTTTTTTAACAAAAATTTAGTTTAAAAAAAGGAGGTATAAATTTTCCTGGAACAAGGATGTTTTCAGGAGGGTTAAAAACAAAAAGAAAGGAGGAGCCATCTATGAAGATCTGCATGGTTTGCAACAAAGCTGTTGAGGAGTTTTTTAACAAAGGAGCTGTCCAGGAGTGTCCCGGATGTGGTCAGCAATACCACAACGGATACCCTCTCCAGGAAAGGAGGGAGGGCTTGACCGCTCTCCAACGGCAACAGATCAGAGAAATGAGAAGGAACCTTGATAGTGAAGAGGACTATCCGGTCCCTTCTCCCTCGTAGATCTAAATTAAAGCAGAGCGAGACCCGGACAAGGACATTGTCCGGGTTTGATTTTTATCAGGTTTTTAGTTAGAATAAGGTTAAATTTTAATGATTAAAATGAGTAGAGAATAAGAATAATCTATATATATGAGCAAATATGACCACCAAGCTATAGAAAGCAAGTGGCAGAAAAAATGGGACCTTGAAGGGCTTTATAAAACTGGTGAGTCTCAGGATAAGCAAAAGTATTATATTCTGGACATGTTTCCTTATCCTTCCGGATCCGGTCTTCATGTGGGCCATCCTCGCGGATATATAGCTACAGACGTTTTTGCCAGAATGAAGGTTCTGCAGGGCTACAATGTTCTTCACCCCATGGGATGGGACGCTTTCGGCCTGCCGGCGGAAAATTATGCCATTAAGAACAAGGTTCATCCAAAGCAAGCCACCAATGAGAATATAGCCACCTTTAAGAAGCAGTTGCAAAAGATCGGTTTCAGTTATGATTGGGACAGGGAAATAGATACCACCGACCCCGATTTCTATAAATGGACACAGTGGATCTTCCTTCAACTCTGGAAAAAGGGTTTGGCCTACCAATCCTATGAACCCATAAACTGGTGCTCCGGTTGCCAGACCGGTCTGGCTAACGAAGACTTGGAAGACGGCAGATGCGAGCGCTGTGACAGTGAGATCGAACAAAAACCCATGCGGCAATGGGTTTTGAAAATAACCGATTATGCCGACCGTCTCTTAAACGACTTGGATAAACTTCCGGATTGGGACTCTTCCATTAAAGAGATGCAAAAGAATTGGATCGGGAAAAGCGAGGGAGCGGAAATAGATTTTAAGATTGGGCCGAGTTCCGGGCCTGAGGGTTCTGGTCAAATGGAGACAGTAAAAGTGTTTACCACTCGTCCGGATACTCTGTTCGGAGCCACCTATTTTGTTTTAGCTCCCGAGCACCCGGTTCTGGAGAAGAATCAAGATAGGATCGAAAATATTCAAGAGGTTCGGGAGTATATGGAAAAGGCTAGAAAAAAGACAGAACTTGAAAGGACCGATCTGTCTAAAGACAAGACAGGTCTTAGGCTTGAAGGTTTGGTAGCGATCAATCCGGTGAACAAAGAAGAAATTCCGATCTTTGTGGCCGATTATGTCATGATTCATTACGGAACCGGAGCTATTATGGCGGTTCCGGCCCATGATGAGAGAGATTTCGAGTTTGCTCAAAAATACGGATTGCCGATCAAAAAAGTGGTGGAACCGAAAGAAAAAGACGACACAGAAGATCAAGAATCGCTCTGTTTTTCCGATTCAGGTGTGAATGTTAATTCCGATTTTCTTGACGGTCTGGAGACGGCTCAAGCCCAGGGAAAAATGATTGAATGGCTGGAGAAGAATGGACTGGGTAAAAAAGAATTTAATTACAAAATAAAGGACTGGGTCTTTTCCAGGCAGAGGTATTGGGGAGAGCCCATACCCATTATCCATTGTGACAGGTGCGGGGTAGTGGGAGTTCCGGAAGCGGAGCTACCGGTAGAATTACCAGAAATAGAACACTATGAACCCAGTGGAACAGGGGAGTCTCCCTTGGTCAATGTTTCGGATTGGGTCAATACCGAGTGTCCTGAATGCCAAGGGGTGGCAAAAAGAGAGACCAATACCATGCCCCAGTGGGCCGGATCCAGTTGGTACTACCTTCGCTATATTGATCCTTTTAACCAGCAGGCCCTGGTTGATCCGAAAAAGGAAAAATATTGGTCTCCGGTAGATTTTTATGTGGGTGGGGCCGAGCACGCTACCAGACATTTGATCTATGCTCGTTTTTGGCATAAGTTTTTGTACGATCAGGGAGTGGTCAACTATGATGAACCCTTTAAAAGATTGCAGCATGTAGGTATAATTCTGGCTGAAGATGGTCGGAAGATGAGTAAGAGATTCGGAAATGTGATTAATCCGGATGAGATAGTTTTTAAATACGGCGCTGACGCCTTACGGGTATATGAAATGTTCATGGGGCCCTTTAGTCAGTCCATAGCTTGGAGCACTAATGGACTTATAGGGGTCAAGAGGTTTTTGGAAAAAATACATGATCATGTATCCGATCTGTTAGACGAGAAAAAACGACCCTGTTTGAGTGAAGAATTATCAGCCTGGAAAAAGGGGGAGGCAGAAAACGACCCTGAGCTTCTTTGTCTGCTTCATCAGACTATTAAGAAGGTGGGCCGGGATATTGAAGGTTTTAAATTCAATACAGCTATCAGTCAAATGATGATACTCAGAAATTCCTGGGATGAGGATAATTTTCTAGCTAAAAAAGATCTGGAAAAATTTTTGATCATACTATCTCCCTTTGCCCCGCATTTAGCAGAAGAGCTTTGGCAAAAACTGGGTCATGAAAAAAGTATCTTTGCCCAGACTTGGCCGGACTACGATCCGGAATTGATCTCGAAACAGGAGGTGGAGATAGTGGTTCAGGTTAACGGCAAGCTCAGAGACAGGCTTATGGTTTCCCCGGATCTGGGAGAGGAAGAGGTTTTGGACCTGGTCCTTGAAAGGGACAAGGTTCAAGAGTGGCTTAAGGACAAAAAGTTGATTAAAAAGATCTTTGTTCCCGGCAAGCTGGTTAATTTGGTTGTGAAATAGCAATCATTGTTTTTTTGTGAAAAACTCTTTTTTTATATCAAAACAAAGGAAACAATCACTGATAAGAGTGATTGTTTTTTTGCGCTCGAGATGTTACAATAAATATAGCCAGTTTTTTAAGATCTTTTCTTGAACAAAGATATGAAGCTTCTTTCCGAGACTAAGAGATTGTGTCATCTCTACGGCATCAGGCCAACCCGAAGTAAGGGTCAGAATTTTTTGATATCTGAAGGAATTTATAGTAAAATAATAGAAGAGGGAGAATTAACCGGATCGGATCAAGTGCTCGAGGTGGGGCCCGGTTTTGGTTTTATGCTTCTACGCTTGGCCGATCAGGTGAAAAAAGTTTTGGCGGTAGAGTTGGATGACAGAATAAGTCGGGCACTTCAATCAGAGCTTGAAAAAAGAAAGATCAGTAATGTCTGTCTGTTGAATCAAGATATACTGGATCTGGAGTTGCCACCCTCAAACCTGAAAGGATCTTATAAGGTGATGGCCAACCTGCCCTACAACATAAGCTCGATCTTTTTACGAAAGTTTTTAAGCAGCCCCGGCAGGCCAAAGCTACTGGTCTTGTTGCTTCAAAAGGAGGTAGCAGAACGCATTGTAGCCGAGCCGCCCCAAATGAGTCTTTTGGCTGTTTCGGTTCAATACTATACATATCCCTGTTTTGTTAAAAAAGTTACCCCAGGAAATTTTTGGCCCTCCCCCAGAGTTGATAGCGCTATAGTAAAGCTAAGAGTTAAGCCGAAGCTACCCTTGCCCCAAGGGAGGGAAGAGAGTTTTTTTAAACTAGTTAAAGCCGGGTTCAGTTCTAAAAGAAAAATGTTGAAAAATAATTTAGTTTCCAGATCAGAGTTTTCAGCCGGAGAAGTGGAAGAGATATTTTCAGATCTGGGACTGAATCCCAAGATCAGAGCTCAAGAACTTTCTTTGGACGATTGGTTAAAAATTTATAACACTAAAATTTCTTATGCAAAACTTAAATAATGATCACCAAGGTGACAACTCTCCTAAACTCAGCCTGGGACAAAAATTGGGTGTGGTCGGCTTATCTTTTTTGGCGGTTATGATAGTTTTTTTGTGGATATTTAATTTGAACAAGAATATCCAAGGTCCCGGAGCCACCAGGAGTGTCTCTACTGAAGATCCTTGTCCCGGAGGAGATTGTTTCAGCGATCAATCATTTCAAGAATTTACCAGTTCTTTTGAGGGCTCTTTTGATGATGAGGATATAGTTGATGGTTTTGATACAGATGAAGAATTGGACTTTATTGTTGACTATGAGTCAGAGAGGGGTGATGATCCCACCTCAAGACTTGGTGCCGAGGATATGGGAGTTACGGGTAGCTTGGGTCAGATGGATCTGCCCACCACAACCACTTCTACTGTTGATGATTTTGATTCTTTGGATTTTGAAAACGACCTGGATGGTCAGGAAATGGGTCTAGGGGAAACAGAAATTATGTCTATCATCCAAGGAGAGGGAGACGCGGAAACCCTGAGAGAGGTCCTTCTTCAGTCTGGGGTAGCGGATAGTGAGTTTCTAGACCAGGTCAGTGATGAAGATTTAATGAGTACTTATCAAGAGACCCTGGGTCAATAGATTGATAAATAATATAGTTAAGTTTTTAAAATTTGATGCCTAAGAAGAGGATAAATTCAATTACATCACTAATACTTATCCTGGTTTTTATTATCTCAGGAATTTCATTGCCCCAAAGAGCCAATGCTCAAGCCGGGGTTTTTATTAGCGATTTGATGTATGTGGCTGAGGCAACAGGGCATTGGGTTTGGCGAAAGGCGGAACAGGTTGCAGAAAAAGCCTATGACATCGGAGCAGCCGAGGCTTTTGTGGCTGCCCTGAACT
>CAZWNU010000003.1:0-61219 GCA_964635515.1 uncultured Gammaproteobacteria bacterium
GGGTAGCTCAGTTGGTTAGAGCGCGGCACTCATAACGCCGAGGTCGTGGGTTCAACCCCCACTCCAGCCACCAGTAAAATTTTTGATTGTTAAACACTGGCAGCCTTGCTTCTCCGATTCGTAATTCTATTTCAAATAATGTAGTATATTGTTTATCAGCACCGTTAGCTCAGTTGGTAGAGCAGCTGCCTCTTAAGCAGACGGTCGGAGGTTCGAGCCCTCCACGGTGCACTTAAGAATTAAGATCAATTTTTAAGGTTCAATCAAATTTTCTGATTCCAGGGGATTTAAATTGACTAATTTTAGGATTTAAATTATAATTTCATTTTAATAGAAAGATAAGAAACTTAAAGCAAAACTATGGCAGTACCCAAGAAAAAAAGAACCAAGGGGTCGGTAGGAAAAAGAAGATCTCATCACGGACTAGACCCAGTCCAGCTTTCTAAGTGTCCTAAGTGTAATCAGGCCACTAGACCTCATACGGCTTGCCCCAATTGCGGAACCTATAAAAACAGGGAGGTTTTGAAGTCAGATATTTCTTCTAAAAAGACCGAGTCGAAATAATTTATTCTTTAAAACTTAACATCCAAGAGTCATGTCCAATCGTCACTTAGCTAGAACTATAGCAATGCAGTCTATTTTTTGTTGGGATTTTAATGGTGGACAGGAGCAGGATTGCCAAAAAATTGTTCAGAACAATTTTTCCAAGTTCGCTCCCAAGTTTAACGATGACGGCTTTGTTGTTTCTCTTGTAAAAGGAGTCTTGGATAACCTGGATCAGGTAGATAGCTACATCATTAAACATGCCACTGAGTGGCCTCTGGAGCAGATTACCATTATAGATAGAAGTATTCTAAGAATAGGTGTTTATGAGTTGGTTATGGATGATGATGTCCCGGCTAAAGTGGCTATAGACGAGGCTATAGAGATAGCAAAGGCCTTTGGCGGAGAATCCTCTGGTAAGTTTGTGAACGGGGTTCTGGGGGCTATTTTCAGGGAGTTACCTGAAGAAAAAAAAGGAGAGGAAAAGAAGCAGAGCCCGACAGAGAGTTCGGATAAACAGGGCCATTAATGATTAACTCTATATTACTGTCTTATCAGATTATTTCTAAAGAGAGTAAATAATTTAATGAGGTTGTAATATAGCCTAGAAAAATGATTCAGGAAAAAGATTTTTCTAAGCTGGAAAAAAAGATCGGCTTTAACTTTAAAAATAAAGAGTTGTTACAACAAGCTTTGGTGCATCGATCCTATTTAAACGAGAATCCCAATTTTTCCTTAGGTAATAATGAGAGGTTAGAGTTCCTAGGTGATGCTGTTTTGGAGATTGTGGTTACTGAATACTTGTATTTTAATTTTCCGGAAAAGGAAGAAGGTGAGTTGACCAATTTTAGGGCTAGTTTAGTTAATACCCAGCTACTGTCAACAGTAGCCAAGGACTTGGGATTAGACGGATATCTTTATCTTTCCAAGGGAGAGGCCAAAGACAAAAATGAGAAATCCAAAAAAAGTATTTTGGCTGATACCATAGAGGCTCTTACCGGAGCTGCTTATCTGGATCAAGGTAGAGAGGCGGCAGAGGTATTTGTAAAGAAACATATACTTTCCCGTCTTGACCATATCTTAGAGAACAAATTATACCTTGACCCTAAGTCAAAGTTTCAGGAGAAATCCCAGGAAAAATATAGCATTACTCCCCACTACAAAGTTTTAAAAGAGGAGGGTCCGGATCATGATAAAATTTTTGAGATCGGTCTCTATTTGGGTGATAGGTTGGTTTCTACTGGAACCGGCTCCTCTAAACAAGAAGCGCAAATAAAAGCGGCGGAAGAAGGAATTAAAAAAGAAAATTGGTAATTAAATTATTAATATTATGAAGATCGAAAACATTTTCAAGGAAGCAGTCAAAAAAAAGGCTTCTGATGTTCATCTAATGGTGGGCTTAAAGCCATTCTTAAGGATTGACGGCCAATTAAAATCTCTAGAGAAAGAAGGGGAGATCACTAATCAGGAATTAAAAAAAGAAACTTTTTCTCTTATAAGTTCTGATCAAAAGGAGCGTTTCCTCTCGGAGTATGATCTTGACTTCAGTTATTCTTTGAAAAGCGGAGAAAGATTCCGTGTCAATCTTCATTTTGAGAAAAACAATTTGGGTTTGGTGGCCAGGGTTATTGAGGAGGATAAGCCCACACTGGAGGAGATAGGCATGCCTTTGGATATAAGTAAAGGACTGTTGAATGGCAAGCAGGGTCTGATATTGGTAACCGGTCCCACCGGTTGCGGTAAGTCGACCACTTTGGCCGCTATGATTGAGTATATTAATAATAATAGGAACTGCAATATCATCACCTTTGAAGATCCGATCGAATTTTTGTTCAAATCGAAAAAAAGCATAATAGCTCAAAGGCAGCTGGGAAGTGATATGAAAGCTTTTGCCAGTGGTTTGAAATATGCCATGCGTCAGGATCCTGATGTAATTATGGTAGGTGAGATGAGAGACTTGGAAACAATTGCCACCACTATTACCTTGGCCGAGACCGGACACCTGGTCTTAGCCACTCTTCATACCTACAACTCTGCCCAGACAATAGATAGAATTATTGACATCTTTCCTCCCCACCAGCAGAACCAGGTCAGGTCCCAGGTTTCTTCAACCTTGAAAGCTGTTTTTTCTCAGCGCTTACTCACTACTGCCGATCAGTCCGGAAGGGTGGCAGCCAGGGAGGTGATGTTGAACAATCCGGCCATTGCCAACTTGATCAGAGAGGGTAAAATTTCCCAGATTAAAAACACCATGGATACCAGTAAAGAAAAAGGCATGATGACCATAGATAGTGATATTAAGAGGCTATATCAGGAAGGTAAAATAGAAAAAGAAGAAGCTAAAATCAATATGGAAAACCCCGAGTCTTTAAAGCAATAATTCCGGAGCACTCCCCCCTTGACATCGTATTTGGATGGTGTATAGTATATAAAGTAATTTAATAAAATTAATTCGAGTTTAAGTTAACGAAATAACTAAGAAATAATTTTTATTTCGTTTTTCTTTTACTAAAGATTGAAACTCTATATATTTTTTAGAGTTTTAGTATTTAGTAAAGGAACTTTAACAATTGAAAAGTCTTATAGTCTAGAAAATTAAGAATCCATACTTATAATTTTAAGATTGTGAGTGTGGGAAAATCACGTCAAGAGTATATGGTGAATGCCTTGACATAAGAAGACGATGAAGGACGTAGCAGCCTGCGATAAGCCTCGGTAAGGTGGCAAGCAACCTTTGACCCGAGGATTTCCGAATGGGGAAACCCGCCTTGTTGAAGACAAGGCATCCGGATTTATTCTGGAGGATTACCCGGTGAATTGAAACATCTTAGTAACCGGAGGAAGAGAAATCAATAGAGATTCCCTGAGTAGTGGCGAGCGAAAAGGGAACAGCCTAAACTTTAAAGACTGCGTTTGAATTTCACTTCGGTGAAATTCAAGCAGAAGGCGTCAGGGCCATATGTTTTTAAAGGGTTGCAAGATTCTTGCTATTGCTTCCTGAAAAGAGCAAGACAGAGTTATAAAAGATATTATTTAGTTGAATAAGTTGGAAAGCTTAACCATAGAAGGTGATAGTCCTGTAAACGAAAAATAATTTCTCTCTGTTGCAAGGAACCTTAAGTACTACGGGTCCCGTGAAACCCCGTAGGAATCTGGGTCGACTATGATCCAAGGCTAAATACTTCTTATGATCGATAGTGTACCAGTACCGTGAGGGAAAGGTGAAAAGCATCCCGGTGAGGGAGGTGAAATAGAACCTGAAACCATATACTTACAATGAGTCGGAGTCCCGCTTCTGCGGGATGACGGCGTGCTTATTGAAGTACGAGCCAACGAGTTTGCGTATGTGGCTAGCATAACCCAGCCTCAGTTTTGTTATCTTTTAATAGAACTGGGACTGGGGTATGCGTAGTGAAAGCGAGGGTTAACTGCCCGACGTAGTCGCATGCGCAAGACCCGAAACCGAGTGATCTAGCCATGGCCAGGTTGAACTCTGTCGAAAGACAGAGAGAGGACCGCACCCACCAGTCGTTCAAAACTGGGGGATGAGCTGTGGTTAGCGGAGAAATTCCAATCGAACTCGGCAATAGCTGGTTCTCCCCGAAATAGCTTTAGGGCTAGCCTCGGGTGTTTACTATAAGGGGTAGAGCACTGAATGAGGCCGGGCCTTCGGGTACCGTCTTCAACCAAACTCCGAATACTTATAGTTTAAGCCCGGGAGTTAGACCGTGGGGGCTAAGCTCCATGTGTCGAAAGGGAAACAGCCCAGACCGTCATCTAAGGTCCCTAAATATATACTAAGTGTGAAAGGTGGTGATACGACTGCGACAACTAGGAGGTTGGCTTAGAAGCAGCCATCCTTTAAAGAACGCGTAATAGCTCACTAGTCAAGTTGCGTTGCGCCCAAAATTCAACGGGGCTAAGTATATTACCGAAGATACGGCTGTACATTTTTTAAATGTACGGGGTAGGGGAGCGTTCCACTGGCGCTGAAGCCAAGCTACGAGGCTTGGTGGAGCGAGTGGAAGTGAGAATGTTGGCATAAGTAGCAAAAATCCCGATGGGAAATCGGGACACCGCAAGCCTAAGGTTTCCTGGGCAACGTAAATCGTCCCAGGGTTAGTCGGTCCTAAGGCGAACCCCGTGTAGTGCGGGGGTAGTCGATGGATAGCTGGTTAATATTCCAGCACTACTATAGTTTTCCGATGGAGTGACGCAGTTTCAAAGTTCAAGCGTGTTTATGGTATGCACGTTGATTGCTTCAAGGAGTGATCCAGGCAAATCCGGGTCATCATACTCCGAGAAGTCGTCAAGAGGCGATATCGTAAGGTTGAGCTAATTTGGATGGAGGAACTGCCCAGAAAAACTTCTAGGGCTAAGGCTATAGTAACCGTACCGCAAACCGACACAGGTAGGCGAGGCGAGTAGCCTCAGGTGTACGAGATAATCTTCGTTAAGGAACTCGGCAAAACAGCGGCCGTAAGTTCGCAATAAGGCCTGCCCACTTTTAAGTGGGCCGCAGCTAAAGAGCCCGGGGGACTGTTTATCAAAAACACAGCTCCCTGCTAACTCGTAAGAGGATGTATAGGGGGTGACGCCTGGCCAGTGTCCGAACGTTAAGAGGAGGGGTTATCCTGCTTCGGCAGGAGAAGCTCTGAATCCAAGCGCGGATGAACGCCAGCGATAACTATAATCGTTCTAAGGTAGCGAAATTCCTTGTCGGGTAAGTTCCGACCTGCACGAACGGCGTAACCACCTGGGCACTGTCTCAACGAAGATCTCGGCGAAATTGCATGACGAGTAAAAATGCTCGTTAGCCACAGTAGGACGAAAAGACCCCGTGAAGCTTTACTACAGCTTGATATTGAATTAAGAATATTCATGTTCAGAATAGGTGGGACCCCGCTTTTAGCGGGGGCCAGTGAGATACCACCCTTGGGTATTTTTAATTCTAACCTCGCTTAAGCGAGGGACAGTGTTTGGTGGGTAGTTTGTCTGGGGCGGATGCCTCCCAAAAGGTAACGGAGGCGTTTACCAAGGTCGGCTATCTCGGAATGGAAACCCGAGAGATAGTGTAAAGGCTTAAGCCGGCTTTACTGCGAGACTGACCAGTCGAGCAGTCGCGAAAGCGGAACTTAGTGATCCGACCGTTCGATATAGGACGGCGGAAGCTCATCGGATAAAAGCTACTCCGGGGATAACAGGCTAGTCACGCCCAAGCGTCCATAGCGACGGCGTGGTTCGGCACCTCGATGTCGGCTCGTCGCATCCTGGGGGTGGAGAAGCTCCCAAGGGTTGGGCTGTTCGCCCATTAAAGCGGCACGCGAGCTGGGTTCAGACCGTCGTAAGACAGGTCGGTCTCCTATCCACTGTGGCCGTGGAAACTTGAAAAGTCCCTTCCCTAGTACGAGAGGACCGGGAAGGACAGAGCTCTAGTGTACCAGCTGTCCCGCCAGGGGCACCGCTGGGTAGCTATCTCTGGTTAGGATAAGCGCTGAAAGCATATAAGCGCGAAGCCGTCTTTGAGATTAGGTTTCATAGGCTGGTTGAAGAACACGACCTTGATAGGCCCTAGGTGTAAGCACAGTAATGTGTTCAGCCGAGGGGTACTAATCAGCCATTTGATTTTCTCACACTCTTAGTTTTAAATTTATTTTTGGATCTTAACAAAAAACAAAAGAAGGAGGACTATAAAATGACAGTAGAGAAGCATTTTTTTGATGACCTGGAAGCATCCAGGAAGTATGTGGAGTCATCCAATGAGGAGAAGTTTACCTTGGAAGTTGAACTTCCCAGAAAGCTTATATTGGAAATTCTTAAGGTCGCTATTAGAAGGGAGGTCGGATTAAAAAAGTTGTTTCAAAAAATGATCAAGATGGTCTTTGTTTTCGATGAGATTGAGCGTGTTGACAGCGGAGTCCGGATAGTTGTAAAACGATCCCCTGAAGAAGAGGGGGAGCGATTCGTTTTCTTCGAGAAAACAGGGGATGAATAAAGTCAGTCAAGGCCAAAGCTCATCTGTTTAAAAACTTAAAGTTTAAAGGTAGATTAATTTTTTAAACTACCTTTAAACTTTATCTTAGAAAGACACCATCGTTCTGGTGGTTCAAGCGAAAGGGCAACACCTGATCCCATACCGAACTCAGAAGTTAAGCCTTTCAGCGCCGATGGTACTTGGGGGTTTACCCCTGGGAGAGTAGGCCACCGCCAGAACAATGGTGTTTTTTTGTATTAATTTCACTTTATTTTTGAAAATTTATTAAGATCAACTGTTAACTCTTTTAATAAAGACATGAGAGTTGTGTTTTTTTTGATCAAAATTCATGTTAAACTTAGAGTATAAATACTAATAAACAGTTCTTAAATAGATTATTTCCTAGCAGTTTATTTAAGACCTGTTTGGTCAAATATGTGTGGAATAGTTGCTTATACCGGCACCAAGGAAGCTTTGCCAATTCTTTTGGACGGTTTAAAAAGACTGGAGTATCGGGGATATGATTCTGCCGGAATAGCCATATCCGATGATAGTAGTGAGGTTAAAAGCCTTAAATCTGTGGGCAAAATATCAAAATTGGAAGAGGGTCTCGGGGGTAAGCGATTTCAAGGTTGTTTGGGTATAGCTCATACCAGGTGGGCCACTCATGGTGTTCCTACTGAAAAAAACGCTCATCCTCACCGTGACTGTTCCGGTAAGATCTGGTTGGTGCACAACGGGATCATAGAAAATTTTCAAACCATTAAAGAGCAGTTACAGAAGGAGGGTCATAAGTTTCAGTCTGACACAGATTCCGAGGTTATGGTCCATTTGGTGGAAAAATTCTATCAAGGTGACCTGACAGAGGCCTTAAAACAGTCCTTGTCTTTAATTGAGGGTGCTTATAGTTTTGTGGTTATGCATCAAGATGAACCGGATAAGCTAGTGGTTGCTAAAAAGGGTAGCCCCTTAGTTTTAGGCTTGGAAGAAGACGGGGTTATAATTGCCTCAGATGTTACTGCTATTATAAGACACACCAGGAATGTGGTGTATTTGGAGGACAAGGAGATAGCTGCTGTAGAAGGGTCTGATTTTAAAATCTTTGATTGGAATAATAAAACCCAGTCTCGAGAGACGAAAAAAATTGATTGGAACCTGGAAGAATTAGAAAAAAAGGGTTATCCCCATTTCATGTTGAAAGAAATATTTGAACAACCCAACTCCATCAGAGAAAGCTTGAGGGGAAGATTGATTCAAGAAGAGGGCAGGGTTAAGCTGGGAGGACTGGATCTTGTAGCAGACCAACTCCTTCCCTTAAATAATCTGGTCAATGTAGCTTGCGGAACTGCCTATTATGCCGGCCTGGTGGGAGAATGCATGTTGGAAGAGTATGCCGGAATTTCCACTAAGGCTGTTATCTCCTCAGAATTTCGTTATCGAAAGCAGGTTCTGAATAAAGATTCCGCTATTTTAGGTTTAAGTCAATCCGGGGAGACTGCCGACACCTTAGCGGTTATTAATGAGGCTAGAGAAAAAGATATTCTCAGTTTGGGTATAGTGAACACAGTTGGTTCAAGTATCGCTCGAGCCACCAAGGCTGGTGTGTATAATCATATTGGACCGGAAATAGCAGTAGCCTCGACCAAGGCGTTTACTTCTCAGCTTGTTATTTTGGCCCTACTAACGGTTTACCTGGGCAGAATGAGAGACATGTCTTTGGCTATGGGAGAAAGAATTACCAAGGAAATAGAGTTATTACCCCAGAAGGCGGAAGAGGCTTTGAAAGAGGATGAGCGGATTAAGGTGGTTGCTCAGAAATATCATCAAGTTTCCGGCTTTGCTTTTTTGGGAAGAAAGTATAATTACCCTATAGCCTTGGAAGGAGCTTTAAAATTAAAAGAGATATCTTATATCCATTCCGAGGGTTTTGCCGGAGGGGAAATAAAACATGGCCCCCTAGCCTTGATAGATGAAAATTTCCCTTCTTTATTTGTAGTACCCCAGGATAGTGTTTACAAGAAAAATTTGAGTAATATCCAGGAGATAAAAGCAAGAGGGGGGCCGGTAATAGCTTTGGCCACTCAAGGTGATGAAGAGATAAAAAAGATAGTTGATGATGTTATATATATACCCAAAACTTTGGAAATGTTGACCCCTATTATCTCGGTCATTCCTCTGCAGCTCTTTGCTTATCATATGGCAACTTTAAACGGAACTGATGTGGACAAGCCCAGGAATCTGGCCAAATCGGTCACGGTGGAATAGTTTTTATATCTTTTTAATATTTTAATTTTTTATGACCAAGAAAATTACCACCATAGGGGGCGGGAGCGGTCAGTATATTCTTCTTTACGGACTTCGGGATGTTTCTGATTTCCAAATCAGTGCAGTGGTTTCCATGGTAGATAGTGGTGGAAGTACCGGCAGACTTAGGGATGAGCTAGGGGTCCTTCCTCCGGGTGATATTTTGAAATGCCTTTTAGCCCTCTCTTCATATCGAGATTCGGCTAGAGAGATCCTGCAAAAAAGATTTCAAAGCAATGATAAATTGGCGGAGCATAGTTTAGGGAATATGCTTTTGAGTATGCTTTCTCAGTATTGCAATGATTTTGCCGAAGGAGTTGAGGCTTTGGGAGAGGTTTTAGAGAGCAAGGGCAAGGTTCTGCCGGTAACCACTGACAAGGCCACCTTGGTGGCGGAATTGACTGACGGCTCATGGCTTTTCGGAGAATCAGCCATTGACCTTCCTCGAGGAGATCAAAGGGAGAAGATAAAAAGGACTTTCTTGGTCCCTCATCATAGTGACTCCATAAAGGTTTATCCAGAGGTTTTGGAGTCTATCAAAGAAGCTGATTATATAATTTTGGGTCCGGGCGATCTTTATACCAGTATTATACCCAATTTATTGGTAGAAGGAGTTAAAGAGGAACTGGCCCAGAGTTCGGCTCGTCTTGTTTACATCGGAAATATCATGACCAAGTTTGGAGAGACTGATGATTTTTCCGCTGGGGATTTTATAGATAAACTGGAGGAGTTTTTGCCCAGAAAATTGGATAAAGTTATTTTCAATAAGGCTTATCCCGATAGTGATATTTTAGCTAAATATGAGGATCAAAAAGCCTACTTTGTAAAACCGCCCCGGGAAGACTCAAAAGAAAGGAGTTTTATAAATGAGGATCTTTTAAGTGTTTCCGGAGGCGTAGTCAGGCACGATCCGGACAAGCTTTCCGGTTTATTGCAAAGAATTTTATTATGATCACAGATCAAGATCTAAATTTTTATTATGATTGTTTTTTTTGATTTTGATGATACTTTATTTGATAGAAATAAATTTATATCCGCCTTGGCCGGGAGGATGGGTCTGAGTCGAGATGAGTTTTTGGAAACTTACACTCGTTATTTCAAAGACAAGAAAAGACCTTATTCTTGCGAGAAGCACCTTGAGACCTTGAAGAGACAAGACAGGTGGACAGATGTTGATTCCTTCCTCCAGGACCTGTCCGACTTTGTTCATCCCGAAGCTCATAATCTGATCCGAAAATATAAAACTCGAGCGGACCGGGCCATATTATTAAGTTATGGTGAAGAGAATTTCCAGAAAATCAAGATCCAGGCCTCGGGTTTGGCTGGATATTTTGATGAAGTAATAGTGACTCAAGACAAGGTTGCTGTTTTGAAGCATCTAATTTCAGAGAAAGAAAAAGCCATCTTTATTAACGACAAAGAAGAGGAAAATAAAGAAGTAAAAAGAATTTTGTCCAACATAGAGGTGGTGGATGTTTTTTGATTTTCTGCCTGTATCTTTAAAGTTGGGATTTTGTCCGAGATTGAAGAATAATTTATTTTTTGAATATGAAAGCAGTTATACTAGCAGCCGGTCGGGGGACTCGTTTAAGACCCCTGACCCAAAAGACTCCCAAAGCCTTGTTGTCAGTCCAAGGCAAAACACTGATTGAACATAATTTAGAAAAACTTCCGAAAGAGGTCAAGGAGGTGATAATTGTTATTAATTATTTGGGAGCTCAAATAAAAAGACACCTGGGAGAAGAGTTCCGAGGAAGGAGAATAAGGTATGTGGAGCAGCCGGAGTTGCTCGGCACCGGTCAGGCTGTTCAAATCTGTGAACCCTTTTTAAAAGACAGGTTTTTGGTTTTTATGGGAGATGATATCTATGATTCCCGTGATTTTGAGGTCTGTCTCAACAGGGAAACCTGTTTAATGGTCAAGGAGATGCCTAAAGATTTTTCCGGAGATACAATAAGGGTTGATAAGAAAGGTTTTTTTCAAGATATAACAGAGGGGGATGAGAGTGATAGTTTCAAGTTAGCCAATATCGGGCTTTATATGCTGGATCAGAAATTCTTTGATTTCGATCTGATCCCCTTGAAGAACAAAAAGGAGTTCGGCCTTCCTCACACTTTAGTAGAGGTTTCTCGATATCATCCTATCAAAGTGGAGAGGGCTAATTTTTGGCATCAGGTAAACAGTCTGGAAGATTTTGAAAGCTTGGTAGAATTTTTCGGATCTGTCAAAAAATGTTAGAGTCAAGAGGCATGTAAGATTAATTTTACAAGTTCTATTATGACCGCTTCAGTTATCTTAAGTATTTTAGCCCTTTATTCCGTTGGTATTATTCTCATTATCTCCGGTGTAGAGGCTTTAAAGAGGTTTAAGAAAAATCTTTCTGAAAGGTACTTCGGTTATGGACTTATTTGTTTGGGAATTGTCCTCGGTCCTTTAATGGGAACCAGAACTGTTTTCGGAATCCAGGGCTATCACTCTATCGATTTTTCTTTGGCTGCCCTCAATCAGCTTGTTTTGATATTGGGAATAGCTGCCTTTGGCTTTTCTTTTTCTTACAAGATTTTTTCCGGCAAAGCCAGGGTGGCCGCTAAGATTTTCTGGATATTGGTGGCTGTTCTTCTTTTCGGAGCCTGGATATTGGCTTTGAAGTTGGGAGCCTATGATGGTCCGCATGTTTCAAGATGGGGGACAGAATATGAGCCTACCGGCTTTGCCAAACTGGCCTCGATAAAGATGGTGGTTTTTTTGGCCTTATTTAATTTGGCTTTTTTGATTCGACGTCTCTATGAATGGCATCAGAAAAGAAAAATAAATTATGATTTTTATATCGGTCTTACATTCATAGTTTTCCTCTGTTTTTTTATTTTCGAGCAGCTCGGTCAGATGGATACCTGGAAACTTCTTTTTTCCCGGGTTGTCTTCAATGCTTTGGCTGTCACGTTTTTCCTTTTGTACACCAAGGAATCCTTTAAGGAATAAAATGATTTTTTATGAAAAAGTCGGTTTTTCTTAAAATTTTTTTCTTTTTAACAGTAGTGGGAGTCGCTCCTCTGGTCTTGGCTTTGTCTTTGGAGTATAAGAATATCTATGATCTCTCCCAAGAACTTCATTCTATGCCAGAGGTTGATCAAGAGATAATTGAAAAAGTGGACCTGGTCATAGCTGACACTAAAATATTGATTGTGCTCATTTTCTTTTTTACTATCATTTTAGTTGTTCTGATGTCAACCGTTTTAAGCAGGAAGATGACTTCGCCTTTGCATAAATTAATAGACGCTTCCAACAAGATAAGTCAGGGAAGATTTAGTACTCAGGTAAAGATTGAGAGCGGGGATGAGTTTGAAGTTTTGGGGAGAGCCTTTAATAAAATGGCCAAAGATCTCAAGTCTTACGACCGTGATTTGAATAAGGCCCTGGAGGCTTCCAGGCAGTCTCAAAAAGTGGCTGAGGGGGAAAGGGAGAAAACCAAAATGACCTTGGATAATTTACGAGATGGCTTGATGGTCTTGGATGAAGAGAATAAGATCGAATTTTTGAACCCTCAGGGAGAAAAAATATTGGGAGTAAAAAGCTCCCAGGTAAATGGCAAAGGCTTGAGTGATTTGAGAAAATTTCCCAAACTGGGTAAGCTTAATCGGTCTTTGAATAAAAAAATAAAAAACTGGCAGGACAAAAAAGAACTCTACTTGGAGGACCCTTTGAAAAAGTTTTTTGAGGTGAGCGAGGCAGTCATGAAAGATAAAGAGAGCGGAGAAAGAAAAAGAATAATAACACTCCATGACATCACCCGAGAGAAAGGGATTGAAAGAATGAAGAATGAGTTCATTTCTATTGCCGCTCATCAACTAAGGACACCCCTTTCGGCTATAAAGTGGAGCTTGGAATTCTTAGAAGATGAATTGAAGAAAAAACTGGGGGAGGATTATTCGGGTGAGATCGAGGATTATTTGGAAAAAAATATTTCTTCCAATGAAAGAATGATAAGTTTAGTTAATGATTTATTGAATGTTTCCCGAATAGAAGAAGGAAGGTTTATTTATCAAACAAAAAAAATATCTCTTCCGAAATTGCTTAGGGAGGTGATAGAGCAGTCTAGTTCTAAGGTCAAGAATAAAAATATAAAATTAAAAATTACTAAACTCCCGAATGATCTACCTGAGGTCAAGGTGGATGAAGAAAAAGTAAAACTAGCTATTCAAAACTTGGTTGACAATGCTATTAAATATTCTTTCCCAAAAGGAAGGGTTTTATTCAGATTCAGGAAGATAAAAGAAAAGAGAAAAACCTATGTGCAATTGGAGGTGGAGGATAATGGGATGGGAATTAGCCTGGAAGATCAAGAAAAGATTTTTCTTAAATTCTCTCGAGGAAATAATGCTATGAAATCTCAAACTGAAGGATCTGGATTAGGTTTATTCATTGCAAAAAATATAGCTGAGGCCCACCAAGGAGATCTTTGGTTTGAAAGTTCTCTGAATAAGGGATCGATTTTCTATCTTCGTTTACCCACAGAGAAAAAATAAAACATTGATATGCGTCAAGTACTTGATTTTCACATTCATTCTAAATATTCCCGGGCTTGTTCTCCTTCTTTGGTTTTAGCTAACATTGATAAAATTTGTCGAGACAAGGGAGTGGACGTGATCGGAACTGGTGATTTTACTTACCCTCATTGGTTCGATCACATAAAAAGCGAACTCGAGGAGATAGGGGAGAGCGGCCTTTATCGTTTTAAAAGGGCTCGGGATGAAAAGATCAAATTCCTGCTATCCACCGAGTTGGCCCTTATTTACAAAGACGGGGATCGAGCCAGGAGAATACATTTGGTCCTTCATGCTCCCCAACTGAAAGCAGTAGAGGAACTTAATAGATATTTGGACAAGAAGTTTAATATTCGTTCTGACGGCAGACCTATTTTAGGAATGAGCGCTCCGGAGTTGATTAAGCTTTGTCTAAAAATACATCCCCGATTTTTGATTTACCCCGCTCACATTTGGACTCCTTGGTTCGCGGTCTTTGGTTCTAAGTCGGGATTTAATAGTATAGAAGAATGCTTTCATGATCAAAGCGAGCATATTTATGCTTATGAGACCGGTCTTTCCAGCGACCCTGAGATGAACTGGAGACTTTCTGCTTTGGACGAACTAACCACTCTGTCTAATTCTGATGCACACAGTTTGCCTAATATCGGAAGAGAGGCCAATGTCATGGACTTAGACAAGATCACCTATCAAGAGATCTATGAGGTGATAAAGAACAAGGATTTATCCAGGTTTTTGGAAACAATTGAGTTTTATCCTGAAGAAGGTATGTATCATTATGATGGTCATAGAGAGTGTGGTTTTAGCTGCGAACCTCAAAAGACCAGGGGGCACAAAAACATTTGCCCGGTCTGCAAGAAAGAGTTGACAATCGGAGTTATGAACCGAGTGGAAGAGTTAGCTGACAGGGAAGAGGGTTTTGTGCCTGAGAATCATATACCTTTTAGAAAATTAGTGGAGCTAGATAAAATCATCGCCGAAGCCGAGGGGGTCAAATCCAGGAAATCTAAAAAGGTTCAAGGTATATATAGGAATTTGATCAACAAAGTCGGAAGTGAGATTAAGATTCTAACAGAGATTGATCCTGACCAAATTGCCTCGGTTGCCGGTCCGGAGATAGCCGAGGGTGTGAGAAGGGTCAGGGAGGGCGATTTAATAGTGGAACCGGGTTTTGATGGTCAATATGGAAAAATAAAGATTTTTAAACCAGAAGAAAAGAAATCCCGCCAAAAACCTTTGTTTTAGCTTTCCGCTCTTTTGCTTTCTCGAACCAGGTCTAGGATGTGCAAATAACCAAGAACAAGGATCAGGATTGAAGCCAGACTTAGGGTTCTTGCCTGGGCTAGAGGGGTTGTTTTCGCATCAAAACCTAATCCCAAGAACCACGTATCCTCACCCTCGACTTCTTCCCTGTCGGTGCTTGAAACGATGCTTTCTTCTTCACTCTCGGATTTGGTCGGATTGTTTTTCTCTCCCTTGATCGGTGTGGCAAAAACTTGGACCACCAGAACGGAAGAGTGACTTTGATATTCGTTTTCCATTTCAACCACAGCCATTCCTATCTCCTGGTATTCGGGATATAATAAATTTTTTTTATGGGAGGGGGAGTTCATCCAGGCTTCGATTATATCTTCACTGGATGAGAAGTCCAGAGCCAGATTTTCTCCCACATAGGAGTAAGCGTATCCTGTTTCTACTACCCAATCCGAAAAATTTTTTTCAGCAGTGCTGTGTTTGAAAAGATCATGTTCTTTCAAGAACAAAGCTTTATTGTTAGCCGCCTTGGTTAAGGACTTATCAACTTTTATTCTATCCAAATCTTTCTTATTCCTTTCTTTGTTGGTCAGTTCAATTATTCTCTCTGAGGTTATTTCGGAGGCAACAACCGTTTTGGGGCATAAAAAAATCCCTACCACAAGTAGAGATGTTGCCAATGCCCAGAAATAAATAAAGCTCTTTTTTGAGTTTTTTTCTTTGGTTGTCATTTTTTGTTTTTATTTTTGTTTTTTCTGCAGTGTTTTCGTAACCCTTTATTTTAAGTAAGGTTTACTTAACTTTAATTCTTATTATATCACAAAAAATCAATTATTTCAAGGGTACATCTTGTGCAAAACAGACTTTTAAATTTATTAACTTCTTTTTTTATGTTATTATTCATATATGAAGAATATAATTAAACAGGAGTATCTTTCACTATTATGAACAAACTGAAAACTTTATTTTTTTACCCTCTGCTGTTTTTAGGATTGGGTTTTTTTCTCTTTTCCGATCCGTCGACCTCTTTTGCTTCCCAGGGCCCGGGTTGGGAAAATGAGGGAGTAGACAGATTGAAGTATGTGCTAAGAGGTCAAATATTACTTCAAGTTCAGGATCAGGGCCAAGCTTATTATATCAGCCCCGAGGATTTGAGCTTTAACTTCTTGGGCCGACCGGAAGATGCCTTCCGAATCCTGCAAGAGAAGGGAGTTGGGATAAGTAATGAGGATCTATCTAAGATCCGGCCAGCTGTAAGCCATTTAACCGGAAAAGATTCAGACGGTGATGGTCTGCCTGATAAATTTGAAAGGGCCATGGGAACCGATCCTTTCGATCCGGATACGAGCGGAAACGGCTACACAGATAAAACTGAAATTAAACACGGTTATGATCCCTTAAGGAAAGAGGGCAGACTTCCTCTGGACGAGGCCTTTGCTCGAAAACATCAAGGCAGAATTTTTCTTCAAGTAGAAGGTAGCGGAGAGGCATGGTATGTCAATCCCGAAGATAATTTACGTTATTTTCTGGGACGTCCGGCTGATGTTTTTAATGTTATGGGCAAGTTGGGTCGAGGTTTTCCCAATAATATTTTTGATAAATTAAAAGGAGAGGAGGTTGAGCTTTCCAAGAGAATAGTGATTGATACCGGAAATCAGAGGTTGAGCTATTATTGGGGCGGGGTAAAAATGGGGAAATACCTGGTTTCCACCGGAAAGGCAAGCACCCCCACTCCCCCTGGAAGTTACCATATTATCAATAAGGTGGAATTGGCCTGGTCTCCCTTGGGTCTATGGATGCCTTATTGGATGGGCTTGGGCACGGGCAGGATCGGCATCCACCAACTTCCCTATTGGCCCAACGGTTATCGCGAAGGAGTATGGAATCTGGGAACTCCGGTTTCTCATGGTTGTATAAGACTGGGCATTGAAGAGTCGAAGAGGTTGTATGAGTGGGCTGAGGTAGGCACCCCTGTCTATATTTATTAGATTTAACTCCTTTTTTCTAATTTAAAAAGACTTACAAGAAAAAGCCTTTTAAAGTGGTTTTAATTGCTAAAAAGGCTTAGCTTTGTTATAATTCGCTTATAAAAAGATCCCATATTGATCATTTATGTGGCACTCTCACCATTCTAAAAAAATAGATTTTCTCCAAACATCCGGCAGGCTAAGGAGATTGTGGAACAATCTCCCGATCATAAAAAGGCGGAGAAGAAGAGAAAAATTCTATAAAATTTTTAAAACTTGGTCTTATTTAGTCTTTTTTTTACTTTTTTTTCTCTTCATAATAATTGGAGGATCTCTGATAAATCTTCATAGATATTATGACCACTCTATGTCTGGTAAAAATCAGATTGAAAGAGCTTTGCAGGAGTTTGAAGCAGGAAATTTCTCCCAAGCCGAGTCCTTGGCTCGAGAGTCAGAAGCCAATTTCTCTTTAGTGGTAGACATGCTAGAAAGGTTGAAAGGTAATTCTTTGATCAAGCTCTCTCCGGGGTTAACACACCAGATTTCTAACTATTCCAACCTTTCCAAGAGCGCTTTACTTGTTAGCAAATCCATAAGACAAGGTTCCGGTTTATTGCTTCAGTTTCAAGGAATTGTTGATTATTCAGATATCCATCAATTAGCCAGACTGGATGACAGTGAAAGAGTGGAAATGTTAAGGTTATTGTATGAAGCGGATCCCGAGGTTAGAGGAGTGAATGCTAATTTGGGACTGGCCCTAATGAAGCTATCCCGAATGGATGAAGATCTTCCCTTTTTCCCCTTTAAAGAGGAATTGAAAAGAGCAGAAGAACAACTCTTTGAGGCCAGGGAGAGCCTGAATCATTTGATAGATATTTCTTCCTTGATGACCAAGTTGGCCGGATATCCCAGGACTTCGAATTTTTTGGTCTTTTTTCAAAACAGTGATGAGCTAAGGCCTACCGGCGGGTTTTTAGGAACATACGGTATTTTAAGTGTTAAGGATGGTGATATAGAGAGATTTGATACCCACAACATTTACCACATGGATATGCCCCTGGAGGGCATCTTAGAAGTGGAACCTCCGGAGCCAATAAAAAAATATTTGAACAGAAATTGGTATATGAGAGACGCCAATTGGTCTCCTGATTGGCCCACCTCGGCAGAGAAGTTAAATTGGTTTTTTCACAAAGAGGATCAACTTCTTCCCCCTGAAAATCAAATCAATGAGTTTACCGGAGAATTTGATGGAGTTATTGCGGTTACGCCCGATTTTGTCAAAGATCTGATAGCAATTACCGGTCCTTTGGAGGTGGAAGGTGAGGTTTATGACAAAGATAATTTTGTCGACGTTCTACAGTACCAAGTTCAAAGGGGTTATCCGGAAACAGACAGGAGTGCCTGGGAAAGAAAAGAGGTGGTGGGAGAGATTTTGACATCCTTGCAAGAAGAAATTTTTAATTTACCAGATGGGAAATGGCCGAGTGTCACACCCTCTGTTAAGAATAGCCTGTTTAAAAAAGATATCCTTTTCTATTTTTTCGAGGATTACTATCAGGATATAGCCAAGGGTTTGGATTGGACCGGGCACATCAAGGACACTCCGGGTGATTATTTAATGGTGGTAGATTCTAACATGGCCGCGCTAAAAACGGATTCAGTCATAGAGAGAGGTTTTAATTACTCCTTGGATCAGAGTTTGAATGGCCTTTTTGTCGATTTAAGGATCAACTATTCTCATCATGGAGAACCTAGTTGGAAAATTTCCGAGTATAAAAGCTATACCAGGGTTTTGACCCCCTTGGGAAGTGAATTGTTAGAGATCGAAAGGAATAATCTGGGGCCTGCGACAGATCCGGATATAAAAATATCCGAGGTCGGAGGGAAGACTTCTTTTGAGACTTTTTTCACCTTGCAGCCAGGAGAGGTGGGGAGTTTGCACCTAAGATATAAGTTGCCGGAAGACCTGGAAGAGGCCATAGAAAGAAGCGATTCTTATTCCCTGCTTGTCCAGAAACAACCCGGAACCATTCTTAAAAACTCTTTAATTGACATAAGTACTAATAATAAGATAAAATCATATAATCCCCAAGGCTTTTATGTTAATTTGAAAGATGATTATTCAGTTAGCTGGAGATCGGATATTGTCGGAGATAAAAAGATAGAGATTATTTTTGAAAATTAAGTCAATTTTGTATGTTTATAAAAAGAATCGGTATTGATCTGGGTACCACCTATACTTTAGTTCATTTGCCCAAAAGAGGGATTGTAATAAATGAACCCAGTGTAGTAGCCGTGTCAGTAGAAGATAAAAAGGTTTTAGCGGTCGGTAACGAGGCTAAGGACATGTTAGGCAGGACACCTGATTCCATAATCGCTGTCCGTCCCTTAAAGGACGGAGTTATCGCTTATTACAAGACAACCGAAGCTATGTTGCGTTATTTTGTTAACAAAACCTTGGGTGGGTTTCGCCTGTTCCGTCCCGAGGTTATGGTGGCGGTACCGGCTGGAATTTCTTCTACCGAGAGGAGGGCGGTGATCGAGGCTACCATAGCTGCCGGAGCTAAGGCAGCTTATATAATAAAGGAGCCCATTGCAGCGGCCATTGGCGCTGATATTCCCATTAGTTCGGCTTCCGGGCACATGATCATTGATGTGGGAGGCGGAACCTCTGAGATTGCTGTCATCTCTTTGGGGGGAATAGTTTCCTCCAATTCTGTTAGGGTGGGGGGAAATAAATTTGATGCCGCCATTCTGGAGCATATCAGGAGGAAGTATAACTTAGCAGTAGGTGAGAAAATGGCTGAGGAAATAAAAATTGAGATTGGTTCAGCCTTGTTCTTAGAGGATAAATTGTTTATGGATATTAGGGGTAGAGATATAATTTCCGGTCTGCCACGGAGCATAACAGTAAGCAGTGATGATATCACAGAAGCTCTACAGAATGATCTTGAGGCCATTATTGTGGCTGCCAAAAAAGTTTTGAACGACACTTCTCCGGAGTTGGCGGCTGATGTTATGGATAAGGGAATCGTTTTATCCGGAGGTTCAACTTTGTTGAAGAACATAGACCAACTTTTTTCCAGAACCATAGGAGTGCCGGTGTATGTGGCGGATGAGCCCATTTTGTGTGTGGCCAAAGGAACCGGAATCGCTTTGGACAACCTCGATTCTTACAAACGTTCCATCTTAGCTACTAAATAATTTTATGATCATAGGCATAGACGTCAGTCGGGCTAATCGAAGACAAAAAAGCGGTACTGAGTGGTATTCCTATCATTTGATTAAGAATTTAGCCCAAATCGACCCTGAAAATCAGTACATTCTTTATACGGATTCTCCTTTAAGAGGAGGTTTGTTGGATTTGACCCGTTCTGATATGGATGAAGACAATCACCAAGAAGGGGAAGTAAAATTTGACAAGAAGGGATTTCAAATCATTAAAAGTCCTCATAATAATTTTAAGGTCAAGATTCTAAATTGGCCTTTTTATTTTTTATGGACCCAGGGCAGGTTATCTTTGGAAATGCTTTTTAGAAAACCGGATGTTTTATTTGTTCCAGCCCATACCATTCCCTTGATTCATCCTAAAAAAACAGTGAATACAATTCATGATGTCGCCTTTGAGAGAAGTCAAAATCTCTTTCGTGAAGAGAGCCTGGGGAGTGAAAGTAGACCTTTTCGTTTTTTTATTAATTTTTTGGTCAGACTTTTTACTTTTAATAAATATAGAGCCCATTCTCTGGATTATCTAAGATGGTCTACTCGTTTTGCTTTAAAACATGCTCGCAAAATAATTACCGTTTCCCAATCCAGTAAGGAAGAAATACTGGATGCTTACGGATGTGAAAAATGCCAAAAAGACAAAATAGCCGTCGTCTATAATGGCTATGATAATCGTAACTACAAAAAAATAGAGGATCCGGTTGGTGAAAAAGAGGTTTTAGATAAATACGGATTAGAAAAGCCCTATATTCTTTATGTAGGGCGTCTAGAGAGAAAGAAGAACACGCCCTTGTTTGTGGAGGCTTATGCCGAGGCTAAGTGCGCCAACAAGGATTTTGATCCCAATTTGGTCTTAATAGGCAATGCTGGTTACGGGTATGATGAGGTTATGTATACTATCATGGAATATGACCTGGAATCCCAAGTCTTTATTCCTGGTTGGGCGGAGGAGAAAGATATGCCCTATATTTTTAATGCTGCCACCGCTTTTGTTTTTCCTTCCAAGAAAGAGGGTTTTGGCATACCCTTGCTTCAGGCCCTTGGTTGTGGAGTGCCGGTGGCCGCTTCTTGTATCCCCCCTTTCAGGGAGGTGGTTCAAGACGCCGCCTTATTTTTCAATCCTGTTGACAGGACTGAAATGTCCAAGGCCTTGGAAAGGATTGTTTTGGACAAGGATCTGAGAAGGGATCTGGTGGAGAAGGGCAGAAAGAGGGCACAAGAATTTAGTTGGCGCAAGTGCGCCCAAGAAACCCTTGAAATAATAGAAAACCTTTGAATTTCTTCCTTTTATTCTCTTAGATATTGTGTTATAATTAAAGATGTTATGATGAAACAAATAACATCTTTTTTCTTATATTCAGGGCTTTTTTTCTTGATCGGATCAAGTTTTGTATTTGATGATTTTTTAGTTTCTGTCTCCAAAGCTGAGGAAGGTCACCGTCAGTTTTATCAAACTCAGGTTTTTGAGGACTCTGACTCTTTTGATTTTGTTCAGGCTTCCCTGCCAAATGATGAATATTTTAAATATCAATGGTATTTGAACAAGATCGGAGCCACTGAAGCCTGGAAGCATACCCAGGGCAGTTCCGAAGTAGTAATTGCTGTAATAGATACAGGGGTACAGATAGACCATCCCGATTTAGCGGATAATATTTGGCAGAACCAAGGAGAGATTGCCGGAAGTGGTCGGGATGAAAGCAGCTCCGGTTTCATTGATGATGTTCACGGTTGGGATTTTGTTGACAATGTTCCTGACCCGTCGCCTAAAATAGAAGGGGGTTTTGTTGGGGCGGGAGTTTCTCACGGCACCATAGTGGCCGGGGTAGCAGCAGCCAGTGGCAACAATGACATAGGAGTCTCCGGTGTTGCCTGGGAGGCCTCTATAATGCCTCTAAGGGCTTTAAATGAAGAAGGAAAGGGCTCTGCTAAGGATGTCATCAGGGCTATAGACTATGCTATAAATAACGGGGCGGATATTATAAATTTGAGTTTTGTAGGTCTGGAAAGAAGTGATTCTATGAATGAAGCTCTGTTAAGGGCTCATCGAGCCGGGGTGATAGTGGTTGCGGCAGCCGGAAATGAAAGAGGGGCTGGCGAAGGTTATAATCTTAATGAGACTCCTATGTATCCGGTCTGTTATGGCAGTGAACATCAAGAAAACATTGTTATCGGTGTCGGATCCACCGATTCTCTGGATCAGAAAGCCAACTTTTCCAGCTATGGAGAGTGTATCGATATCATGGCTCCAGGTTATAGTGTTTTTAATACAGTCGTTTATGCTCCTAATAAGAGAACTCAAGACGGTGATTATTTGAATAAAGCCTATGATGGTTTTTGGTCTGGAACTTCCATGGCTGCTCCCATGGTCAGCGGAGCTTTGGCTTTGATAAAGGCCAGTAATCCCGAGCTGGATAGTAATCAGGTAAAGCAAATTCTTTTGAGTAGTGCAGACAATATTGATAGACTCAACCCTGAATACGTGGGACAGATGGGAAGCGGAAGGTTGAACGTGGGAGAAAGTGTTAAAAGAGCTTTGGATTTGTTAAATAACAAAAATTCTAAAGTTTTGATATCTTCTCGTTCTAGTCGGTCCGGTCAAGTTAAAATGTTCGATTCCGGAACCGGGATAGTGAAGGAGTTAGAGGTTTTTCCATTTGGCTTTGAAGGAGGAATTAATAATATTGGAGGAGATTTGAATGGAGATGGAGAGCAGGAGCTCATAGTAAGCGCCGGACTCGGAGGTGGTCCCCAGGTCAGGGTCTTTTCTCTCGCCGGTGATCTAAAAAGTCAATTTTTCGCCTACGATCCCGATTTCAGAGGAGGAGTTAACATCGCTACCGGTGATATCAATGGAAACGGAAAAGAGGAGATCATAACCGGAGCCGGACCTGGAGGTGGGCCTCATGTTAGGATTTTTGATCAAGACGGAGAGCTTCTGGGTCAATTTTTCGCCTACGATCCCGATTTCAGAGGAGGAGTTAACATCGCTACCGGTGATATCAATGGAAACGGAAAAGAGGAGATCATAACCGGAGCCGGACCTGGAGGTGGGCCTCATGTTAGGATTTTTGATCAAGACGGAGAGCTTCTGGGTCAATTTTTCGCCTACGATCCCGATTTCAGAGGGGGAGTTAACATCACTACCGCCAATGTTTCCGGAGATGACCTCCACGAAATAGTTACCGCCCCTGGCAAAGGAGGCGGGCCCCAGGTTAGGATTTTTGATCAAGACCTTCAAGTGTTAAACCAGTTTTTTGCTTACTCTCAGTCCTTTCGCGGAGGAGTCAACATTGTAGCCGGTGATATTAACCAAAATGGCAAGGAAGAGATTATTACCGGGCCTGGCTCAAGTGGCGAGCCTCATATAAGATATTTTGATGACCAAGGAAGTATCGTGGATTCTTTTTATGCTTATGAAAGAGATTTTGATAACGGGATAAATTTAGGAATTATTAATATAAAATAAATTTATGAAAGGACAAGTAATTTTTGATTGTAAAAATATTTTAGTAGTGGGAGGAGCCGGATTTATTGGCTCTCATTTATGTGATGAATTGATTAAAGAAAATAAAGTGATCTGCTTAGATAATTTTTCCACCGGGGCTGAAAGAAATATCGATCATCTATTGGCGGATCCGAACTTTGCTTTTGTTCGTCATGATATCACCAAACCGATCGATCTTAAAAAATTAAAGGATCTGCAGAAATTCAAATTACAATTTCAGGGAATACAGGAGGTCTACAACCTGGCCTGTCCCACCTCGCCGAAGGAGTTTCAGAACAATCGAGTTGCTAATTTGATGGCCAATTCTTTTGGAGTGAAGAACGTTTTGGATATAGTTATGAGAAATCAGGCCAAATTGGTTCATTTCTCCTCAGGCAGAGTTTATGGTGAGAAAAATCAAGAGAATAAGGACAAAAGAGTGCGGGAGGATGATATCGAGAGTTTTGATTTTTTATCTCAGCGTAGCGCCCATGATGAGGGAAAAAGGTTTGCTGAAGCTTTGATAGACAATTATCGCCAGGTCTATAACATAGATGCTAAAATTCTTCGTCCTTTCAGGGTCTATGGACCAAGAATGAAACTGAATGACAACAGAATGATTCCTGATTTTGTGAACGATGCCTTGGACAACAAAGAGGTGGTTATTCCGGGAGATGAGAACTTTTCTTCTTCCTTTTGTTATGTCAGGGACATGATCGACGCCGCTCTGAAAATGATGGCCTCTAATGTTTCCGGACCCTTGAATATTGGATCTGACCTGGAGTTAACAGTGAAAGAAGTGGCCCAAAAAGTGATTGACTTGGTCGGTTCCGACTCTTCAATAAGTTTCTCAGAAAAAGATCGTTTTATAACACCTTTTCGTTTGCCGGATATTAATGCGGCTAGTAACAAATTGGGCTGGATGCCAATATCCACTCTGGACAAAGGACTGGAGCAGACTGTGGACGACCTCAGGGCCTCTAAGGGTCTAAGAAATGTAGAGTGTTAATTTAGCTATACATAATTTTAATGAATTTTTTTTATAAGAAAAAAAACCAGGAAGAAACTGAAAAGAAGAACAGGCCCGAGTCCCCCGGCAAGAAGGGGGATAGTTTAATAGAGAGAATAAATAATTATTTTCTTCAATTTTCTCGAATCCCTCTAAAGGAAAAATTATTTTTTATTCAGTATTTCGGGATCATGTTCAAAACCGGAATCTCTTTGTCCGTGATCATGCGCACCTTGTCCAAGCAGACCTCAAATAAATATTTTGCCAAGGTGATAAATGATTTGGGAGATAGGCTGGAGGGAGGTTCTTCCCTGGCAGATAGCTTCCGGGTACATGAAAGGGTTTTTGGCACCCTATTCGTTAATATGATAGAGGCTGGAGAAATCTCCGGAAACCTGGAAAATGTTTTAAAACAGTTATATATTCAGACCAAAAAGCAGAGCGAGCTAAGATCTAAGATCAAGGGCGCTTTGACCTATCCCGTGGTTTTGGTTTTGGCCATGATCATTATCGGGGTTTTTATGATGATCTTTGTTGTCCCACAATTGACCGGAATGTTAAGAAGTTTTGGAACAGAATTGCCCCTGCCTACTAAAATCATGGTCAATACCAGCGATTTCATTGTTAACAACGGCATTTTGGTAGGAGGTGTTTTTTTGTTGATTGTCTTGGTTTTTATCCAGATCTTAAGAACTTATCGAGGAAAATATTATTTTCATAAACTGATTTTAAAACTGCCTATCGTATCTCCGATCGCCAAAAAGATAAACTTGGCTCATTTTGCTAGGACCACCAGCAGTTTGTTGAAAACAGATATTCTGATCGTTAAGACTTTCCATATCACCGCTAATGTTCTGAAAAACTTACCTTACAGGGAAGCGGTTGAGGATATGAGTAAGAGGATTGAGAAAGGAGGTCAGATCAATGAGATTATTAGTGAGTATCCCCAGTTATTTCCTCCAGTGGTGCAACAGATAGTTTTGGTAGGAGAGGAAACAGGTGAGCTGGACAATATTTTGTTGGAATTGGCTGATTTTTACGAAAAAGAGGTGGATAATATCATGGACAACCTACCCTCTATCATTGAACCTATATTGATTCTTTTGTTGGGAATCGGGGTGGGCGCTATGGCTATAGCCATTATCATGCCCATGTATTCCATGACCGCTACTATTTAATTTTTTACCCTAGGGATTATGAAATTTAATGAAAACGCCTATTCTCTTATAAGCGTCTTGGCCAGCTTGGCAATAATAGTTTTGATCGTAGGTCTTTCCTTGCCTCATATTAGGGCCTATCAAATTAATTCCAGACTCAGTGCCGAGGCCAGAGAGATGGCCGGAAATCTTCGTTACACTAAACAGTTAAGTGTGACCGAACAGGTCGTTCACGGGGTGGAGTTTGATATAGAGCAAGACCTTTATAGGATCAAAAGTTATGGAGAGGCCACCACCACCATAAGGACAATATCTTTGGATTCCTCTGTTAATCTGTCAGAGGTTTCGGGCCTGGATGATAATAGGCTTAAATTCAACTTCTATGGCGGAGTAAGGCAGGGTGGAGAAGTGGTTTTAAAAAACTCCGATTTAAGCACCAAAGTTATAATTAAACCTTCCGGCTATGTTAAACTTGAGTAAAAGTAAAAAGAATTTCGGATTTTCTTTGATAGAGATTATAGTGGCCTTATCCATATTGGGTGTTGTTTTTTTTGCTTTGGTCCAGCTTTTTCCCTTCGGAGCTGACATAAACGAGTCCTCGAGAAACAAAACGATTGCTTCTTTCCTGGCGCAAGAAAAAGTAGAGGAGCTGTATTCCAAGGGTTATGGCAATATAGCCACCGGAACCATAGAGGCAAAGCAAAGACTATCTGATGAACCTCAAGACCATTTCTATAATTACAAAAGAGAAACCCAGGTTAACTATATCGATGGTGAAATGAATTTCTCTTCTGAGGATGAGGGGATGAAAAGAGTTTCCGTCTTTGTTTACTATCCCCAAAGCTTCGGTGGTGAGGAGCAATTTTTTCAATTAGATACCATTATAACTAAAAACTAGATATATGGTTAAATTTTTTTCTCCTGTGAATATTGTAATTATACTTCTTTTTTTTGGTATCGTTTTTTTACTTCTTCAGGGTCAATCAGGGAAAAATTCAGACTCTTTTTTGAATAATAACTCAGAGGGGGGCCATGATCAGTATTCATCTGACGATTCTGACCGGGAGGGCAAAGGTGATCCTGATTCGTTTTCAGAAAGAGACCAAGAGCATCCAACACCAACTCCGGAATTTATGAAAAAAGATCTTTACTTCCCTACTTATCCGGAGGAATCCGGGCCGGGTCAGGATCGGGAGGGTGAGAGCCTTTACAGAAGCGAGGCTTATGGTTATCAGTTTTGGTTTCCCAGTATCTGGTCTTTAAGTTTGAGTGGCAGGGAAGAGGTTCTCTTGAAACCGAGTTCGCCTGGGCCTGATGAGCTCAGACTGATGGTCAAGGCGGGATCTGATCTGGAAGACGATTTTAAGGAGGAAAAGGAACAACTTCTTGAGGAATTTGAATTAGAAATAAAGGAAGAGGTTGTTTTTGTTGATCAGGTTTTAGCCACCAAGTATATTATCGACAAGAAATCTCTAGAGGAAAAGAGTTTTTTGATTTTTATCAATAGAAACGAACAAGATTACTTAATTGAATATTTAGGTGGTTGTCCGGATTTTCTCGGTCAGGCTGAGCAGGTGGTCGCGAACTTTGAGTTTAAGTGATAATTTTAACTCAACATATTGAATTAGGTTTTTGTAACTTTTTTATATCACTATGAAAAAGAAAAAAATTATTAAACCCAGAGGTTATACCTTAATGGAGTCCCTGGTAACCATGGCCCTGTTTTTAGCTATAATTTTGATCACCGGATCCTTATATTCCTTAGCGCAGTCATATTACAATAGGGCCGAAAGCGAATTGGAATTAATTCAAAACGCCAGGGTTTCTTTTGATCGAATGAGTAGAGAAATAAGGCAATCAATTGATATAGCCAGCCCTTTATCAGCCGATCAATCTCAGGGGAGCGGAGAGATTGTGTTTCAGAACGGACATGACAGCGATACCATAAACTATATTTATTATTATTTGGACGGGTCCAATTTGAGAAGGGCCAATTTGGTCTATTATTTTCCTGAAGAGCCTGATATCTATGTGAAGTATAACAGTGTTAATCAGGCAGGGGAGCCCCCGGAGCAAGAGGTGCTGGAAGATAGGAAGGTGGGAGAATATTTCCATTCTGTAAATTTTTGGGGAGACGATGGTCTGGTCAATATTTCTTCGGAATTAATGAAAGAAGACTCCTCTTTTTTCTTGAGAACCTCTGTCTTTAGTAGAAATTATTAAATACTCATAAATCGATTCGACACCAATATGAATATCTTTTTAGATAAAAAAGGAACCACTTTGTTAGTCACTATTTTATTAGTGGCTGTTCTTCTTTCTCTGGGCCTTTATTTTTTGGATTTTTCTTTAACTGAGAAAAGAATATCAGAAGGACAGACCAAGGGGGTTAAGACATACCATTTAGCCGAGGCCGGAATTCAAGAGATGATCTGGAGATTAAAACATGACCAAGAGTATAAAAGCAATTTTGAGGAAGATCCGGAGTGGAGCGCTGATTTCGAGGTCTCCTCGCCTTTTGGAGGAAACGGTCATTATTCGGTAAAAATTGACAATACTGGCTTGGCCCAAGGGGATATCAGGTCGGTAGGAAAGGTAATTGAAGAGGATGGCAGGACCAGTCGGAGGATAGTAAAAACAAGAGTCTATAAAGCAGCTACCACGTCTCCGGCTTTGGATGGTTACGCTTTGTTCAGTGATAATGATTTGGATATTTTTTTGACCAATATAAGTGTTCCGGCTAGCAGTGTTCATGCCAACAACAATATAGATGTGGGTGGTCCTAATACAGAGATGTACGTGGAAAATGATTTAGGGGCGGTGAACAAAATATCCCAAAGTCATTTTTCCAATATTGAAGTAGGAGGTGAGATGAGGGATAGCTATGATTATTCTCCTCCCCCTGAAGAATTGGAGATGCCCCCGGTATCTTTTTATGACTTAGACGATCCTGACTCTTTTAAGAGCAGGGCGGATGTGATTTATTCAGAACAAGAATTTAGAGATTTGTTGAACAACTCTTCAGGAGGGGAGCTGGTCTTGGATAATCATATTACTTATGTAGAAGGGCGAGTCCGGGTAAGACAGAACATTGATCTGATCATTAACGGCCTCTTGGTTTCTGAAGATAATATGGATATAGGCTTTTCTTGCGGTCATAATACCAGTGTTAATGTTAATTATTCCACCTCATCTCCTGCCGGGTTGATAGCTAATGGTAATATCAGGCTTAGACAGTGTCTTGCCGAGAGTGATATCAGAGGGGTTGTTTATGCTACTAGGGACATAAGGATGAATAATTTTTCCGGTGATGTAAATTTTGAAGGAGGTATGTACGCCAGGAACATAGAAATATTCAGTAATTGGAGAGACAACGCTATGAAATTTAATAAAAACATAATTAGTGACACTCTCCAGGCCACAGAGTTCTCGCCGGTGGTCACAGTAGAGCACTGGGAAGAGGAATATTGATTTTGTGGTTTTAACTTGTTCCGGAATTATGGTATAATTTTTTAGAGCTAAAAAAGATTTTTATCCCGTTTTTTCTCAGCAATTGTTTTTTAATATTATCTAAAGGTTGGCAGCTTTATTTATGAGCATTTTTAAGAAAAATAAAAATTATCCTCTGGGGGTCGATGTTTCCGATTCTTCTATTAGATTTGCTCAGCTAAATAAGGGCTTGAAGAACAGGATAGGTCTGAGAGCTTTTGGGAGCATAGATTTGTCTCAAGGACTTATTTCAGAAGGAATAATCAAAAACGAGGAAGAAGTGGTCAAGAGCTTAAAAAAGATCTTTTCCAGCAGCAGGCTTAGTAAGCCAAATTCAAGCGAAGTGATAGCCTCCCTGCCCGAGAATAAAACTTTTGTCAAACTAATTAAAATTCAAAAATCAACCAATAAACTGGAAGATGTTGTTGAAGCTGAATTGGAAAAACACATTCCCTTTCATCCCAGAGAGATTTACTATGATTGGCAGGAAATAAGAAAAGGCAAGGATCATCATTTGGTGTTGGTTGGAGCGGCGCCTCGATCCGTGGTGGATCAATATTATGATGTCTTTTCCAGGTCAGGTTTGACATTGGTTGCTTTGGAGATTGAGCCGATTGCCGTCTGTCGATCTATATTGGATGAAGAAACCCCGGAATTTCAGAATACCAAAGGTAAGAATCATATTTTAATAGATTTTGGTTTTTCTCATACCACTATTATTTTTTATTCTCGTGACACTGTTTTGTTTACTTCTGAAACCCAGATGTCAGGAGAAAAAATAACCCAGGAGATAGCCGGTAGCCTGAAGGTGGGCAGGAAAAAGGCTGAGAAGTACAAATTATCTCTGAGCAAGAAAAACAAGAACTACAAGAAGATAGTAAAAATAATAGACAGCAATATGGAGGAGTTGAATGTGAAATTGGGTCGGGTGATTGATTTTTATTATGAAAACTTTTCTGAGCGCGGCCCCATAGAGAGTGTTTTTTTTGTCGGAGGAGGAGCTTATATCCCTAAAATAGAAGATTATATTTCTTGCCTGCCCGCTTCTGTTAACATAGACAAGGGTGACCCCTTATCTAAGATCAGTCAAGGAGAAAAAGCGAAAAAGATCTTTCAGGAGGAGGGAAATTTGACTTTTACTGTCGCTGTAGGGTTGGCTTTAAGTCAGATTTTTATTAAAAAGTTTTAGTTTTTTATGTTGTTTTTGAATCTGCTGCCTCAAAAGTTTAGTCGAGAGATAAGATTAAGGAGCTTGTTTTTGATCGTGGTTAAGGCTGGTTTTGTTTTGATCTTTGTTTTTCTGGTGATAAGCTTTTCCTTTTTCACATCCGACAAGGTTTTACAGAACTTCTATAGAGTGGTGGACAATACCAATTTTTTGATTCAAACCCAAGTAGAGGATCCGGTTGATGTCAGGGAGGTCAACCTAAAGATAAATGAGGTAGAAAGAATTAAGAAAAAATCTTTTGATTGGCTGGAATTGTTCGGGGCCGTATCTGAAATTTTACCCGAGGATATCTACGTCGAGTCTCTTAGAGTTGACAAAGAAGAAGGGCTCGCCTCTCTTACCGGCTTGGCTTTAAGCAGAGAGTCTCTGGTCTCTTTGCGGGATGAATTGGAAAGGTCGGAATATTTTTATAGCCCGGACATGCCCCTGGACAGTATTTTAAAAAGGGAGGATATTAATTTTGATATAAAAGTGAGAATAAATACAGAAAAATTCAATTAATATGGCCGAAAATGTTTTTCAAAAAATGAGTTTTACCCAAAAAATTGTTTATTTTATTCTTTTTGTTTTGCTTGTTCTTTTTATCTTGGTGATGTTTGTTATCAGGCCCAGTATGGCTAGCATAGAGCAGACTCGGGAGGCGGTAGCTGGCCAGAGCCAGGAGCTAAAAGAAAGGTATCTAAGGGGCATGAATGCCAGAATTATTTCTAGGAATCTTGATGAAATAAAAGATGGTCTTGAGGTTCTGGACCAAGTATTTATCAAAAAAGACCGGTATTTGGACCTAATTACTCTTCTTGAGAACTTAGCTGAGGAAAATAATCTAGAAGAAAGGTTAAGTATTTTGACTGAAAGCTCTGAAGATAGAAATTTTTATCAAGTGGTTCCTGTTAATATGGAGTTGACAGGGAGTTTTAAGGATCAACTCTCTTTCCTCTCCGCTCTTAAGGATAAGCCTAGTAGATTCAATATTAACTCCATAAGGATTACCAGTAAGAACCCGGAATCAATTACAGAATTAAGAGAGAGGAGGATGACTGGGGAAGAGATAGTTCTGTCCGAGCCGGATGTTTTAGACGAGGAGATTCTAGAAGAAGATGATGAGGTGGTCCCGGAGCTTGAAGAAGAATCGAATCAAGAAGAGGAAGAAGATATTCTTGAGGAGAGCATTATTCCGGAACAAGAAGTATCTTTAATGATATTCAGTGAGGTCTATTGGTTAAAATAGAAATTTATGATGGATATTAAAGATTTTAAAACTCAAAAAAGGATAATTTTCTTCTTTTTGTTAATAGTGGTTCTCTTTTCTTTGTCTTTTTCTTCCTGGTTTTTGTATGACAATTTTTATCAAACCACCACCTGGAAGGATGATTTGGGATCTAGTTTTGATAGTAAGCCTGCTATTCAGAGTGTTAATTTAAACAAAATGAGAGAGTTGATAGATTCAGATCAACAAAAGACACCCACAAGTACCCGGGAAGACTTGGATATTGATATCAATTTCAGATAAGGAAGATCAATTTTCGACAATATTCTCTTTTGTCCGGGGTTTTTAACTCTTGTTTTTTTCTCTCAGCTCGCTTTCTGTAATAATCATAATTATTCTTTATTTCCTTCATTTTGATTATTAAATCTTTTTTGTCTTCAGGAATGAACAGTTCGACCATTCCTTTCTGAGATAATTCCGGTATTCCTCCCAGATCCGAGGCCAAAACGGGCAATCCGGCTTGAATGGCCTCGTAAATCACAGTCGGAGAGTTTTCGTAACAAAGAGAGGGCACGATCAAGCAGTCCGCTTTTCTCATCAACTCTTCCACTCCTTCTTTGTCTTTGCTTCCTAGGAAAAATACTCGGTCTCTAGAAGCAGATTCTTTTAGGTCTTCCTCCTCAGAGCCTCGTCCTATCACAATCAGTCTGCTTTTGGGAAGCGGATCTTTTTCAAAGGCGGAAATTAGGAAATCGATTCCCTTGTGTTTTTCCAATTGGCCTACGTATAAAAAATTAAAAAAGTCACCCTCCTTTTTAATGCTCGACTTGGTTTTTTTGTTCGGCAGAGGGTTGCGAATTGTTTTTTTAAGCGAGTCAGGAAAGAATCTTCTTTCCTTATGAAGATCAAGGAGCCAGTGGGAAGGCGATATTACCAGATCAGGAGAACGCCAAAGTAGTCTTCCTATTCGTATATATAGCTTAGTCAGCCCGGAGGAGAGTATTTTTTCTTGACCTTTAATGATCAGGCCGCTGGGATGGAGGAGTTGAATATCATGAAGAGTATGAATATGTTTTATCCTCTTTTTCCTTAAAGCCTTGGCTGTAAGCCCTCCTATTCCTTTCAAATTATGAGTTATTACCAAATCCGGATTTTCTTTTTTTAGAATTTTTTTTAAAGCTATGTAGTTTTTCCAGTTGACAAGATCCCAGACATGCCAAAACAGACGAAGGGGTTTTGGGATTTTATCCAGATGATAATAGAGAGAAGAGAGGTGGTAAATATCTTGCTCTGCCTCAATTTTTTCTCCAGAGGGTGGTTTGCTCGTAATTATGGTCACTTCATGCCCTTCTTCGCGAAAACCTTGAGCTGTTAATTCCACTATTTTTTCAGCACCTCCTTTTTGATAAGGAGGATAAAGATTGTTGATCAAGATGATCTTCATAGCCTTATTTTTCCAAGATTTGATTTAGCCTTTGTCTCATTGTGCTTAGGGAGTACTCTGCCTCCGCCTTCTTTCTAGCTGCCACTCCCATTTTTTCTCTCCTAGCTGGGTCTCTTAAAAGTAAACCTATTTTATTGGCCAAGCTTTCAACCTCTCCGGTTTTGGCCAGATATCCTTCTTTTTGATTTTCAAAAACTTTCCTTACACCTGGCAGGTCGGATGCTACCACCGGCAGACCGCAGGCCATAGCTTCAATTAAAACTATTCCAAAAGCTTCACTGCTGTCGGTCGAGGGCAGGACAAAGATTTCACTCTCTCGGTAAATTTGAATTAATTTTTTTCTATCCAATTTGCCCAAGAAGCTAACTTTTTCTTCCAGGCCCAGTTTTTTCGTTTTCCTTTGATAAAAGGGTTTTAAATCGCCTTCTCCCACAATATTGATATGCCAATCATTCTCTTCCAGATGAGCGGCCGCTTCCAGAAGTTTATCTACTCCTTTGAAATAATGAGCAGTGTCCAGCCCCCCGACAAACAATATTGAGGTTCGGGAGTTTTGGGAGGAGCGGGAAGGGGAGAATTCTTCAGTGTCTACCCCAAAGGGAACCTCAAAGAATTTAGAAGAATTTTTTTGATAAAAGTTTTTCATCTGTCCGTTTTTAATGTAGTCAATACTTGAGACTATAATAGCATCGGCTTTTTTAAAAAGGCTCTTAGAGACCAGTTTGCTAGGAAAGCTTAAAATTTTAGCTGTTCTGCTTAGTCCTAAAGTATCCATATGATAATGGATCACCAGTTTTTTTTGTCTTAACATAGTTGATTTCAGTAACCAGATTATCTCAGAGGTTCCGAAAAAGGGATAGTGAAGATAAAGGCAATCAAATTTTTGCAGTTTCCAGATAAGTTGAATTAAAACAGCCCCGTTTCCGTATTTCAAACAGGGCCTTAAGGGTATCAGTTTTTGTTTGTCAGTATTTTTTTTCTCTTCTTTTTTTCGATATTGAGGAAAGAATGTATTCACCTCGTGTTTGGGGGTGAGGAGTTCTCCGATGTTGTGGGCGCTGTTGCCTATGCCCCCGGCATAGGGCGGGAAAGTGCAAACTATTTGTGCTATTCTCATAGAAAAATTTTATCAAGAATTTACTTTAGTACAAGTGATCGTTTCAGTTTATACTTTAAAGCTCCTCTTTGTCAAATAGGCTTTTCTGCAATAGATAGACCATGATAAAGGCGAGTGAAGCTTGAAGGATGTCGGTTATGGATACATACCTTTGGGTTATAAGGGGTATGATCAGTATGATAATAGGCAGAGAAAAGGTTACTATATCACTCTTTAATTTATCCTCATATCTCAATTGGAGAGTTATGTCTAAACCCTCCTCTCTGGCCCTTCTTTTCTTTACCTTCCTGGTCATCTTAGTCTTTATCACAAAGATTAATCCAAAAAAAGATAAGGGGGCGAGAGATAAGATAATTTCCTTGAATCTGTCGAACTGATCCCAAAGGATGAAAAAAAATATACAAAAAATTATCAAAAGGACCAAAAAAACAAAGTTTAAAAACTCCACCACCATGTCTGTGGGTTTCATTTCTTTCATATTTTTTTGTTAATATTATTTATCAAATAGGTTTTTTTGTAAGAAATAGACCACTACCAGGAAGAGAAGGGCCTGTATCAGGTTGCCGGTGTTGATTCCCTTGTTGATGAAGGCGGGGATCAACAAGATGACAATAGGGGTAAAGGAGGTTATAAATTCGCTTTTTAGTCTATTATTAGAGGTCAATTCCATAGTGATATCTCCCTCGTTGTCATTTATTAAGCTTTTTTGCAGAAAAAATACAGAAATAAAGACCACCAAGGCTTGAATAATTCCACTTAAACTAAGGCCGGCTTCTGTAAAAAGGGATATTCCCAGGGTAATAAGTGGTAAAAAGATTATTACCAAGTTGCTTTTAAGTTTATCGGATTTGTCCAGATTCAGGACAGTATCCCTATCTTCTTCCATGCTTGTTATTTCATCCTCGTCTCCTTTAAAGAAGTTGGTCATTCTGGCAGCAAAAAAGACCATAAATAGAGCGACAGGAGCCGCTATTTGCAAAAAACCCTTAATAACATCCAGATAACTATAAAGGATGAAAAGAACGAAACAGACAATTAAAAAGTAATCTTTAGCTCTACCTCCAAGCATTTTTTTATTGTTAATTATTATTTATTATCTTTATTTTTTATGGCTATCCCCCTGACAATATTGGTTATATCTTTCTCTATTTTAGCCAATTTTATTCTTATTTTAAATATTAAGTAAAAAAGGACCACTACAGCCAGATAGATTAAAACTTCTATACCAGATCCGGAAAAACCAAGTCCGGCCACTAGGTTATCAATTTGTTTTATGAATATAATAGCAAAACCGGCTATTAACCAGAAGATCAGCCAAAAAACAAACTCTCCGGCTTTGATCTGCCCCTTCTGTTTTTGCCAGAAGAGTCGGGCCAAGAAAAAAGAAACTATTATTAAGGCTATTACTTGTTGAATCATATTTTTTAGGATTTCCGGGTTCTTGAAAATCCGAATTAAAAGAAGTCTCTCAAGGTCTGTGAATTTTTAGAGTGATTAATCGGTGATTTTAGCCAGGAGTAGGTCTTTTATTATTCTAATTCCTCCCCCGAAACTTTGACCATAATCGTTATATATAACCATTATGGGAACTTCTTTGAACCTCAATTTATTCTTAAAAGTTTTATACATAATCTCGCTGCAGTGGGCCATTCCGTTTTGTTCCACTTTTATCAAGGGAGCCGTTTCTTTAGAAAAAGCTCGAAAACCGCTCTGGGGATCTGTCAGGTCGACTTTGAGTAAATGTTTGTTTACTATTCGGGCCAAGGGAAAGATCACATTTTTTTTCTGCCAAGGTATATCCGATTTTTTCTCCAAAAATCTGGAGCCAAAAACAATATCAACTTCTTTTTCCTTAAGGGGCTTTAGAACGTCTTTTATTTCTTCCGGTTTGAACTGTCCGTCAGCGTCAAAATGGACTATTATATCAGCGCCCTTTTCAAGGCAGTATTGATTGCCTGTTTCCAAGGCCGCTCCCTGCCCTTGGTTTATTAAGTGATTTAAAACCGTCACTCCATGTTTTCCAGCTTCTAGTCGTGTATTATCCCTGGAGCCGTCATTGACCACCACTATCTCATCTACCCAGGGTTGGACCCGGGGCAGCACTTGACCTATGTTCTTTTCTTCATTCCAGGCCGGAATTACACAGAATACTTTTTCCATATTATTTTTGGGTTACCCTTATTATCTCATCAATTGTAGTGACTCCCTTCCTCGCTTTAATTAAGCCGTCTTCGGTCATGGTAACCAGACCGTCCTGTCGTGCCTGTTTCTTAAGTTTTTCCTCACTAGCTTGTTCTAGGATAAGATTGGCCAGTTTGCTAGTGTTCTCCAATACCTCGTAAACCCCGATTCTTCCCTTGTAGCCCGTGTGGCCGCATTTTTCACAACCCCGACCCTTGTAAAAAAGCACATCCTCCAGTTTCTTTTCCCCTTCCGAGATCATATTTTTATCCCTCAGGCTCTCTATTATTTCTTTGGTGTTGAATTGTTTATCCAGTTCCTCAGAGGCCTTCTTAGACAGGTTGTAACTTTGGATGCAATTAAAGCATATTTTTCTGACCAGGCCTTGTGCTATGATAAGGTTGATTGTTCCGGATATTAAATAGGAGGCAATTCCCATATTACTTAGTCTGGATATAGTTGAAATGGTATCATTGGTGTGTAAAGTAGACAAGACCAGGTGTCCGGTCAGGGCGGCGTGGGTTGCTATTTCAGCGGTCTCTTTGTCCCTGATTTCCCCCACCATTATAATATCAGGGTCTTGGCGCAAGAAGGACCTGAGGCCCTTGGCAAAAGTAAATCCTATTTTGGGGTTGACCTGGGATTGGTTGATTCTGGGAATGCTATACTCTATCGGATCCTCAATAGTAGAGATATTAACTTCCGGTTTGTTCAATATATCGAGAATAGTGTATAGGGTAGTGGTTTTACCAGAACCGGTCGGTCCGGTAACCAATATTTTTCCATGAGGTTTTTTAATGTTCCTTTTTATTTTTTCCAGACTTTCTTCTTGAAGGCCCAATTCTTCAAGATTCAATATTCTGCCTCCTTCGTTAAGAAGTCTCATTACTATCTTTTCTCCGTAAAAGGTAGGGATAATGGAGACTCGAAAAGACATTTTGTATTTACTGCTGTGAGCTTTGAATCTGCCGTCCTGAGGCATTCTGTGTTCATCTATTTTTAGATTAGCCAGAATTTTTATTCTGGCCACTATTCCATTCTCCAGAGATTTGTTTAAGGTCATTACATCATGGAGTATTCCATCGATTCGGTAGCGAACGATTATTTTCTTTTCTTCCGGTTCAATATGCACATCACTGGCTTCTTGATAAATAGCATGTTCTATTATTTTGTCTACCAACTTAATAGTAGACACTTCTTCGGCTTCATTTTTCAGGGCTTTGTTTAAATTTTTAACTCCTTCGCCTTCGCCATCCTTTGCTTCAGCAGGGAGTTCTTGTTTTAATTCTTTATGGTATTTTTTTAAGTAAGTATCTATGTTTTCCGGAGTGGTAACATAAATTTCAGGTTTTAGGCCGGTCTTTTTTTTAATGAAATCAAAGATTTCCATTTGATCCGGCTTGGTAGTGGCTATTTTAATAGCTTTTTTGTTTTTGTCAAAAGCAATCAGGCGGTGGACAGAGGCTATTTTTTCCGGCAGGGTCATTAAAGCTTCTTTTTTGACATTTTTTTCCTCTAGGTCTGTGAATTTCAGATTATAATGTTGAGCCAACAGTTTATAAAAAGGGCCGGAAGATATTATGTTTTTTTCCAAAAGGTATTGGGTAAAGTTCTTCCTACTCTTTTGGGCCTCTTTTTCATATTTATCCAACTGCTCTTCACTGAGTATTTGGTTTTTGATTAAGATATTTTTGATTTTCCCAGTCTTTTCCATAAAATACGCTAAAAGTATTAATTTTATTTATTATACCACACTCCAAAAACCTTTGACAATTTGAAAAAGGGGAATATAGTATTTGTCATGTTTTAAATTTTCAGGCAATATGATAAAGTAAAAAGTAAATTAGAGTATCTTTTTATGATTAACCTTTCCAAGTTTTATCATTGTTTTTATTTAGGCAAAGAGAGAGTCGGTAGGATTTTGATGGATGTTTTTTTTCAAGACCTGTCTATAAAGATTTATTCTTTAGCAATTATTTGCTTGAATCTACTCACCTGGTTGGCGGTTATCCTTTTGGTCAGAAGGGCCGGGGATGATCTTTTGGTCCTGCATTACAGCGTTGATTTCGGTGTTGATCTGGTGGGAGACCCTTCTCGCTTGTATATGATCCCGGTTTTGGGAATGGTGGTCTTTTTGAGCAATGTATCGCTTTTGTTCATTCTATATCGATATGATAATTTCAAATTCTTTTCTCACCTGCTTTTAGCTGTAGCCACGCTAGTAAATTTGTTTCTATTAATATCTTTGGGACCCATTTATTTATTTAATTTCAGTTAAGTATGGAAATTTTCTACATTATCAAAATTCTCCTATTGGCCATTACCGCCTTTATCTTCACTGTTGCCTGGACGCCCATCCTTACTCATTTTCTCTATAAGTATAAATTAGGTAAGAAGATCAGAAATAATGGTCAAACCCCGGTTTTTACTAAGCTGCATGCCCACAAGGAGGGCACTCCGACCATGGGAGGGGTGCTTATCTGGGTAACCGCTCTTATCTTTATCCTGTTTTTCTATTATTTGGCCAGATTTTTTCCAGAGCAAGAGATCCTGCAGCATTTTAATTTTCTTTCAAGGAAAGAAACACTGCTTCCCTTAGGGGTTTTAGTGGCCACTGCTTTAGTGGGCCTATTTGACGATTGGCTGGATGTGCGGGGCAGAGGCGGATCTAAGACCGGTGGTCTGGGAATGAAGCATCGATTTTTGATCTATACCGCTATTGCCTGTATCGGCGCTTGGTGGTTTTATTTTAAATTGAATTGGACCGTTTTGGCAGTTCCTTTTTTAGGTACTTTTGAGATATCTTGGTGGTATATTCCTTTTTTCATTTTTGTGATAGTGGGAACAGCTTTTTCCGTTAATGAGACCGACGGCTTGGACGGATTAGCTGGAGGCAATCTTTTGACCGCCTTTAGTACTTTTACTGCCATCTCCTTTGTTTTGGGAAGATATGATCTGGCCGCCTTTTGCGCTGTTATAACAGGGGCTTTACTGGCCTTTCTGTGGTTTAATATTCCTCCCGCCCGTTTTTACATGGGTGATACCGGGGCAATGAGCCTAGGAATTACTTTAGGGGTTATAGCTCTGCTTACCAATACCGCCCTGCTCTTGCCGATCATAGGTTTTGTTTTTGTTTTAGAATCTCTGTCTGTTATCCTTCAAGTTGCCTCCAAGAAGTTGCGTCAGGGAAAGAAGCTTTTTATATCAGCTCCCTTTCATCATCATTTGCAAGCCAGGGGTTGGGGAGAGCCTAAAATAGTAATGCGTCTTTGGGTTATTGCCGGTATGAGTTCTGTTTTAGGTTTAATTATATTTCTATTAGACAGATTCCTTTAAGTCTTATCGGAAACATCTTGTCAATTTAGGAAAAAATGGTAAAAATTAAAAAGAGTTTAAAAAATTTTTTAGCGCCAGGGAAGAATGAACATGAACCGGACAAGCTTTTAATAGCATTAGTGGGTATTGTTTTGATCTTTGGTCTAATAATCCTTTCCAGCGCCACCTCTGTTATAGCCTACAACCGATTTGGAGATAGTTATTATTACTTTAATAGTCAATTGGTTTCCGTTATACTGGGTGTTTTTGTCTTTTTTATTTTTTCTAAGATAAATTACACTTTTTGGAAGAAGTATGCCGTATTCTTTTTGGCTGTTTCTTGCTTTTTGTTGCTCCTGGTCTTCATCCCCGGCCTGGCAGCTGACTATGAGAAAGCCCGGAGATGGATAAATATTTTCGGCTTTTCCTTGCAGCCCTCGGAGTTTGTAAAGATCTTTTTTCTAATTTATTTGGCTGCTTGGCTGGAGAGGAGAAAAGAGGATCTGGGATCGATCTCTACCGGCATCGGCCCCTTCTTATTTGTTCTGGCCGCAATCACTTTTTTGATGTTTTTGCAACCGGACATAGGCACCCTTTCGGTCGTCTTGGGTTCTTCTTTGATCGTTTATTTTGTCGGAGGAGGCAAGATCCTTCATCTGATAGTTGTTAGTTTGATCGGGTGCAGTTTGCTTTTCGGTGCCTATCAGACCATGCCCTACATTCAAGATCGTTTTAAATGTTTTGTTAACCCCCAATTGGATACCAGGGATGTTTGTTATCAAGTCAATCAGTCTTTGATAGCGGTCGGTTCTGGTGGTTGGTGGGGCAGAGGCATTGGAGAAAGTAGGCAAAAATTCGCCTATTTGCCGGAAATCAGCGGTGATTCCATTTTTTCTATTATGGCTGAAGAAGTGGGCTTTGTTTGGTCCTCTTTATTGATCTTCCTATACTTTCTGATTTTTTATAGAGGGGTCAGGATAGCCAGATATGCTGCTGATAGGTTCGGGCAGCTCTTGGCGGTGGGTATTGTCTCTTGGATCATGCTGCAAACTCTTTTGAATATAGGTGGTATGATAAATATAATCCCCATAACAGGAGTGCCCTTGCCTCTGTTCAGTTACGGTGGTTCGGCCATATTGGCCACTCTAATGGCCTTGGGTATTTTGGTTAATATTAGTAAATATACCACTGACAAAAAATGAAAAAGGAAAATAAAAAAACTATCTTCTTAACCGGAGGAGGAACCGGTGGCTCGGTCTCCCCACTTTTGGCAGTGAAAAAGTCTTTGGAAAAACATTCAGTTAATTGGGCTTTTGTTTGGGTAGGCACCAGGAACGGAGTGGAAAGAGAGATGATCAAGCAGGAGAAAAATATTAGTTTTGTTTCTATTCCCAGTGGCAAATTAAGGAGATATTTTTCTTGGCGCAACTTTGTTGATCCTTTTAAATTGATAATTGCTTTTTTTTGCTCTGTTTACCTCCTGTTCAAAAAAAAGCCCGACTTGGTGCTTAGTGCCGGTAGCTTCGTCAGTGTCCCGGTTGCTTGGGCGGCTTGGTTTTTTAGGGTGCCTGTTTTAATTCATCAACAAGACCTCAGGCCCGGTCTGGCCAACAAGCTAATGGCCCCTGTGGCCCGGGTGGTGACGGTTGCCTTTGCCAGCTCTCTAAAAGACTATGGAGCTAAGGCTAAACATATAGGAAACCCTTTGGAAATCGATCCCGGTCAGGGAGGAGGCGGGACCGGATTTGCCCTTGATCCCGACTCCCCGGTCATCTTAATTACGGGCGGGGGCACAGGCTCCCTGGCTATTAACAGTTTGGTGGAGGAGAATATTGATGATTTACTTGAGATAGGTCAAATATTTCACATAACTGGTAGAGATAAGAAAGTTTTAAATAAAAGATCCGGATATTTTGTTTTCCCCTTTCTGGAGCGTGAGTCTATGTTTGAGATTATTAGGAGGGCGGATGTGGTTGTGAGTCGAGCCGGCCTGGGGTCTTTGACCGAATTATCTTTTCTGGGAAAGCCAAGCATCTTAATTCCTTTGCCCGGGACCCATCAAGAAGATAATGCCCAAGAATTTAAAAACCATGAAGCAGCCCTTGTTTTGGATCAAAGGAAGCTTTCCGGAGAAGAGTTTAAGAACAGTATTAAAAGCTTGGTTGAGGATGAATCTCGGCGGAGAGAATTAAGTCAAAACATTCAAGGAGTTGTTAAACCGGGAGCGGAGCGGGAGATGCTTAGTATAATAAGACAGATAGTAAAATAATCCGATAAATAAAAGTTATCGGTCAAACATAGTTTTATGGACTTATCACGAATCAAAAAAATTTACATGATTGGAATTAAAGGGGTGGGTATGACCATGTTGGCTCAATTTCTGAATCAAAAGGGTTTTAAGCTGAGCGGCTCTGATATTCCTGAGGAGTTTATGACCGATCAGACCTTAAAAGATGTCGGGATTGAGGTCAAGAATGAATTTGATCCCAAAAATATACCCGGAGACACAGATCTAATAATTTATTCCACCGCCTATACCGAAAACACCAATCCGGAATTGGCTTGGGCGCAGAAGAACAAGTTTAAAACTCTCAGTTATCCCGAGGCTTTGAGTGATATTTTTAATCAATATTATGGTTTGGCGGTTACCGGAAGTCATGGCAAGACCACTACAACCGCTTGGTTGGGCTATGTTATGTTTCGAGCCGGTTTAAAACCCAATGTTTTAGTGGGTTCTCGGGTCGAGCAGTTCCAGGGCAGCGCCCTGGTAGGCCAATCGGATTATTTAGTGATCGAGGCTGATGAGTATCAGAATAAGCTTCAGTATTTTAATCCTAAGGCAGTTCTGTTAAACAACATTGAACACGATCATCATGATTTTTTTCCCACTCCTGAAAGTTACCTCCAAGCTTTTCTGAGTTTTATAAAAAGAATTCCCAGCAAAGGTTTTTTAGTGGCCAATTTGGACGATCCTCAGATCCTCCATCATGCCGAGTCGAATTGCCAAGGGAGGGTTATTAGCTACGGAGTGGAGAATGAACAGGTCGATTTTTTCGGTTATGATCTAAGACAAGACAGGGAAAAACAGTATTTCAAGGTCAGGGTCAAGGAAAAAGAAGAAGAGGGAGAGTTGGGAGATTTTAGTATTTCCTTGCCAGGCAAGCACAATATCTATAATGCCTTAGCTGTAATAGCCACCTCCATGGAACTAGGACTCGGTCTCCTGGAGATTCGAACCTATCTGGAGGAATTCCAAGGCACCCATAGAAGGTCTCAGGTTATGGGAGAATTTCGAGGAGCTGTGCTAATAGATGATTATGCTCATCATCCCAGTGAGATTAGAACTACGCTTTCCGGTCTCAGACAGATCTATCCTGACAGAAAGATGAGAGTAGTTTTTCATCCTCATACTTATTCTCGAACCAAGGCCTTGCTAAAAGAGTTTTCCGAAAGTTTTGATGAAGCTCAGGAATTGATTGTCCTGGATATTTACGGTTCTGCCAGAGAGGAGCAGGGAGGAGTCCATAGCCGGGATTTGGTAAACAAGGCTAAAAAACACAATCCCGAGCTTCAGGTCTCTCACATCCCCACTCTTAGGGAGTGTGAGGATTATTTAAGAAAAACTTTGGAATCCGGGGATCTGGCGGTTTTGATGGGAGCCGGAGATGTTTTTCGCATCGGGGACAATCTGGTAAAAGATTGATTTTGTAATGTTTTTCTTTGAGCCACGTATTATTAAGTAGAGAAAAATTATTTTCGATTTCTAGATCGAAGTCATGGAGGAGTAAAAAACTCCTCTTTTTATTGTTTTTATGCGTAAGAAAAAAAAGGAAAAAATTAGATCAGCCGGAGGCGGGAGTTTCTGGAAGCAGTTATGGTCCATCCTCAGTCCTTCTCATAAGCAAATTAAATACTTGCTTTTTTTGATTGTTGTTTTCCGTTTGGTTCAGATCATCACTCCCTATATTATCAAATTGATCATTGATATTCTTTCCGCCTTCAGCCCGGAACAGGTGGTTCCTCTTATTCTTTTGATAATCATGCTTTTTTTCAGTGAGCAGTTGGCTTCAGCTATATCTTACTTCAAAGACAAGAAGACTTTTCGAGTTTTGGTCGAAGTGGAGTATTATCTACCTTTAAGGGTTCAAGAAAAACTGGTCAACCTTTCTCTGGATTATCATGAAAGAGAAAATACAGGGAATAAGATCACTAAGATAGAGAGGGGAATCTCCAAAATTGTTCAACTATTGGCCAATATGGCTTTTGAGGTTGTTCCCACCGTATTTCAGTTGATTTTAACTTTAATAGTCTTAACCATCTTGGATTGGAGAATTGGTCTTTCTTTTGCTTTTTTCTCTCCCTTATTCATTTTAATTACTCTTAAGGTGAATCGAGACCTATATCCGATTCGAAAGAGTAGATATGAAAAACACGAGGAGTCTTCCGGTAAGATGGGGCAGTCGATAATAAATATCAACACAGTCAAATCTTTTAACCAAGAGGAAAGAGAGTTGAATGAATACGGAGGGATAAAGGAGAGAGTTCGGGATTGGGAGCTTTCCGAATGGTTTAAATTGCTCAAATGGAATCTGGGACGAAATTTTATTATCGATCTGGGCCGGGTTACCATATTATTCTTAAGTACCTATCTGGTTTGGCAGGGCCAAGTCAGTATCGGTTCCTTAGTCTTTGCTGTTACTTTGTCAGAAAAAGCCTATTTCTCCCTTTATCGTTTGTCTCGTTTTTATGACAGGATAGAAGAGGGGGCTGAGGCAGTTAACCGTTTTGTGGATATTATCAACGAAAAACCCAAGATTGAAAATCCTAAAAACGGCCTCAAACCGAATCGGATAGACGGCAGGATTGAATTCGAGGAACTTGATTTTAGTTATGGAGAAGATGTTAACAGAGATGTTTTTAAAGCCTTGGACAAAGTGAGTTTAAAGATCCCGCCCGGCAAGGTCACCGCTCTGGTCGGTCCTTCCGGGGGAGGTAAATCCACCATTGCCAAGATGATCTACAGACATTATGATCCTCAAAAAGGGAGAATTAAGCTTGATGGAAGTGATTTGAGAAAGTATGACCTTTATGCTCTAAGAAGTTCTATTGCCATAGTGCCTCAGGAAGTGGAAATATTCGACCTGAGTATCAGGGATAATATAGCCTATTCCAAGCCCGGCGCCAGTTGGTCGGAGATCAAGGAGGCCGCTCGGATCGCCAATGCCGAAGATTTCATTAAGAATTTACCTCAAGGCTATGACACTTTAGTGGGAGAAAGGGGAATGAAGCTCTCCGGAGGTCAGAGACAAAGATTAGGCATTGCCAGAGCCGTTCTAGCCAATCCTTCCATCCTGATCTTTGATGAGGCTACCAGTAACCTAGACAGCTATAGTGAAAAGTTGATCCAGAAATCTATGAGAAAGATCAGTCAAGGCAGGACCATGATAGTTATAGCTCATCGTTTAAGCACTATTCAGAGAGCTGATAAGATAATAGTTCTGGAGCGCGGCAGGGTGTTGGAACAGGGTTCTCACCGGGAGTTGGCCCGGATTGACGGAGGTCTATACAAAAAGCTTTTGGATCTACAAAAGACTGGTAGTATAGATTAGAATTTATCAGAAGTAGATTTAAGATCGCTTTCAGGGTTGATTAAAGTTAAAAACCCCCTAAAAATATTTTATTTTAGGGGGTTTTAGGGTTTTTTTGCTACCTGCCACGAATTTATTCGTAGAGTTCGTAGACGAGCGATTCCAGATATTTTTTCGTAGCCAGGTTGAAAATCGTGTCGGTCTGGAAAACCTGGGAAAGGAATTTGAAGTCTACTTCCCTTCTTTTGTATTGGGTGTCAAGCACATCCGTGATTTTTTGTATTCCTCTATATGTCATTTTCCCAAGGGGTGGTCGGCAAGGCCCTACCGGTATTCCCAGCAGATTCATAATCGTTTTGACGGGCAGGGGGTTTCTGCTTTTGTTCAAAACTTTTCCATAAGAAGTTTCTTCTTCGGTTACGACGTTTACCAGGTCAAGCACTTCTCGGATTTCCTGATGGAAAGGATTTGGAAGATCTTCAAGGTGGGATTTTATCATGCATCTCAAGGGAAATGGGAAAACATTGGACATAACGGAAATGGCGCCGTCCGCCTTGATCTCCGGATCCAGCATCAGTTCATTGGTCAAATGGTCGTCCCCGCTCAGTATAGATAGTTCCGGTCCGCACAATTCCCTGGTCTTTTTAATACCTTCCAGGTCTCCTGTAGCTATCTTGACGCAGTTAATGTTGGAGAATTGTTGATGGAGAATGGCCAAGTGTGGAGGCAGAAGCTCGCATCCGGTTCGTCCCGGGATGATATAAGGAATGATTTCAATTTTCGGATAAGCGGATGCAATGGGGAGAATATATTCTTTCATGATTTCTCTTGAGCTGGGCCCATTGTAATAAGGGTCTACCAGTAATACCGCATCCGCTCCGGCTTGGACCGCCATCTCGGTCAGGTCCATCGCCTCTAACAGATTGTTGCTTCCGGTTCCGGCCAGGCAGAGGCATCTGCCGTTCACCTTTTTTACTCCGAATTCAATGATTTTTTTGTGCTCCTCCGGAGATATGGTAGGACTCTCTCCGGTGGTGCCGACAAAGAGAATGCCATCCACCCATGAAGATAATTGAAATTCAATCAGCTTTTCAAAATTGTCCCAGGCGATTTCCCCGTCTTTCCTAAAAGGGGTAACGATTGCGGTTATTAATCCTTGAATTTTTTTGGTCGTCATTGTAACCTCCTTTTTGCATCTTTTTTTGGGAATTGATTTTTTCCAATATTCCTATATTTTTGTGAAAGACCAGCACTTAATTGAGTAAAGATTAAACAATCAAATGATTTTTGTCAATTATTAGCATCCCCCTAGAGTCCTGATGTCGGATTTTTGTTAAGGAGCAATCGGTTGATCAGGGGTTAGTGAAGAGGTTTTTGAATCAAAAAACTTTGTTTCTTAATTTTTATTTGTTAAACTGATTAAAAGGAAGAATAATATTCGATTATGGAGATAGAAAAGAGGATAATAGAAAACAGAGATCTTAAGGATCTGACCACTTTTCAAATCGGGGGTCGGGCCAGGTTTTTTTTGGAAGTTAAAAATGAGGATGACCTGATAAAGGTTCTGCAATGGGCTGGGAAGAGGCGGTTAAAATTATTTTTTTTGGGCGGCGGGAGTAATATTTTGTTCAGTGATGAGGGTTTTGACGGTTTAATTCTCAAGATGGCCAATCAAGAGTTCGAAATCAAGAAAAACTTGATCACCGGTGGTGGCGGGCTTGGTCTGGTTAAAATAATTAAGGAAGCGTCCCGATACGGTCTTTCCGGCCTGGAATGGGCAGCCGGGATTCCGGGCATTACTCTGGGCGGAGCTATTCGCGGCAATGCCGGAGCCTTTGGTTTTTCCATGGCCGAATCTGTCAAATCGGTTTTAGCTTACGACACCAAACAGGAAGAATGGAAGAAATTTGGTCATAAGGACTGCCTCTTCGCTTATCGAAATAGCGTCTTTAAGCAAAGACCGGAGTTACTTATTTGGAAGGCCGATCTGGAATTAAGTTTTTCCGAATCGGAAAAGGTCAAGCAAGAAATCAAGGAGAACGTGGGTAAAAGGATCAAGATTCAACCCAAAAATCCCAGTGCCGGTAGCGTGTTCGAGAATTTTCAATTCGATTATTTGAAACAAAGAGCTCCTAGTTTGGCTGATCGGGCCCAATTTGAAGGGGTGGTTAAAGGCGGCATGGTCGGTGCCGGTTGGGTGATAGATCAACTGGACCTTAGAGGTAAGAGGATGGGGAAAGCTCAGATCAGTGAGAAGCACGCTAATTTTATTATCAATTTGGGCGGAGCCAGCGCGCTTGACGTTATTGCCCTGGTCAGCTATGTTAAGCAAAAAGTCAGGCAAAATTTCAATCTTCAGTTACAAGAGGAGATTCAATATGTCGGTTTTTAATTTTTAACTTTATTACTAGACCAATGAAAGTTCCTGAATATGTGACAAAAATAGTGTCTCAACTGGAAAAATCCGGCTACGAAGCCTATATCGTAGGAGGTTGTGTTCGAGATATACTGCAAGCAAAAACTCCCAAGGATTGGGATGTGACCACTAACGCCTTACCGGAACAGATTTTGGATGTTTTTCCCGATGGCAAGTATGAGAATCGTTTCGGCACTGTTTTGCTTCCGATAGAGAAAAAGGAGGAGGCAGTGGATGTGGTTGAGATAACTACTTACAGATCGGAAGTGGGCTATAGTGATCGGAGGCGCCCGGATGAAGTGAAATTCGAAAAAGAATTGGACAAGGATCTATCCAGGCGAGATTTTACCATCAATGCTTTGGCTATGAAAAAAAAGAGCAGCCCTGTGTCTGTTTCTCATCGGATCAAAGATGATCACAAAATAGAAAAAAACGGTTATATCATCATTGATTTTTTCGGAGGTGAGGAAGACATTAATAAAAAGATCATTCGAGCTGTGGGCGAGCCTTTGGATAGATTCAAGGAAGATGCTTTGCGTATGATGCGAGCCATCAGATTAGCTGTGGAGCTTGATTTTGATCTGGAGCCGAAAACCCGAAGAGCTATTTACAAGATGGCAGGAGCTATTAAGTTCATCGCCAAGGAAAGGGTCAGGGATGAGCTGATCAAGATCCTGGAATCCGATCGCGCTTATGAAGGTATTATGATGCTACATGATAATAAGTTGTTGCAATATATTTTACCGGAGTTGGAAGAAGGGGTTAATATTGACCAGAATCGTCATCACATATATACGGTCTTTGAGCACAATGTCTATTCTTTGAAAAATTGCCCCAATAAGGATTGGCGGGTTCGTTTCGCCGCCCTGGTCCACGATATCGCCAAGCCTAAAACCAGGAAGATGGTTAAAGGGGAGTATACTTTTTACAACCATGAATATTTGGGAGCTAAGATGGTTACTCGAATCACTAAGAGGTTAAAATTCAGCCATAAAGATGCAGATAAAATAATAACTTTGGTTAAGGCTCATATGTTTTACTATAATGTTGGGGAAGTAACCGAGTCTTCGGTTAGACGGTTGATCAGAAAAGTGGGGGAAGAGAACTTGAAGGACCTGATAGATCTGAGGGTGGCGGATCGCTTGGGTTCGGGTGTTCCTAAAGCCAAACCCTACAAGCTCAGGCATTTGGAATATATGATGAAAAAGGTCAGGAAGGATCCGATTTCCGTGAAAATGCTCAAAATTAACGGAGAAGATTTGATGAAAGAATTAAAATTGGAACCCGGTCCCAAGATAGGGGCGATTTTAGATGTCCTTTTAGGCGAGGTTTTGGATGATCCCAAGTTGAATACCAAGAAATATTTATTAAAACGGGCTCGAGAGCTGGATAAGGCGGAGTTGGACCAACTTCGGGAATGGGCCCGGGATAGGATAGGAGAAGAAGAGGATAAAAAGGATAAAAAGATAAAAAAAGAGTTTTGGGTAAAGTAACTTTTAATTTTATGAATCCTAAAGATTATGATTTTATAACCAATATCTGTTATGTTTTCAACCGAGACGGGCAGGTGCTTCTACAGAGAAAAGCTCGAGGTTTTGGTCAGGGCAAATGGAACGGGCCCGGGGGTAAAAAGGAGAAAGGAGAAAGTATAGAAGATTCGGTTAAAAGAGAAGTTTTGGAAGAAACTTGTTTAGAGATCTTGAATCCTCGGATAAGAGGGGAGTTGGGCTTTGTTTTTCCTGATAAAAAAGACTCTTTCTTTTCTTATGTTTTCGTAGTTACAGAGTTTCAAGGAGAACCCAAAGATACCGGCGAGGGTGTTTTAAAATGGTTTGATCTAGATAATATTCCTTTAGAGGAAATGTGGGATGATGATCGTTATTGGCTTAAGAGAGTTTTAGGAGGGGAGTATTTAAAGATGAAATTTTATTTCGACAAAGAAGGTAGGGTGGATAAATACAAAGAAATCCAGCTCTCCTGATTCCGGTTCAATATTCCAGACACCATTTAATGCTTCGAGGTATCTCCTCGATCAGATCAGAGGCCTTGTAGTAATACGAGGCTTTTTTAGTTATTCTATCCCCGGCCAGACCGTTTAGAAAAGCTCCGGCGCAGGCGGAAAGGAAGATATCGTTTGTTGCTGCTAAGCCGGTGACCAGACCGGCCAAAACATCCCCGCTTCCCCCCTTGGTCATTCCCGGATTGCCTGAGTTATTTATTTTCACTTCCCAGCCATTACTGATGATATCTTTTCTTCCTTTGAGCAATATGGTGCATCGGTATTTCTTTGCCATTTTTTCCAGATTCTCCTTATTCGCCTTTAACTTAAAGAGATCTTCGAATTCTTGGGAGTGGGGGGTGAGAAGGCAGTTTGGGTTGAGTAGTTTTTTATCCAAAACTCTTAAACCATCAGCGTCCAGGATGATCTTTTTATTCCTATTTTCTCGAAGTATCTTTTTTACCCGGGTCGCGGTCTCCGGTCCTGTTCCCAAGCCCGGCCCCAGGAGAATAGAGTCAGACCTCTTTAGATATTTTTCAATCTCTTTTTCCGGGATTGATATGAATTCCGGCAAGCTCGGCTTCAACTTTTTTATTAGATCCCTGTTTTCTGGAGTAGAAGAAATAAATACCAGATCTACTACCTTAGCCGCCATTTTAGAAGCTAGAAGAAGGGCGCCATGGTATTTTTCATTGCCTGCCCAGATGAAAACTTGGCCGTTCTTTCCTTTTCTAGAGTTTTCCTTTGCTCGATTCAGAGCCTTTACTTCTCCTACACCAATACTCTCCTTAAGCCATTTAGGATAGGATATGTCCAGAGTAACTGCTTTATCGGTCTTGGGTATCATTAAGGACAAGTTCAGATCGGGCTTGAATCCTGGAGCGGGCAGGTCTAGGGATATCTTTTCGGCCTGGATATGATTCATTTTTTCAATAATAGAAGGGTAGGGCTCTTTTAGTTTTTGGGAGATTCCGGTGCCAAACAAGCATTCAACTACCAAATCCGCCTTTTGGGGCAGATCTTGGGCCTTCACTCCGTAATATTTTTCTCCTTTGAATTTTTCCCAATTTTTTCGAGTGAGTTCGGATTTGATCTGTTGAGGAACCAGGAAGACTGCAGGATAGTTATCTTTTTTCAAGTATCTGGCCGCCACTAAACCATCACCCCCGTTGTTTCCGGGGCCACAGATGAAAACAATCTTTTTCTTGTTTCCTATTTTTTCTCTTATGGTCTTGGCTATTTGCCTCCCGGCATTTTCCATCAGTTTTTCTAAGGGGTAGTTATGGTAGCGAGCGTTTTCGTCATAGATGAGGCTTTTTTTAACAGGATCCAGCATAAATTTAATATATTATTCTTCTCTCCAGCTTATTATAATTTGTTCTTTGTCACAAGTACGTTGTATTAAATCATCTAAAATGACACTGAAATTCATGGCAAATCAAAAGCAGTTAATTACTAAACTGCCATGAACAGAGAAGAGTTAAAATTATATAAAGTTTACAAATTAAAAAAGGCTTATCCAGGGTCGAAGTAAGCCATAACTTAATACCTTGTTAGTACGACAGATAAATTAAAACAACTCTCTAAAAGGGCTAAAAATAATGTTAGTGGCACCTTTTTTTTGTTTATGACTCCAAGACTTGTTAATAATAAACACTTTGGAAGGAGAGTAAGTGTCAATAAAACTATGAATAGATCGACCCAATTGGGGTTGTTTCAAGTTTTTAAACTTGGCTTCATAAGGAATCAACCCTTCTCCGGTTTGTAAAACAAAGTTTATTTCAGCTCCATTTTTGGTTCTCCAAAAATTAAGTTTATCAGTAGAATAACTGGTTTTATCTTTTAGAGCATTATGAACAAAGTTTTCAAATAAATATCCGGCTTCGTCCTTTTTTTCCAGGGGATTGGCTTCTCCTAAAACATAGTTTTTTAAACCTAGATCAAAAAAATAATAAAGTGGAGCTTTGCTCAGCTCTTTTCTAGGGTTAGTAAAAAAAGGGGTAAGCTTTGAGATAATAAAGGTTTTTTCTAGATAAAACAAATATTTTTTTACATAGATTTGTGATAAGTTCAAAGTATTGGCCAATTCAGAGTAGTTAACAGTCCGACCAACTTGAGAAGAGATTAGTTTAATTAAATTGCTAAACTCTTCCACCTTTCCCACGTTTAACCAAAAAGCAATGTCTTTTTCTAAATAACTCTTGTAAATCTCGTCTAAAAACCTTATTTTTTCTTCATAAGTAGAAGCTAGAACAATTCTGGGGTAGCCACCAAAAACAAGATATTCTTTAAGCAAGGCTTCTCCTTGTTCTGAATTGATTTTAAAAAATTCAGCCCATTTACCTTCATACTGATAATCGGTTTTGTAATTAACAAATTCTTTAAAATTTAAAGTATTTAGATTAAAAATTAATTTTCTGCCAGCCAAAGATTCATGAATTTTTTCTTTTAATTCTAAATTACCTGATCCAGAAACGATAAATTTGTAAGGTAAGTTCATGTCATACAAGCCTTTTAAAAAAAGTCCGGAGTTTTCTTTTCTTTGAATTTCATCAATAAAAATGTAAGCCTTTTTGTCTCCTATTTCTAGTTTAATTTTATTTATTAAAGCACTAGCTGAAACAAAATGAGGTTTGTCTTTTTCAATATCCAAACTTAAATAAAGAGTTTTTTGTCCTTTTTGGTCTAAACTCTCTTTTAAAAATTTCATAACAGTAGTTTTGCCACATTGCCTGGGGCCAGTGATAATTAGAATCTCTTTAATATTTAGGTATTTCTTTAATTCAGTTAATAGTTCTCTTTTGATTTTTTTAGTCATAAAGCGATAATTTTAAAACCATAGTTTTATTATAGCACGATAATTTTGAAAGTCAAGTTTTGTTCTAGTCCAGCTCATTTTGGACAACAAGCCATTATTAAGTAAATAATCCACAATGGCCTTGCTGGAAAAGAAAAACCTTCCCGGGCAGGCCACCCGAGAAGGTTTTTTGAGAGAGTTTAATTAGAGTTTTATCTTGAATTTTTGCCTTGAAAGCCAGAGCTCTTATTTCTGCCAAAGCCTTTTTCCATTCCCATCTCTTCTTTTATTTTCCTCATTTCTTGTTTGAAGTCCTCATGGTTTTCAAGTTGAGAGAATTCCTCTTCCCCTAATCGGTCGGATAAGGGGCAATTGTCACCGATTGCCTCTTGCCAAGATTGGAAGTCACCTGAGTTTATGGCGTTTTGGATTGCTTCTGATCTCAAAGAGACTCTGATCTGCTCTCTCTCTTGCTTGAACTCATCACGTCTAAGGACCAGATCTTCTTTCCATTCTTCTCTTTCTTTTATCCAGCTATCCTTTTCTTCTTCACTTAAATTGCCCTTACTACCTTTGCCCGGGAAGAAGGAAAACCCATTTTCATCACTGGCGGCCAGAGAGGCGGTGGCAACACTTCCTATTGCCACCAAAGAAATTAAAGCGGCCGAACCGGCAAGGAATAAGTTCTTTTGTTTTTTCATAATGTTTTTAATATTCAGCTAAATGTTAATCGATTTAGCCAAACATCAAGGTTACTTTTAATGATTTCTTTAAAGAAATCTTTGGGGCCCTCACCTAAGTAATACGCATTAATCCCAATTTTATTTTAAGCATTCCTGTTCCGGTTGCCCGAATTCACGATTTATGTTTCTTTGAAAGAAGTTTTTGCCCGAGCCCATAGGTAGGATTTTGTAAGCGGTGAAGTGATTTTCATTTTCCTTTTCTCCCAAGACTCTGATTAAGTTTCCATCTCGGATCTGCTCTTGGGGCTCGGATCGATTTGATCCAAAACTGTTTTTTTGAAACTCGGTTTTTACGATCCAGTCTCTACCTTCACAGCACCTGAAGTTGAATGTATTATCTTCTGTTGCGGCAATTACCATTCCGGATAATCGTCCCTTGTTCGGTTGGCACCAGAATTCGGTTCTGGGGTTGATTATTTTGCCATAATAAGGAGCCCTGCCGCTCAAAACCTCGTCAATTGCCTTACCTACTCCGGAATAGAAAAAGATGATCCCTAGAATTACTCCGATCAAAACCGTGAAGAACAACAGAAAGGGGATCGAATATCTATATCCTCTCTTGGTGTTTTTTAGATCATAGATCAGAATTGAGATAAATATGAACAACATTAACATCCAGAAGATCGGGAGGAAGAGCAAAATAAATTCTAGCCAACCATCAGTTAGTCGGCCATAAATTTGCCAGTCATCAGATTGGAAAATGTATATGATAACCGAGACAGCAACTCCTTCCAAAAGTAAAAAAATTGCTCCAATTACCCAAAAAAGACGATTTCTAAGAGTAAAGATCCATTTCGGTCTGGGCTTTAGATTCTCGGACTGGATTCTGTTTAATAATTTTTGAGCAGAATTAGGCTTGGTCATATCGCATATTCAAGTTATTTTTTTGAAATTCTTTTAAGCATTCTTGCTTAGCCTCTTTGATCAAAGTGGCCACCGTTCCCTGGGGTTTCATTATGATATCGGATATTTCTTTGTAGCTTTTTTCTTCCAGGAATCTTAGAAACAAAACTTCTCGATGCTTCTTTTTCAATTTACCCAGAACATTATCCAGTTTTTGTTTCAAAAGTTTAAGATCCATTTCTTTTTCCAAATCCAACTTACTTGCCAAAGTTTCAATCATTTCTTCAGATAATTCAACAGAGAAATTTTCCGCTCTGATTCTTTTCTTCCTAAAACTACTGACTACCTGATTATGGGCGATCCTGTAGATCCAAGAAGAGAATTTTAAATCAGTATCAAAATCAGTCAGGTTGCGGAAAGTTTTAAGAAATATTTCTTGCAATATATCCTCAGCTTCCTCAGGGGAGACATTGGTAATTCTCCTAATGTAGTGATATAGTTTGATTTCATAACGGTCAATTAGATGAACAAAAGCATCCCGATTTTCAAGAGTTTCCCTCACTAATTTTTCATCAGTTTTTTTATTTGAATGATTGGATTTTTCTTCTGTCATAGAAACATAATACACCTTAGTAAGTATTACGCAAATTATTCTGTTTTTTTTGGTTTTGACCTGATAGAGAGGAGGTGGTGATCGGTCTTTTTTATCAAGGAAAAACCAAGTTTTTTGGATTATTTGTTTTTCCGGGTGTATAATTGATAATAGAAGTTCAAGCCGACCCTGAATTCGTCTTGAAGAAAATTTTACATTAAAGTAGAATTTTGATTATTAGCAGCAGAACCTTGGTATTCAGAAGGAGATAGTGGTTAAGGATATGATTATTGGTTCAAGATTTTTGAGATTCTCAACCGATTTTAGGTTACGATTTTTCAATTAAGATAATTATTATGTCTTCCAGAAAATTAGTCCTGGATCTTCATCCGATCTACAATAAAGGAGATTTAATAGAAAAGGAGTTAGAATCGGTTATCCAAGAAGCAATAGAGAAGAAGGCTAGAGAGGTGGAGATAATTCATGGCAAGGGGAGTGGTCAACTGAAAAAAAGGGTGTTGAGGTTTCTGGACCGGAAAGAGATTAAGTCCCGATACCACCGTTTGAAAAAAGATTCTGACAACTCCGGTCGAGTATTCGTCTACTTTCGTTGGCCCGGTTCCCAAAAGTGAATTTCCGATTTAACAAAAAAGTCGCAATCAAATTACGACTTATGTCTTTGTTCGGATTAGATCAGATTGTTTTCAACTAATTCCTTTTGTCTTTTCCTCCTTCTTTTCTTTCTTCCGGCGCCATTTTCCTCTGCTTTGTTCTTAATGTTTTGACTTCTCAGCTTGGAGTCCTTTCTCCTTTTTTTGGTCATATTCAACCTCCTTGATGAGATGTTTGTTGTTTTAATGGCTCCAGTTAGGTTTTTTAAGTTTACAACGATTTCAAGATTAGCTCAAGGTCTAGAAGTGTTTTTTAAGAACGAGTTTGTCCAGGTCGATTGGTTTTGAATAAAAAAAACGGTCCGGGTTTTTTAATCTATTCTTGGTTAAAAAAACCTCAGCCTGATCAAGCTGAGGTTTTCTAGTACCGCCACGGGGAATCGAACCCCGGTCTCCAGGATGAAAACCTGGTGTCCTAACCACTAGACGATGGCGGCTTTGTTTTTCTCAATCGGGCTAGCCGGGAGAAAAAATAAATATTGCATTTTTCCAAAAGGAAAAATGCAAAACTAGTATTTAGTATAGAAAAGTTTTTTGTTTTAGTCAAATCCCCGAGGTTATTAAAACCGTGATCCTTTATCGACTCAAAAAGCCCTTTGTTATTTGATCAAAGGGCTTTCTCTTTCTAGTGCCTCGCTTCCAATTTCGCGACATGGAAACCACAAATTAATTCATCCGCTTGTAAGGGGTGGGTAAATTTTAGGTTTTTGGCTCCCAGGCCCTTAAGTAGACGCCTTTCTTTCCTGTTGATATTCTCCAAGAATATTTCCAGTTGGCTTGGTTGGGTGTTTTCCAAGGTGCATTTGTGGAAAATTAAGAAAAACAGGCCCGAGCTCTCATCAAAGATGACTTGTTTCAGGCCATAATAACTCTGCTGGTCGGGAGCCACACCCCAAGCTATATCCGGGCCGTTTTCTAACTTGGTCTTTCCCCAGGGCAACCCCCTTCCTCTTGTGAATGATTTTAGGAATTCTATTTCTCTTTGCCTTTCCCTCCCGTTCTCGGACAAGAGGCAGAAAATGATTTTTTTACTTCGAAATGATCCCAGTTTAGTAAATTCATTTTTAAAGGTTACCGATCTTTTGTTGCTAGGTTTCATGTCGCCCCTCCTCTGAATTTGATTTTACATTTAACTCAAAGTTTTGTATTGTGCTATTATTAAGATTAATATATAAATTTTTTAAAGTCAAAATATGAAAATTTTAGGTATTGAAACCAGTTGTGACGAGACTGCAGCTTCAGTGATCGAGGCCGGAGAGAGGGGAATTAAGGTTTTGTCTAATATGGTTTCTTCTCAGGTAGAGATCCACAAAAAATACGGGGGTGTTATTCCGGAAGTGGCCGCCCGTCAGCATATATTGAATATTTTACCAGTGATCAACAAGGCTTTGGAAGAGGCCGGGCTTAACAGAAATACCGCCCCAAAGGAGTTAAAAGCAGTAGCTGTGGCCAACGGCCCCGGCTTGATTACTTCTTTGATAGTGGGAGTAGAATCAGCCAAAAGCCTGTCCTTTGCCTGGAATCTTCCTTTGATTCCTATTAACCATATTGAGGGACATATTTACTCTAATTTCATAGAGCACGCGGATCAAATAAGGTTTCCGGCCTTGGTTCTGACTGTTTCAGGGGGTCATACCATGTTGGTTTTGATGAAGGGTCATCAAAATTATCAGATAATCGGTGATACCCGAGATGATGCAGCGGGTGAAGCTTTTGATAAAGCGGCCCAAATTCTGGATCTGGGATATCCCGGAGGTCCGGAAGTGGCCAGAAGGGCGGGAGAATTTAAAAAACAAGGCAGCTCCACAGACATTGTTTTCCCCCGTCCCATGCTTAAAAGTAATGATTTTAATTTTTCTTTTTCCGGATTAAAAACTTCTCTTTTGTACAAAGTTGAGAAAGACAAAGATTGGCAGAGCAAGGTCTCTGCCTACTCTTTCAGTTTCCAAGAGGCTATTATAGATGTCTTGACCCAGAAGGCCATACGAGCAGGAAAAGAATTCGGGATAAAGACACTTATGTTGTCCGGAGGGGTTTCAGCCAATTCGGAGCTGGTCGATCATTTGAGAAAGGAGGTCAAAGAAAGCTTGGAAGGAGTAGAATTTTTTCATCCGGAGAGAGCCTATACCACAGATAATGCCGCTATGATAGCAGCAGCTGCCTACTACCGAGCCAGGGCTGGAAAATTTCAAAACCCCGGAGATGTCTCCGTTCACTGCAATGCCGAGTTGTGAGTTCTTGATCCTATTTTTATTTCTTCTTCTTTTGTTTCTCTTCTTCCTTGTTGACTACCTGCGTGGTCTTGATCACTGTATCCGGGATTAGGGAAATACTATCTATACCGCAGTCTACCAAAAATTCATTGAATTCCGGGAAATCACTCGGTGCCTGGCCGCAGATGCCCACCTTGGTCTTGGTCTTTTTGGCCACTTCAATTAATTTTTTGATCATCATCTTCACCGATTCATTTTTTTCATCAGCTTTACCGAGTATATGGAACATGTTTCCGGCATCCCGATCGATTCCCAGAGTCAGTTGGGTCAGGTCGTTAGAGCCGATGGAGAAACCATCGAATTCCTTGGCAAATTCTTCAGCCAGCAGAATATTGGTGGGGATTTCAGCCATAACGTAGATCTCCAGATCGTTCTTACCTTGTTTCAAGCCGTTTTTAGCCATGATCTTTTTAACTTCCTTTCCTTCCTCTACGGTTCGACAGAAAGGGACCATGATCTTTAGGTTGTTCAAGCCCATTTCCTCTCGTACCCTCCTCAAGGCTTCACATTCCATTTCAAAGGCGGGTAGGAATTCCTCTGAATAGTATCTATTAGCTCCTCTCCAGCCGATCATGGGATTGGATTCTTGGGGTTCATATTCTTCGCCCCCGATCAAGTTGGCATATTCGTTGCTCTTGAAATCGGACAGCCTAACAATGCAATCTTTAGGGTATACTGAAGAGGCGATAGTACCTACCCCCTCGGCCAATTTTTGAATGAAAAATTCTTTAGTATCTTCAAAGCGATCTGTGATTTGGTCAATTTTCTTTTTCAATTCCTTGTCTTTTATCTTTCTATAGTTCAGAAGAGCCAGAGGATGGATTTTGATATAGTTGTTTATAATAAATTCCAGTCTGGCCAGGCCGATTCCGTCATTCGGGACAAAAGAAGAGGGAAAGGCCAGGTCAGGAGAGCCGACATTCATCATCATCTTGGTCCGTGGTCTTTTCAGGTTTTTGATGTCGACTTTATTTATTTCATAAGAGATCTTTCCTTGGTAGATGTAACCGGTCTCTCCTTGAGAGGCGTCTACGGTGATATCTTGTTTAGATTTAACCTTTTCGGAAACATCTCCGGTTCCGACCACGCAAGGTATGCCCATTTCCCTGGAAACTATAGCCGCATGGCAAGTTCTTCCTCCCTTGTCGGTCACAATAGCTGAAGCTATCTTCATGATCGGCTCCCAGTCCGGATCTGTCATATCTGTTACCAAGACCTCGCCTTCTTTGAATTTTTTAATATCAGCCAGATCCATTATTCTGTGGGCAGAGCCGTGTCCGATCTTATCTCCCACGCTTTGTCCGGTGGTTATTACTTTTCCGTTTTCTTTTAACTTATACCTTTCTATAACATTCTTGTCCTTAACACTGTTCACCGTCTCTGGTCTAGCCTGGACGATATAGAGTTTACCTTCCTTTCCATCCAAGGCCCACTCCATATCCATCGGCATTTGGTAATGCTTTTCTATCATTATCGCCCAATCAGCCAATTGTTTCACCTGTTCATCTGAAATCGATTGTTTTTTTTGATCCTTTTTTCCCACTTTCATATCCTTGACCGGATTAGTGGCGCTTTTGCTGTAGACCATTCTTAAAGACTTGGCTCCGATGGATCTGGATATGATCGCTCGAGTGGGCTTAAACACCCAAAATTCATCCGGATTAACTTTTCCTTGGACGATGTTTTCTCCTAATCCGTAAATGGAATTTATTAGAACTACGTTTTCAAAACCGGATTCAGTATCCAGGCTGAACATTACTCCACTGGAGGCTAGGTCAGAGCGGATCATTTTTTGAACCCCTACCGACAGAGCGATATCAAAGTGATCAAAGCCCCGACTTTCTCTGTAGGAAATGGCTCGATTGGTAAAAAGAGAGGAAATACATCTTTTTATAGCTTTTAAAAGCTCTTTTTCTCCCCTGATATTCAAGTAAGTTTCTTGTTGTCCGGCAAAGGAAGCGTCAGGCAGATCTTCAGCTGTGGCTGAAGATCGAACCGCCACATCCAGATTCTTTGATCCTGATTGACTTGATAGTTCTTTGTAAGCTTTAGCTATTTCATCTTTCAGGTCCTGGGGGAGCTGGGCTTTCAAGATCAAGTTTCTAACCTTCTCTCCTCTTGTGTAGAGATCATTCACATCTTCCGGGTTCAGTCCTTCCAGAGCCTGCCGAATCTTTTTCTTTAATCCCGCTTTTTCCATAAAGTGGTCATAGGCGCTGGCTGTTGTGGCAAAGCCGTTGGGAACTCTGACTCCGCTCTTCTTGAGTTTGCTGTACATCTCTCCCAGGGAAGCATTCTTTCCTCCCACCTGAGGAACATCTTTGTTGTTCAATTCGTCAAAGAATTTTATAAATTTGGACATAGGATTTATTTTAGTTAAGGTTTTTAAATTATTCAGATATAGGGGTTAAATAAAGATAACTACCCAGGTGTTTCAGGTAGAAATATTTTGCTTTTGGTCTGCTCTAAAGCCGGATGAGACCCCATCCTTTTTAGTTATTGTTATTTTTATTTACAAATTGAATTTTTTACTCCATTCATAGACCAAAGGAACTTCGAACCATTCTCCGTTCAGTGTTTTCATGATGCTGACCAAACAGATCACTATCAGGACCAAGGAAAAGAACCAACCTATAATGGGAATGATGGTCAAAAAGCTCAAGATAAAAAGAACCAATCCCTGTTTGGCATGGAATTGAGCAAAATCGGAATTTCTTTTCAGAAGTAGGGGTATCAAGAACAAGATCCAGATATAGGAGAGGGCAGCCACGGCTTTATTGATCTCAATATCCAGTTTTTGGGAATTTTTAGATTCTATTTTTTTCTTCGGCATAGTTTTTATTTGATTTATTATCTATTATATTGTTATTATATCATATAGTTAAATTAAAACAAAAACTGAGCGGATGTGGCGGAATTGGTAGACGCGCATGATTCAGGTTCATGTGGAGTTTTCTCTGTGCGGGTTCGAGTCCCGCCATCCGCACTTGGTTACAAAAAACCGCCTATCCAAGAGGAAGGCGGTTTTTTTGATTATTGTTCCTTTTTAAGATTTTTGTATTCTTTATTCTAAAAACTCAAAAGAAGAGATCATGTCTTGGCATCGGCTATGGCTTCCGGAGCAGTTTATTATATAGGCATAACCGTTTTTGAAGGCATATAATTTTGTCTCGGGCACTTCCTCCAGGGCATGGTTAGTCGTATCTTCTGTCACGCGAAGGTAACTTGCTTTAAAAGAGTTTTCCGCTTCCACCACATTTTTTTCTAATTCTAATTCCGAGATATTTTCTTGCTCGTTCAAGCTATTTATTCTCAGGTCATAACCCACTTGATCTTGGCCAACAAAGATTGAAGTAGAAACTTCTCCTTCTATTGCCAAGGAGACAGAGGCCATGGGGTCCTCCTCTTCCATTAAGTCCGAGTCTCCGGGAAGGTCTATTTTAAATCCATAATCTTCATTTTCGTAAGTTTTGTGTCCACTCTCTTCTTCAGTCAATTCAAAATAGTCTATTTCTACCTCACCCTCATCAGAAACAGTGAATCCGGCTTCTGCTTGAAGGGCGATGTGTCCATCTTCATAGTCTACCAGGACAGAGTTGTCACTCAGGAATTCGATATTAGTGACAAAGAAATTTCCGCCCAAGACCGCTTCCTCAGGAGATAACTCAGAGATATTGTCTCTGATGTATTGTTCAGCCGCTTCCTGACTGTCCAATTCTTCCTCCTCTTCTTCTATTAAGTCAAAATAGTCTATTTCTACCTCACCCTCATCAGAAACAGTGAATCCGGCTTCTGCTTGAAGGGCGATGTGTCCATCTTCATAGTCTACCAGGACAGAGTTGTCACTCAGGAATTCGA
>CAZWNU010000004.1:0-37592 GCA_964635515.1 uncultured Gammaproteobacteria bacterium
TAACAAGTTATAAACGAACTTGTTGACTATTAATTTTATATTAGATAAAATTTTAATATAAATTTCTAATCATAGATGGTTTATGAATGGAAATAAATATCAATATCCCAGCAAGGATCCTTTATTGTTGTTAAAACAAGAAATGAAACTGAGGAAATTTAGTTATAGAACCATTGATTCTTATCTATACTATATCACAAAAATTCTAACGTTCGCAAATAAAAACCCGAAAAACATTAACACTAATGACATTAGAAATTATTTGGAGCACTTGGCAGACAAGGGCAAGTCTGCTTCTACTCTCAATTTAGCTTATAACAGTTTTAAGTTTTATTTTGAAAAAATATTAAAACGAAAATTTCTTATTAATATACCCAGGGCCAAAAAAGACAAAAATTTACCTGTAGTCTTAAACAAAAAAGAAGTAAAAGAAATTTTAGCACAAGTTAAAAACGTTAAACACAAACTTATCTTAGGTCTAATTTATTCTTCTGGGCTAAGAGTATCTGAAATTATAAATCTAAAAATTAAAGATCTGGATTTTAATAATAAAGTTTTAATGGTAAGGGGAGGCAAGGGAAGAAAAGATAGATATACTATTCTTTCTGATAAAGTTGTGCCAATATTAAAAGAATACACCAAAAAAGAAGATAAAAATAATTATCTGTTCCCAAGTTCTAGGGGTGGTAAAATGACTGAAAGAAGCGTTCAAAAAATATTTCAAAAAGCTCTTGAAAACAGCCAAGTAACAAAACCGGCTAGTTGCCACTCTTTAAGACATAGTTTTGCCACCCACTTATTAGAAAGTAAAGTTGATATACGCTACATTCAAAAACTTTTAGGTCACAAAAGAATTGAAACTACTCAGGCTTACACTAAAGTAAGCCAAGATAATTTAAAAAACATAAAAAGTCCGCTTTGAAAAATGAAATACTTGTTTTCCTTGGGTAAAAACCCTTCTCTTTCCTTGGCTGAGTTATTGGCTGTTTTTGGGGATGAAAAAGTAACTTTGATAAACAACAAGTTAGCTCTTTTGGATATAAAAGAAATTGACTCCGGAGAAATCATAAAAGGCCTGGGAGGGACTATAAAAATCGCTTCTTTAGAAAAAACAATCAGCAAACCAGAAGACTTAAAGGAGAGTTGCCTGGATTTAATTAAACAGAGATCTTCTGGGCAGTCAGGGAAAATAAAATTCGGCATTTCTCCTTACAGTAAAAACTTAAAAGGTTTTTCTCGTTTGGGGTTTGAGATAAAAAAAGAATTAAAAAAAGAGGGGATTAATTCCAGATTGGTAACCAGTAAAGAAAAAATTCTTTCTAGTGTAGTGGTAGAGACAAACAAGTTAACGCAATCTGGTATAGAAATTGTCTTGGCTAAACATCAGAATGAGATTTTATTAGGAAAGACCTTGGCTGTCCAAGATTTTAGAAACCTATCTTTCAGGGACTATAACCGTCCAGCGCGTGACAGTCACTCCGGAATGCTGCCACCCAAGCTGGCCCAAATTTTAATCAACCTAGCCTCGCTACAAAAAAAGGAATTAAAACTATTAGACCCCTTTTGCGGTTCAGGAACAATACTGACAGAGTCCGTCTTAATGGGATATAAAAACATAATCGGAACTGATTCTTCGAACAAAGCCATTGAAGACAGCAAAACCAACTTGAAGTGGGTTCAAGATAATTACGAATTGAACGATGTTAATTGCGATCTGAAAAAGATAAGAGTTGAAGAGCTGTCAAGGTTTTTCAAAAAAGAGAGTATAGACATTATGGTCACTGAGCCTTATCTGGGGCCGCAAAGAGGGAAAATACAAATTAAAAAGGTTGTTCAGGAACTAGAAACTCTTTATAGCAAGGCCCTGGAAGAATTTTCACAAGTTTTGAAAAAAGGGGGGCGGATAGCTATAATATGGCCGGTTTTTGAAAACGGGACTCGGATGATAGATCCGAATATAGGACAATTAAAATTAGTACCCCTCTTAAAAAAAGACTTTGAAAAAGATCAAAGCCTCAATATCACAAAGCGCCAAACCATAATCTACTTTCGAGAGGGACAAAAAATTCATAGAGAGGTGGTAGTCTTGCAAAAATAGAAAACTATTTATTATGTAAAAAATGGCAAATATCACCGTCTTGAACAATATAATCCTTGCCCTCGGTCCGGATTAAGCCCTTTTCTTTGGCGACTGCCTCACTTCCGACCCTAACAAAATCTGCCCAGTTTATAACATTGGCTCTAATAAAGCCCTTTTCCATATCGGTGTGAATCTTGCCGGCTGCCTCAGGGGCATAAGCGCCCCTGCCAACGGTCCAGGCCCTGGTCTCATCTTTGCCAGTGGTAAAAAAAGTAACCAGACCGAGCAACTCATAAGAAGTTTTAATCAGTTTTTCTAAACCACTTTGCTCTAAACCAAGCTCTTTGATGTATTCTTTTCTTTCCTGGTCCGGCAATCCCGCTATCTCTTCTTCCAATTTAATGTTTAATTTTAATGCTCCATCAAAATATTGGCCCACTCCTTCGGTGTAGCCATCATCCACATTTAAAACATAAATAATAGGTTTGGCTGTTAAAAGATTGAGTTCTTTTACATACCCTTTATCATCACCAGACAGATCAACATCCCTAACCGCTACCCCGTTTTCCAGATTTTCTTTTATTTTTTGTAAAAATTCAAGGTGTTTAACTGCTTCTTTGTTTCCTGTTTTGCTCAATTTTTGAGCCTTAAAAACTCTTTTTTCCATAGAAGCAAGATCAGCCAGCAAAAGCTCAGTGTCAATTGTTTCTTTATCATTTTCCGGATCTATCCTTCCATCAACATGAATGATATCGCTGCTCTTAAAATCGCGAACCACTTCACAGATCGCATCACATTCTCTGATGTGAGATAAAAATTGATTCCCCAAGCCCTCGCCCTTGTTAGCACCTTTAACTAGGCCTGCTATATCATAAAACTCAATAAAAGTTGGGGTTACTTTTTGGGGCTGGGACACTCGAGCTATTTTTTCCAAACGAAAATCAGGGACCTTAACCACGCCCACATTAGGATCGATAGTACAAAATGGATAATTGGAAGCTTCTACCTTCTTCTTGGTTAAGGTATTAAACAAAGTAGACTTGCCAACATTGGGCAAGCCAACTATTCCGACTGATAGAAACATATTTAAAAAATTATTATTTAACAGTTAAGTCCACAAACATAATTGACACTATCGCAAGATCAGATATACTAAAATAAAATAAATATAATAATTAGCAAACATCTATGGAGGAAATAACTCAAGAAATCCTAAATCTGGTAAAAATAAAAATGAAGGAGCAGGGCTCTTATGATAGGGAGGCCTACAAACATTTTGTAGAAGAAACTATAGACTTCTTCCAAGAAAGAGGCAAAATCACAGAGGATGAGAATGTAGAATTTATAGAAAGCAAATTGATGAGTATGTGGAACGAGGTGCAGGAATCACTGTCCAACAAAGACTACGAATAGTCCCCGGAAAGACGAAAAACTATATTCTGATCACTACTGGCAAAATCATGGGCCTGCGATTGGTTTTGTTAAACAAAAATTGGCCCACTTCATCCCTGATTCTGTTTTTTATGTGATCTATCTCAACAGAGGTAGAAGAATTGTTACTTTGAACGATTTTTTTTGCCTTGGTCCTGGTCTCTTCTATTAACTCTCTACTCTCCTTCATATAAACAAAGCCTCTGGAGATAATGTCAGGATTGCCAACAATTTCATTTCTCTTGGAGTCAATAGTTGCTATAACCACCACCATACCATCAGCGGACATCACTCTTCGATCGCGAAGAACGATATGGGATACATCACCCACGCCCAGACCGTCTACCATGATATAGTCTGTTGGAACTTTAACGTCTGTCAAACGACCCTCAACACTTCCCGAGGGTTGATTTTTTTTGAATTCAACTACCTGACCGTTATCAGCCACAAAAATATTATTTTTCGGAATACCAACCTGTTCAGCTAAGTCAGCATGAGCCTTTAATAAATAGTGATTACCCTCAATCGGCATCACATACTCCGGTTTTAACAATCTCATTAAAAGCTTCAAGTCTTCTGCCTTAGCATGCCCACCGGCATGAACATCCATCATTTCATAATGAATAATTTTAGCTCCTTGTCTGGTCATAGCATCCTTTAATCCCTGGATCGTTCTTTCATTCCCGGGTATAACCGAGGAAGAAAAAATTACAGTATCTCCGTCCTTAAGATTGACCAGTCTATGCTCGCCATTAACAACTCGATTTAAAAAGGCGTTGCTCTCTCCTTGGGCTCCGGTTCCTACAATCAATACCTTGTTATCCGGCAATTTGTTCAAATCCTTATCCTCAACTATGATCTTGGGGTCAAACTTAAGATAACCTATTTGATGAGCCACCTCAACATTATTGCCAATACTTCTGCCCTGAAGATTTATTCTTCTTCCATGAAGCTTGGCCAAATCAAATAGCTTTTGAATTCTACTAAGCTGAGAAGCAAAAGTTCCGATAATAACCCTGCCCTCTGCCTTTTCGAATATTTTGCCTATCTCATCACCAATTGTCGATTCAGAAACCTGATAGCCTTCGTGGGTAGCGTCGGTAGAATCGGACATCAAGAGCAGAATACCCTCACCGCCTAACTGGGCCATCCGATTCAAATCCGCCGGCTTATCGTTAACCGGAGAATAATCGATTTTAAAATCACCTGTGTGGACAATCTTGCCAATTGGAGTGTCTGCTATTACAGCAAAGCAATCGGGAATAGAATGATTCACTCTCAGAAAATCGATACTAAAACTTTGTCCCAGCTTAATATGGGAGTTTTCATCTATAATCTTAATATTCAGCTGACTTTTTTTTCTGAACTCTTTCCACTTGGCCCTGATTAAGCCAGCGGTTAAAGCGCCGGTAAAAAGGGGTGGATTTCCCAACTTCTCCATCAAGTGAGGTATGGCCCCGGTATGATCATAATGGCCATGGGTTATCACAACTCCTTTTACCCAGTCTTCTTTTCCTTCTAGGTAGGTAGTATTGGGAATAATATAATCAATTCCCGGCATGTCTTCTTCTGGGAACTGCAAACCCATATCTATAATAATTATTTCTTGGTTATATTCCAAAAGAGTCATGTTCCTACCCACTTCTTCCAGGCCGCCCAAAACCACAACTTTCAATTTGTTGTCTTTTTTAGGACTACTCTTCTTAGAGTAGGAATTATTTTTGCCGCTAACAAAGCTTTTTCCGCTTGACCCTTTAGAATTGGGCTTTTTATTATATTTGTTTTTACTTTGACTCTTGGAATTATTCTTGGGCAAAACAACCTCGCCCGCTTGCAAGGAGTCATTGTCCCTCTTAGACAAAGGAACAAAACTATTTTTTCTATCTATCATATCAGTTAAGCTAAAATCTCTTAAAAACTCTTGTTTTTAAGTAAATTTAATTATTTTTTATTTTTAATTAGAGGTCTTTTTATTACCAAACTATTCTTTTTCCGGTTTTTATATACCAATCCTCGATTTGAGAAAATCTATCGCTTGGAGAAACTATATATTCCAGCTCCACCCCCTTGACCGTACCGTTTTGTACATAAGTGTACCTGGGAGAATAAAGAGGCAAAGAAGGTAAGTCTTGGTTTAATATTTCTTGAATTTTTTTGTATTTATCTATTCTTTCATCAGAATCCCAATCTAAATAAGAAGAGTCTTCCAAAATTTCATCAAGTTCTTCATTTGAATAAGCAACAATGTTCAAGCCCTCTTCAATCTCGGAAGAGTGCCAGAAAGAATAAAAGTCTGGTTTTATACCAAAATTTTGGGCATATAGAAAAATTTCAAAGTCTCTGGGGGTCACCACCTGAGAGTGGATGTCCCCAGGAGAAACCTCTCGTATTTCGGTTTTTATTCCTATTTTTTCCCAATAATTTTTTACTCTTCTTGCCACTTCCATGCTTCTTTCCTCCGCGGGTGTTGTTAACTCTACCAAAAAGAAATCTTGAAAGGTTAAATCTTCACTTTCCCTGGAACTTGTAGCTTTCACCAACCACTCTCCCGGACCGATGCTCATTTTGACTCTTTGCTCCTCTGTCAGTTCTGGCTTTTCCTCTTGATCATCCTCCTCTTCCTCGCCCTCTTCAGAATCCGAGTCCCCTGTTTCTTCAACGGCATCTATCTTCTCTTGAATTTTTATCAACTCTTCAATCTCTTCGGTGCTAATTTCTAGTTTTTCCCACTCTAACTCCTCTAACAACTCTCTGGTTCTTTCCAAGTTAAAGTCATACCTATCTAATTCAGGGTGATAAGATCTGGCGTAAGGGGGAAGAAAAGAAAAGACTCTCTCACTATCATCCCCAAAAACCTCGGAAACAATCTTGTCTTTATTTATGCTTAGGCTCAGGACCTTCCTGGTCTTTTCTTCCTCCAGAATCTCATTAAGATTGTGATTGAAGAATAAATAATTTACTTGGGGTAAATTGAAATGATGAATATCTAAAGAATTTTTGGCTACCAAGTCAACCTCTCTTCCTGGTGGCAAATATCCGAGACCGTCCACTTCATTCCTGTTTAAAGCTTCGATAGCCCCTGCGGAACTGGTAAAAAAATTAAAGGTAATTTCCTCTATAAGAGGCTTTTGAGAATAGTAATTCTCATTAAGCTCTAGAGTGTAGGACAAAATGTTCCCCTGCCTGTTTTTAGCTAACCTTTTGAACTGGTAAGGTCCTGACCCTATGGGCTTCAAATTTAATTCTGTTAATTTCGATGTTTGAGGAGTGGCTTGACTCCACAAATCCGCTGGGAGAATCCCAAAGGTAAGTAAGCTTAAAAATCCGGGATCAGCCTCTTCCAAACTGAACACTAAAGTATAATCGTCTTCCTGCTTCACATCAACCCCGGAAAATCTTGATCTTAAAAGCGAATCATACTCAGGATTTTTAATAGCCTCAAAAGTAAATAGGACATCTTCAGCAGTTAGCCTCTCATCATGATGCCAAAGAGCATCATCTCTCAGTTTTACTGTGTAGGTTTTTTTGTCTTCACAAACCGAATAATCCGAAACCAAATCTTTTTTTAAAGTTTCTTTATCACTAAACCTGAATAAGCTAGAAAAAACCAAACTACTAATATCCTTATCAACATCACTGGCTAAATTGTAAAGAGGGTTTATATATTGAGGGTTACCGACCAGGCCTTCTGTATATTCGCCTCCCCGTCGGGGAACTACCTCGAAATTGTTTCTGTAAAAATTAAATCCCAAAAATGTTAAGTTTAGCAAAATCACTAAAACCAGAGCCCTTATCACCCAAGCTTCTTTTTTGGACAAAAATTTATTTAAATAAGCAAGTTGTTTTAAGTTGGGAATCTGACTCCGAGACAAAGAGTGGACCAATTTTCTATCCAACTCCAATTGGTTAGAAGAGAGGTTGTTCTTTTTTCTTCTAAAGAGTTTATTAAAAACTGAAACTAAACCAAGCTTAGCTTTTTTTAAAAAAGGAAAAATTTTTCTTTTTAAGAATGACACAAATGCTTTAATCTTTAATATTATAGAGACCTTACAAGAGCAAAGCTAGGGCTGATATCCCAAAAAAAAGAACGGCTAAAATTATAGTTATCACAAAAAGAATCTTGTCAGCTCCTCTTTTGGTCATACGAACACCTCCGCTTCCACTGCCACCAAAAGCTCCTGACAGACCACTATCTCTATTTTGAAGCAAAATAGAGAGCATTAACAAGATAGCTAATATTATTTGTGTTGTTTTTATCCAAAACATGAGATGATTAAATTACTTGGAGCTTTTTAGGTTTTCTATTAATTTAGCCATTACACCTTTGTTGTTCTCAGCTAAATCAGCTAAAACTTTTCTATCTAATTCAATTTTACTATCTTTTAGCTTTTTGATAAAGGTTGAGTAAGACATGTCATGATTTCTAACAAAGGCATTAATCTTGACCTGCCACAACTGCCTGGCTCTTCTTTTTTTCTTTTTCAAGTCTACATAAGTATGGGCCCCTGCCTTAATGGTAGCTGTCCTGGCCAATCTTATCAAATTTTTTCTTCCCCACTTATAACCCTTTACTCGACTAAGAAGGTTTCTTCTTTTTTTTGTATGGATTGTTCCTCTTTTTACTCTAGGCATAAAATTTCAAATTATTCACAAATACAAAAACTGTCCTTTAAATAAAAGTTTTTATGTTCTTTTCCTGAGTCTTTGGGGCGATGATATCCCTTCTCTTTCTCCTTGTAACCTTGCCTGAATCCTTGGAGTTAAAATGGTCTTGTCCAGCCCTTCTCTTAATCAACTTGCCGCTACTGGTAACTTTAAATCTCTTACTAACAGCTTTTTGGGTTTTTATCTTTGACATATCTTAAAAAATTAACATTAAAAATAAACAAAAAACAGGTAGCAACCTGATTTTAGTTTCAAAAAATTTATTTTTTGTTAACTAAAATAATATTATACCTTCCTCCCTGTCTTGTCAAGGGTTGCTCTTCCACTACATTTAATTCTTCATACGATTTTAGGGCATCTATGAACTCTTGGATTTTTTCTCTCACCTTTTCCGGATGCTGCCTTTCTCTTCCCTTTAAAATAAGTTCTACTTTCAATTTATCGCCTTTTTCTAAAAACTTTTTAGCCTGGCGTATCCGTATATCAAAATCGTTCTTACTTATTCTGACTGAAAGACGAATTCCTTTAACATCCACCTTTTTCTGCTGGAGCCTTTGTTTATGAGCCTTTTTTTCTTGTTCATATTTCATTTTACCCAAGTCTCCGATTTTAGCCACCGGCGGCTCCGCCTTGGGATTTACCTCTATTAAATCCATATCATATTGCTTAGCTCTTTCTATAGCCTCGGTTGTCTTTATCTCTCCGAACTTTTCTCCATTCTCATCAATTAAAAAAACTACCGGGGCTGCAATATTTTGATTAGCCCTAAAGGTTTTTTCTTGTTGTTTTTTCGGCTTTGGTTTCCTAAATTTTCTGCGCATAATTACTATTAACAGTGATAGTTATAAATTAAACTGATTCACTAACTTCAAAACCCAAACATAAAAGCGCTGATCTCTGATATTTTGAATTTATTATATTAAAAATCTAAAAAAATACAAGGATTTTTTCGGGTCTTAGTGAAAATTAAAAACTTTTATTTTTTACAGAATATAATGAGCGGGTAACGGGAATCGAACCCGTGTCTCTGCCTTGGCAAGGCAATGTAATAACCACTATACCATACCCGCGAATAAATTTTTAAGGCTTGAGTAAGAGCTTAAGCTCTTCGTGCCCAGGGGGAGAATCGAACTCCCACGGCATTATTCATACCAAGGGATTTTAAGTCCCTCGCGTCTACCAATTCCGCCACCTGGGCTCTAAAAAGAGAACTGGCTATCCTAATCTCTTCTATTGGTGGAGATGGCGGGACTCGAACCCGCGTGTAATAAATTCTTATAAACACTTCTACAAGATTATTCCGATTTTATTTATTCGCTATTATCTTTTAAACCGGAACAAAAAAATAATAGCTAGTTTTTTGTTATTTTCGACAATTTAGCCAAAAACTAAACTAAATTGCTTAACCCCATAAGTTGACACCCAAGACAAACTATGAGGTCTCGTTTGTCTGGATGGTCGCGAACTTGTTTAAGCTACGACAGGAGAAAAGCTAGGTACTTTCATAGTGAAAGCACTCTTAACTTTCTGTGCTGTTTTGTTTGCACTTATTTTACAAGAGTAATGTTTTACGTGCCAACCCTCAAAACACGTCTTGCTATGTTCATAAGAATATTTATTATCGATGCCTTGGCATCCCCTTTATAATAAAATACTCTATTTAAATAAATTGTAAAGACCCTACCTCTTTATATTAAAAAACCTTTATGCAAAACCGGAAGAGGAGTTAAAAGATAAAACACAAAAAGATATTTTGTGTTTTTCTTAACCCTTATTGTTTCATTTTGTACTTCAATAACTCCCTCTTCTTTCTGTCCAGTTCTCTTTTTTTTATATCCTCTCTTTTGTCCACCTTTCTTTTTCCCCTGGCTACAGCAAACTCTAGTTTAACCAAACTGTGTTTAGTATACATTTTTAAAGGCACCAATGTCAAGCCTTTTTCTTGTTTTTTTCCCAATAAATAAGCAATTTCCTTCTTTTTTAATAAAAGCTTTCTGGGTCGGGTCGGGTCATATTCTTTAATGTTTCCGGCGTGCTTGTATAGAGAGATGTGAGCATTGATCAAATAAACCTCTGGCAAAAGTCTTTCTCTTCTTTTTAAGCTTATGTAGCTGCCTCTTAAGCTAACCTGATTATTTTTAGCAGCTTTTACCTCATACCCAAGCAAAGCAAGACCTGCCTCAATTTTTTTTAGAATCTCATAATCAAAAAAGGCTCTTTTGTTGGTAGCTAAGACTGGCATTGAATCACTTTTTATACTTTTTAAACCTATTTAATAAGTTCTTATTAAACTCTTCCACCTCGGGTTTGCTCCAACTGCCCCTGTTTGCCTTGTCCTCAATAGGTGTCGCCTCCTTTTTCTTTAACCTCTCACCGAACCCGGAAGCTCCTTCTATCTGAAGCTTTTTCTGCCCAGAACCTGAAAGGCTTTTTTTAGCTTTTCGGGCCAACTCAACATCATCTGTAACTACAACCATTTCTCTCTTGTCATTATTATACCTTTTGACCAGTTCAATTATCTTTTTATCAGCTGAGCCACAATGGTCATCTTTTGGAGCATAAATCACTTTTATGTTGTCGCTCTTATATTTATCTCCTAAGGGGTCAGAGCTATCAAAAACCAAAAAAACCTCCACTTTTTTCCCAGAAAAAAACCTATTCAACCTCTCTATTAATATAGTATCAAAATCTTTTTTTAATAATAGGTTCAACCTTCCTGCCAAATTGTTAGCATCAATTACATATATCATAGAAGAGGCCATCCCGCACTTTAATTATTTTTTAAAAAAGCGCGGGGTTGTCTTTTTTAGTATAGGACAGCCAACCAAGAAATGTTGCCCCCTCTTTTCTGGAAATAAATCCTAGGTTTAATTTTATTTCTGTCTATCTTCAGCTTGAGAGCCTTCTTGGTCTTCATCCTTTGAGGAAGAGTCGGAGTTTGAGGGGGAAGTTGTCTCTGAAGAGTCCTTTTTAATATTCCAGTCCTTTAATTTATTTAAAACCTTGTTATTAATCAAGACATTCTCCAAGTAAACTCGATAGCTTGGTTCCTTGACCCTTTCTTCCACCTTTTCATATCCTTTATACTGCTCTAAGAGTTCATTTTGCTTCTCATCAATCTCCTGGGAAGAAGCCGTAATATTTTCTTTTTTCGCTATCTCCCTGATCAGCAAAGCTGATTTAACTCTTTTCTCCGCATCTTCTTTCAAGTCTTCCTTTAGTTGTTCTTGGCTTTTGTTGATGCTTTGCAGATAATCATCAAACTTACCTCCCTGGTTGGAAACATTTTGCTCTATCTCGGAAAGCATTTTGTTGGCCTCCTGATCAACTAAAACCTCGGGTATATCTTCAAAGCTGCTATTTTCCAAAATTTTATCTATCATTTTTATTTCCGTTTTTTGATCAGCTTTCTGTTGCTGTTCTTGGGCTATGTTCTGTTTAATTATTTCTTCGAGCTCTTTTATGCTGTTAATACCGAATTTCTGGGCGAAATTATCGTTTACTTCTGGTAAATTTCTTTCCTGAATCTTTTTTATCTTAACTTTAAACTCAACCTCTTTTCCTGCCAAATTTTTCTGATGATGTTTTTCCGGGTACTTCAATTTAAAATCAAGCTCGTCTCCCTTAGAGGCTTCCAGCAACTTTTCATCAAAACCGGGAACCAGATGGTTACTCCCCAGAATAATAACAGTATCCTTGCTTTGCCCGCCCTCTACGGGAACCTTGTCTTGAAACATCTCAATATCAATCATTAGCTTGTCACCCTTTTTAGCTGGTCTGTCTACCTCTTTTTCTTCCGCGTATTGTTCCCTAAGGGTTTCTATGGTTTTTTTTACTTCATCTTCGTTTGCCTCCGCTTTTTCAGCTTCTATTTCTTGTTTTTTATATTCCCCCAATTTCATCTCTGGCAATAAAGATACTAGCGCCTTATAGGCCATGGGGTTTTCCGGAGAAAGTTTTGTCACCTCTACTTGGGGTTGGCCCACTGGTTGACCCTTTATATTATTTTGAATAGCCTCTTCTAAACTATTGTTAACTGCCAAACGAGCCGCTCTGTCCAAAATGCCCATTTCTCCCACCTTTTGCTTAACCACCTCATAAGAAGCCTTACCCGGTCGAAAACCCTCTATCTTGGTTTCCTGAGAAATTTCTTCCACAGCCTTATTTATATAAGGTTTAAGCTCTTCATAAGATAATTCGATGTTTAATTCTACTTGAGATTTTCCTAAATCTTTTTTTTCTACTTTCATAAATTATTTTGTGTTAAGTATATATAATTAATTAAAAGCTTTCTCTATTTTTGGGGCTACTTGTTTTTTTCTGGACATTATTCCTTCTACAAAGGCCTTTCCTGAGCCAAAATCAGATCCAAAAACTTGACCCAATTTATCCTTGTCATCAGAAGCCACTAGAAATAAAGATCCTTCTTTCATTATATCAGTAATAAACAAAATTACTGAATGGTAGCCTTCTTTTTCTTTAATTCTCTCTAAAGCATTTAAAATATCCTCTTGCCTAGAATCAAATTCTTTTAGGTCAACTGTTTCCACTTGACCTGTCCCTATTTTCCCTTGTTTAAAATTAAAGTCTTTAAAGTCTCCTTTAATAATTTCCTCTGCCTCAAGTTTGTTTACATTAGATCTGATTTTAAATAACTCTATACCAAAAGCTTGCCAATCTTCTATTCCTGCTTTTTGGGATAAGTAATTAATAATCTCAATATCCTTGTTTGTACACGTAGGAGATTTGGTGATAACCGTATCTACTAGAATGGCTGATAGCATAATTCCTGCCATTTTTTTGTCTAAAGGAATATTATTATCCTTAAAATCTTGAGTTATTATAGAGCAACTAGATCCCCAGGGCAAAGACCTGAATAAAATAGGGCTAGAATAAGAAAAGCCAACTTTATGATGATCTAAAACTTCTATTATTTGTGCTTCTTCAATACCTTTAACAGATTGCGAAAATTCATTATGATCAATCATTATCACTTTTTTCCCTTCTAATGTCTCTATTTCCCTAGGCGCTGCTACTTCAAATTTATTTAAAACATATTCTGCCTCTTTATTTAAGGGCCCTGCAACAAAAGCTTTGTATATATTAGTTTTTTCTTTTATGTTCTTAAAATGTGCATAAGCAATAGCTCCAGCTACACTATCTAGGTCGGGTGATTTGTGGCCGACAACATAAACAAATTCTTCAGACATATTTCTTTTAATTTAATTCTTTATTTATTTTTTATCCTTTGAAGAAGTTTCAACCTCCTCCTCTTCTTGGTTGTTGCTTTCTTCAGAACCAGGCTCTTCCTTTTTATCCTGAGAAAAATATTTTTCTTTCTGATCTTTCTCGGCAGCATCACCTGAATCTTCTTGAGCGGGAGGTTCTTTTTCTTCTTCTTTTTCTTTATTGCCAGAAGAACCCTCTTCTCCAGGAGTGTTCTTTTCAGCTTCTTCTCCTTCAGCTTCTTCTTGCGATTCTTCAGGGGAAGAAACTTGGCTCATTCCCTCTTCATCTTCATAAACATTTATCTTCCAGCCAACCAAGGCCGAGGCTAGCCTAATATTCTCTCCTCTTCTTCCAATGGCCAAAGAAAACTGGTCAGAGGCCACCTTAACATAGGCCAAGCCCTTCTTCTCATCAAGTTCAACATTTAATGATTTGGCTGGCGATAAGGCATTGGCGATAAACTTGGTCGGATCTTCATCATATTCAATAATGTCCACTTTTTCTCCTCCCAATTCATTTATTATGGTCTGAATCCTGGACCCTTTTTGACCAACACAGGATCCTATGGGGTCGACATTTTCCATGTCAGTGCTCACCGCCACCTTAGACCTAGATCCGGCCTCTCGTGCAATGGCTTGAATCTCAATCACACCACTATTTAATTCAGGTATTTCTAAATAGAAAAGAGTTCTAACTATTTCCTTAGAGGTTCTGGACAAAATAATTCTAGGGCCCTTGGGTTGAAGTTCCACCGACCTGATATAGACTTTGATTCTTTCTCCCGGTTTATACTTTTCTCCTACTATCTGCTCTTCTGCGGGTAAAAACCCCATAGACTTACCAAGGTCTACCAGAAGATTCCTGCCTTCTCGGCGCTGAATTATTCCGTTTACAACCTCATGTTCTTTTTCTTTAAACTCATTATAGATCATCTCCCTTTCTGACTCTCTTAGTTTTTGAATAATAACCTGCTTAGCGGTTTGAGCCGCCATGCGACCGTAAGATTCCGGTGGGTTCAGTTCTATTTTCAGCTCTTCTCCGATTTGAGCATCTTCCTTGATCAATTTGGCATCACTCAACTGAATCTCTGTTTTGGGGTTGAATTTTTTTTCCTCATCCTCTTCACCAATCTCTTTATCCTCGCCTTCCGGCTCTTCACCAGGCTCTTCCTGGTCCTCTTCTTCGGGTTCAGGCAAATCCTCTACAACTGTTTTAACATCCATAACCCTAGTCTCACTGGTCTCTGGATTAAACTCTACTTTGATGTTTTGATTTTTTTGACCAAAATCCTTTCGATAGGCAGCAGCCAAAGAAAACTCTATGGTTCTTAGCACGGAATCATACTCCAAACCCTTTTCTTCACAAACCGCCCTAATAACACTTGTTAATTCTGACATATTTTTGAATAATTTTAATAGAATCGATTTAAAAAACGATCCAAATAAAACTTGATTAATAAAAAAGCTAATTGTCCTCACAACTAGCTTACTCTTAAATCTCTTATACTCAGAATAACATGTTCAAAAAATATGTCAAACAATTTTTAGTTAAAAAACCTTTAATTCTTTCTAATTATTAGGTAATAATTATAGTTATCTTTTTGCAAAGACTCTAGTTTTAGTCCGCTCTTCTTAACAATCTTTTTCAACTCCCTTTTGGTAAAAGCATGATAATATCTCCTTCTTATTCTCTCTTCTCCCGACCCCCCTTTCCACTCAAAGACAATATCACCGAAATCCATGTTGTTCTTCTTGAACAGTTTTAAAAAGAAATATTTTAAAATCAATTTCCTGAATTTTGACTGAGACCACAAATTCCAAACCACCACCACTATCCTCCCCTCTTTTTTAGCCTTGTTTTTCAATTGTTTCAAGGCTTGAACCCTCAAGTCAAAGCCTGGTATATGATGTAAGACCGCTACACAAAAAACATGATCAAATCCAACAGGAGGTATTTTGCCTAAATCCAAAATATCTCCTTCAGCAAACTCGCGCCCGGGAAAGTTTAGTCTGGCTTTTTTAATCAATTCTTGACTAAAATCAACTCCTAAGTAATTAATTTTTTTGTTTTTAAATCCGGTTAAAAGCCTGCCATTGCCACAACCCACATCAATAACACTTTCGCCTTCTTTCACCTCTCGAGTTAACTCCTCCAACCTGGGCCACAAACGCTTTTTTCTGCTCTGATCAAAGCTATCAACAATATCATTGTAATTTCTCCTCACCAAATCCAAAAGTTTTCCCTTGGTACTCCTATCCATATTTTTTGTTTTTAGCTAAAACCAATTTAATATCTTGATAACTTATATCCTCAGTCAACTCCTCCTTTATGGGCTTAAGTTTATAAAAACCCACTTCCTTTCCCGCTTTGATTATTTTCTCCTCCTTAGACGAAGAAACCCATTTATATAAATCCTGGCCGGAGATCAATCCCTTTTTAAGCAAAAAACAAATGTGGGCTACCACTGTTTCCTGATTTAGGGATCTCTGTTTGGAAATTTCTTTAAATCCTAAGCCGCTTTTGTATAGCTCCCAGGTCTCCAATTGGGTTAATTTAGTTTTTAACTTACTTTTATTCTCGGCTCTTTTTGGCTCGACCCTCGTCGCCCCCTCTTTTGGCCCAGGTCCGTTTAGACAATTGTCGCATCTCTCGCAAGGAGAGGGGTTTAGACTGCCAAAATAATCTAGAATAAACTTCTGCCTACAACCAGAAGAATAAATATATTCTTCTAACTTGTCTAGTTTTTTGTAAGCTTCTTTGGCTTTTTTCTTTAACTCGGTAAAGTCTATATCTAGCTCTTCAGGGGCCGCTCTTTTTAAAATCTTAACCTCTGTTCCCTTGAACGGAGGATAATATTCCAGGACTTCTTTTTCAGCCAAACTTCTAACAGCTCTTTTTAAAGACTCTCTTTTTATATCGATTATCTCGGCCAGCTCTTCCGGATTGAACTGCCAACCACCCTCCAGTTTGTCAGAGTATTTTTCTCTTAATTTTTTTAAAACCTTTCTTTGAACCCTAGAACGAAAACCGACTTGTTCAAAGGCCTTATCCCAGTCCGGAGCTTTTAGTTTAAGGTAAGCGCTACTGTTTTTTTCCTGTATTCTGAGAAGCAAACCTTCTTTTTCCAATATTCTCAGGCTGGTTCCCACCGCCATCTCCGGAACGCTTTCTGATAAAAACTTAATGATATCATTATATGTAAACAACACTTTATCTTTTTGATGACTCAACAGAATTTCAAAAACCTCTACTATGGTGTTGGGGCTGGGATTATCTCCTCTAATAAAAAAATCTCTTAAGTTTCTATCTTTAGGAGAGTGTAAAAGTAAACAAAAACTGGGCTGACCATCCCTTCCGGCTCTCCCGGCTTCTTGATAATAAGCCTCCACGGTTCCGGGCATGTCATGGTGAACTACAAAACGTATGTCCTTTTTATCTATACCCAAGCCAAAGGCGTTGGTAGCTACCACCACCTCAACCTGGTTTTTCATAAACCTTTCTTGGACCCATTTTCTATCTTCCCCATCCATTCCGGCATGGTAAGACACGGCTTTTATGTCTTCTTCCAGTAAAAATTGAGTTATCTCATCCGCCTTGGACCTGGTTCCGGTATAAACAATTCCCTTGGGTGAGGGGAGATATTTAATAGAATCTATTATCAAAGAAGCTTTTTGAGCCTCGGATGTTTGAATTACTCCGAACTGCAAGTTGGGCCTAGCAAAACCGGTAACTATAATTTCTGGATTTTTTAATCTTAACTGTTTGACTATGTCTTCTTTTACTTCCGGAGTAGCGGTAGCTGTTAAAGCCACAACCGGGGGATTGTTGACCAGTTCTATAGCTTTATGAAGGCGGGTATAACTGGGACGAAAGTCATGACCCCATTCACTTATACAATGAGCTTCATCAATAGCGAAAAGATCAACTGAAACGCCTTTCAAGTGCTCAATAAAACCTTGATTGTTAAACCTTTCCGGGGCTATATAAAGAAGCTTGTAAGCGTTGGCCCTCACATCCTTGATTCGCCTATCCGTCTCCTCCGGAGTTAGAGAGGAGTTTATAAAAGTGGCGGGGATGCCTACGGAGTTCAAAAAATCAACTTGATCCTTCATTAGGGCTATCAAGGGAGAGACGACCAGGGTCACACCATCGGAAACCAGGGAGGGTAATTGATACACCACCGACTTACCTCCGCCGGTGGGCATAATAACCAAGGTGTCCTGACCGGAAAGAATTGAGTCAATAGCCTTTTCTTGACCAAGACGAAACTGAGAAAAACCAAAATGAATCTGAAATAATTCCTTGAGTTGTCGTTTTTTTGATTGGTTCATAAAAATCTCAAAGATCGGTTTAAAAACAGACTTAACTCCTGTTTTTTGCCTTCCTCTTTTTGTAAAGCTCCAGTGTGTTTTTTAAGGCAATCGCTATAGTTATAGGCCCCACCCCTCCGGGAACCGGAGTTAAAAACCCTGCTTTTTCTTTGACATTGTCAAAATCCACATCTCCGTAAACTTTCCTTCCTTGTTTTTTTATTCCGATATCGATCACTGTGGCTCCGTCCTTGATCATGTCTTTTTTTAAAAAGTGCGGAGAACCTATGGCGGTAATAATTATATCGGCTCGAAGAGTTTTTTTAGAGGAATTTTTGTTTTGACTCCCGCAAACTTCTGCCCTGCCGCCGCGACACTTCAAAACCCGAGCCAACGCGGGTCCGAAAACCTCGGAGTCAGAAAAAATGCAAATATTCTTATCTTTTACCTCTTGATTGATTTCCTTTAATATAACAAAGACAACCTCAAACACCGGGGGCATTATATGGTCATGGTCGCAAGAATCCAAAAGCTGTTTTTGGTTTTCAGGGTGAAACCTGTCCAGGTCTTTGCGGGGATCAATGGAGTTTATTATCCTATCAACATCATACTCCTGAGGAAGGGGAAGTTGCACTAAGATAGCATCTATTTTTTCATCACTGTTAAGATGCTGAATTACCTTGACCACCTCATCATCACCAGCATGTTTTGGAATCTTATACAGATGAGTATCTATCCCTACTTTTTTAGCCTCTTTTTCTTTCAAGTTAACGTATAGCAGAGAATCTTCTTTTTCTCCAACTAAAACAATAGCCAAGTTGGGCCTTTGATCAGCTTTGGACCAAGACCGTAAACCGTCTTGGCTTCCGTTCAGCTCCATAACACCCCTGACCGTATCATTTTTTATCTTTTCCGCTATTTTGTGGCCATCAATAATAACACTCATAAATTAAGAGGTCTAAATACTTTATTACTACCTTCGAGTTCTTTCAATTTTTCAAGCCTAGCTTGGCAAAGAAAATTGAGAGCAAATTCTTTGGATTCTGCTTTTTAATTCTTGAAGTTTATTTTCGTCGTTTTTGTTTTTTAAGGCAAGGTCGATTATATCAACCACCTCTTTTACTTCCTCTTCTTTTAAACCCCTGGTTGTCAGGGCTGGTGTTCCCAGGCGAATACCAGAAGGGTTTTTGGGTGGCCTGGGATCATTGGGAATAGTGGACCTACTAACAGAAATTCCTACTTGTTCCAAGATTATCTCTGCCTCCTTGCCGCCCACGCCCTGGTTTGTCATATCAACCACCAGTAAATGATTGTCGGTTCCGCCGGAAACAATTTTGTAGCCAAGATCAGAAAAGCTTTGGGCCATGATTTTAGCATTAACTATAACTTGTTTGGCATAATCTTTAAAGCCGGGGTCCAGAGCTTCTTTAAAGGCAACCGCCTTGGCTGCGGTAATATGATCATGCGGACCCCCTTGCATTCCCGGAAAAACAGCCCTGTCTATGTCCTTGGCATATTCTTCTTTACACATTATTAAAGCCCCTCTCGGTCCTCGTAGGGTTTTATGGGTGGTGGTGGCAACGACATCAAAAATAGGAACCGGGTTGACCATCTGGCCACCAGCAATAAGTCCGGCGGTATGAGCAATATCGGCAAAAGTATAAGCTCCTATCTTGTCGGCTATGTCTTTTATTTTTTGCCACTCCACCTCTCTGGAATAAGCGCTGTAACCGGCAACTATCATCTTGGGTTTTTCCTTTAAGGCGGTCTTTTCCAGTTTTTCCATATCAATTATGCCGGTCTCCGAATCTACCTCATATTGAACAAAATTATAAAGCATTCCTGAAAAGTTAATCGGATGACCGTGGGACAAGTGGCCGCCATGATCCAACCGCAACCCCAACACCTTGTCTCCGGGCTTTAAAAAAGCAAAATAAACGGCAGCGTTAGCCGGTGACCCCGAAAGAGGTTGGACATTAACATGTTCGGCTTGAAACAACTCTTTAGCTCTTTCTATGGCTATTTGCTCCACCTTATCAACCAACTGATTGCCTCCGTAATACCTGCTGCCAATATAACCCTCGCTATACTTGTTGGTAAAAACACTTCCCATAGCCTCCAAAACAGCCAAGGAAACATAGTTTTCTGAGGCTATCATCTCCAACTCATTGTTTTGCCTCTTGGTTTCTTCAAGTATGGCATCGAATATCTCCGGATCTTTTTGTGATAAATTGTCATAAACAGGCATAGTTTTTAAAAACTTAAAGTTAAATCTAAAAAGAATTAAATTTAGTTTAGTTAATATTAAAAATGGGATGATAGCAACAAAAGCCTTGTTTTCAATTTCTCCAATTCTAATCTATGGTATTTTAATCATATGGCAACTACTCCTCTTTGTCAAAAGCCGGACCAAGCTCACTCTTTAGAGTTTAATTTGGAATAAGTCATTTTTTTTAGACCTTGATACCAATCATTAAAATTTGCTTGTTTCATCTTATCCAAGATATTTTTTGCCGATTCTGTTTCCAGTGCTTTTTCAACATTGTCAATCCACTCTTGGGCTCCTGAAAATCCCGAGTCTAAATATTCTTTTGCTTGAAAAGCCACCTCCAACCAATCCGCATCTTTAGCAACAATCCCCTCTCTGGTGGTTCTGTTTTCATATTCTTCAAAGTAATCATTCCACCTTTGACCAAGCTTCTCTCCCAAGCCTTCGAGTTGGTCTTGAAAAACTCTTGCCTCAACCTCCTTTTTAGAAAAATATTTGGCAGCCACTTTGTGCTGGTCACCCGTTCTGGTTTCAGGGTTATCATGAATGATTAAAATCGCAACCACCCTTTCAGGATCAACATCCCCCTCCATAACAGCCAACAAATAACCTATTTGAGTTGCTCTAAAAACATGTTCAGCCACAGTACAAGGGTTTTTGACCCCCATTAACTGAAAACCGGACTGACGCTGTCTTTTTAAGTGATTTAGCTCAAAGATAAAATTAATGATTTTTTTTACATTCATAAATAAAAATTATTTTATTATTATTTTAAAAACACTAAGTGTCTTTTAAGTGAAAGTTCTTAAGAACGCTATATTCTGGCCCTTGTTTTTTTAAAACACTGGACATAAGGTCTATCTTTTCAACCCTAAAATTCAAGTCCAAAGAGTCTTCGATTTCTGGGAGCTCTTCCCGGGTAAAGCCCGGTTTTATTCTGGCTAAAGTAACATGGGGCTTAAAACCCCTCTTATCTCCGGTAAAAGGAAACAGGTCAGAGTTTTCCAGTGATTTATCAATGTTTTTCTTAATCCTTTCCAGGTCGGGGACAAGCAAGACGGAAAGCCAAATCATTTTAACAGGAAATTTTCCTGGGGGAGCATAGAAGGTTTTGTTTAAATAAAAATCAAAGCTGGTTTCATCTTCAAGAGAATTTTTCAAAACACCCGAGAGAGCCTCTATTTTTTGACTCTCAATATTTCCTAAAAAAGATAAGGTTAAGTGAAGATTTTCCATTTTAGTCCACCTAACAAGGTGCGAGTGCTTGTCTCCAAAAACTTGTTTAAACTTTGGTTTTTGCCTCTCTTGATACTCGCTTAAAAGCGTTTTGATGTCCGGGGGTATATTGATTGCCACAAAGACTCTGTAGGACATACAGGTTAACTTAACTTTTTGATCATGTAAGTATTTTTTAATCTGTATCCCAGTTTTCTGTAATAAGGCCTGACACCGACCCCTGAAATAATAGCCATATTTTCATACTTGTTTTTTGAAGCTATTTTTTCAGCCTCAACTATAAGCTTTCTTCCCAATCCCCTGTGCTGGGGCCTTTTTCGACTTTTTTCTCCCACACCAACAAGCTCTCCGTAAACATGGAGTTCCCTTATGAGAGCTGTTTTTTTACAACCAAAAATATTGTTTTTTTTGTCAAAAGGCAATCTTAATCTTAAAAATCCGTATAAACTGCTCCTGTCAAAAGATTCGTAGCTAAGAAAAAGCTCCTTGCCCTGACCAGCTTCATACTCAAAAACAAACAGCTCAAGGCTTAGGGGGTCAACCGCCCCATCTCTCACCTCTCTGCACCTAATGCAAGAACAAAAGACTCCTTTGTCCTTCATAACCTGCCTAAGGTTGGTTATTTTATTCCCGGCCTCAATAGACTCTCCCGGAATATCCCGAATCAAGCGAATAACCCTGGTGTAATATGGTATGAATTTCTTGCATTCAACAATCAGTTCTTGTAAACGTTTATCAGAATAAGGCTTATACCTGCCTTGCTTCCACCATCTATAAAGAAGGCTTCCTTTTGTGACCACTGTTGGATAAAACTTAATTTGGTCGGGTTTAAAACTAGCTTCCTCAAACAATTTTTTAAACATGTCCAAATCTTTCCTGTAGCTACTGCCCGGCAGGCCCGGCATGATATGGTAGGTTATCTTAAAACCGTAATCCCTTAACATTTGAGTTGCCTTAATTGTTGCTTCCAAATCATGACCTCTCCTGTTTAGGGACAAAACCCTGTTGTCAACGGCCTGAACCCCAAGCTCCACCCTGGTAGCTCCCAGGACTCTCATCTGCCACAACTCTTTCTCATTAATAAAATCCGGCCTGGTTTCAAGAGTGACACCTATAATTTTATACTCTGCCCCCTCATTTTTTTTCTGTTGCTTTCTTAACTCTTCCAGCAAAACCTTTTTTGTTTTTTTAGAATAATTCTTGCAATCCAAGTCTCTCTTGTCCTTATCAAGGGGATAATCACAAGCTGCTCGAAAGCACTCCTTGATATACCAATATTTATATTTTTCCGGCAAAACACTCCAGGTTCCCCCTATAACAATCAGTTCTATTTTGGTTGGAAAATGACCGTTATTTTCCAAGGCTTTTAACCTTAATTGCACTTGCCGATAAGGGTCATATTTATTTCTAATAGCTCTCATTACCGCTGGCTCATTAGAAAGATAACTCTTGGGAACGTTTTTCTCATCAGGGCAATAAACGCATTCTCCGGGACAAGGATAATTTTTTGTTAATACAGCCACCGGAGCAACTCCTGACAAGGTGCGGATGCTTCTTTTCCTTAATATTTTTTCTAAACCAATGTTTCTGGCAATAACGCCCCGGGATAAAAGCTGCTTATAAACTTTTAGAATTTCCGAATTTTTATTTATCTCCACCCCATCTTCCCGGGCCGCTCTTCTTTTGCACTCCATTAACTCTTTTTTGTTTTTCGGATTTTTTTTAATTATTTTTTTTATTGCCTCATTGCTCATGATTTTGATATACTTTAATTAATTAAATTTAAGCACAAAAATTTTGACAGAACAAGATTCTCTGTGATTTACAAGTCCTATTTAATTTAACTTAATTATTATAAAAAAATATGACAACCAATCCGAAAATTTTCAAAACTTATGACATCAGAGGTGTTTACAAAAAAGACCTGGACCAGGAAACCGCTTACCAAATAGGCTTAATTTTTGCCGACCTGATAAGACAGGAAAGCAAAAAGAAAAAACCGGAAATAGTTGTAGGTGGTGATATGAGGTTATCCACCCCTGAATTAAAAAAATCCTTAATCCGAGGCCTTGTCTCAGGAGGGTCTAAGGTGCTTGATATAGGGATGGTTTCTACCCCTACTCTGTATTTTGGAGTGGGTCATTTAAATGGCGACGGAGGGATCATGGTCTCAGCCTCTCACAACCCAGGAGAGTGGAACGGTTTTAAGCTTACCAGGGAAAAGGCTAAGCCAGTAAGTTTTGATACCGGAATAGATCTTATAAAGAAAAAAATAGAAAACAAGGAGTTTAAAAAGGCGGGAGAAGAGGGTAGTTTTAAAAAAATAGAGGGAATTTTGAAAGCCCAAATAGATCATGATTTTTCCTTTTTTGATTCCAACAATATCAAACCGTTAAAAATAGTTGCTGACCCCGCCAACGGAATGGGAGCCCAGTTTTTGGAAGCCATGTTTAAAAACCTTAACTGCGAGTTGGTAAAAATGAATTTTGAGTTGGATGGCACCTTTCCGGCCCATGAAGCGGATCCTTTAAAGCCAGAAAACATGGAAGACTTGAAAGAAAGAGTTAAGCAAGAAGGGGCTGACCTAGGCATTGCGATAGACGGAGACGGAGATAGGGTTTTCTTTGTCGACAGTAGGGGAGAGGCTATAGATCAATCAATAATTAGAGGAATATTAGCTAAAATTTTCCTAAAAGAGAGACCCGGGTCCAAAATCTGTTATGACATAAGGCCGGGAAAAATAACCGAAGACATGATCAGAGAAAACGGAGGCACCCCTATAATAACCAGGGTGGGCCACTCCTTAATAAAAGAAAAAACTCTTAAAGAAAAAGCTTATTTTGCCGGAGAGTCCTCGGGTCACTTCTTTTTAAATATGGAAATAGGATGCTTTGAGGTTCCGGTCATAATCATTGGGAAGCTACTAGAAGAATTTTCCCAAAACAACAAAAAAACTGCTGACTACATCGATCCTTTCAAAAAATATTACCACTCTGGAGAGATAAACTCAGAGGTTAGGGATAAAAACCAAGTTTTTCAAGCCTTAGAAGAAAGTAATCCGAAGGGAAAAATAAATAAACTGGACGGGATTACCATAGAATACCCTGATTTTTGGTTCAATGTCAGAGGATCAAATACTGAAGAAAAAGTAAGGTTGAACCTGGAGGCCAGAGATAAAAAAACAATGGAAGAAAAAAGAGATGAAGTTTTAAAAATAATCAGAAGTTAATAAAGGACATCACTCCCATTCTATTAAGAATTCATGATAGGGATCGCCTCTATGAGCACACTTTGTTTCCTTTGTGTTTAATTTTTTTGACTTAACAGAATACTCCACCATTCTTGTAAAATACCCCTCGAACAAACTGCAATCCACCGGATGGGTCTTGAACTCCTCTAAGCGGAGAATCATAAACTTCTTTTTAGAATCTATTTTAAACGGAGTCAATTTTCCAACCGTAAAATGTCTTTTCCAATATTTGGGCGCCTCCTTAAAAGTTCTTTCAGTGGAAACAAGATAGTTTGTAAGAGTTTTTACAATAAAAGAAACCTGGGGCAGGTTATAGCCCATTTCTTTTATGTCATCATGGTCAAAATCAAAAACATCTTTAATGATCAAATGGGTGATTGTCATGTAAAAAACCGGATAGTCTCTTAATGTTTTGATCTCCGCTCGACCGGGTACACTGAATTTTTTCATTTCCTTCTCTACAACCAGAAGCTCTTTTTCTTTAAACTTTTTGCTACAATAATCCAGCGGGGTCTTAATAGAAACCCCTCTACAACTTCCTTTTATTTTTTTTAAACCGCTTATTGATTTTTTGGTTTTTGGGGATATCATCTTTTAAATAATAACAGCTTTACCTCAAAAGAACAACTTTGAATATTGTTTTGTTTTTTTCTTCTTATTCTTGCCTTGTCCGGGCTGGAATATTTCTAAAAGACCCGAGTCAAGGCATTTCTATCCCTCTCCTTTTTTTAACACAATCTTCTTTCTCTTGATTTTTTTATGCTTCTGTGTTATTTTAATAAAATAAATTGATAAAAAATAACCTCTACTTGGTTAAGGAATTTATCTATATTGCTTAACTCGGTTCTAGGCTAAAAATTATGTTAAACAGAGAGCTTAAGGAAAAGATTATTAAAAAATTCAAGTCACACGAAAACGACACCGGATCCCCCCAGGTTCAAATCGCTATTTTGACCGAAGAAATCAAAGAGTTAACCGAACACCTGAAGATTCATAAGAAAGACCATTCTTCCAGAAGGGGTTTGTTAAAAAAGCTAGGGGAAAGAAAAAGGTTGTTAAAGTATCTTAAAAAAGAAAACGAAGAAGAGTTCAAAAAATTGGCTAAAAAACTCAATCTCAAAATAGCCAAAAAAATAGAAGAAGAGGAAGAGGAGAAAAGGCAACTAGAAGAGCTTCTAGAGAAAAACTCTCAACTCCAAACAGAAGAAGGGGAAAAAGATGAAAACGAGGAAGAAGAGGAAGATAATAAAAAAGAATAAGAAAATCCCCTTGCCTTAAAGGTTAAGGGGATTTAAGTATATTATATGCATAAACATCAAGAGCAAAGAGTGGCCGTTTTAGTGGATGTGGCCAACATGTACCACTCTGCCAAAAATCTTTATGGTAGAAAGGTTAATTTTAAAGAAATATTGAAAACAGCCACCGGATCAAGAAAATTAATTAGAGCCAAAGCCTATGTAATCCGAACCGAAAGCGAGGAAGAGGCTCCTTTTTTTGAAGCTTTGCAGCAACAAGGATTTGAAATTAAAGTAAAAGACCTACAAATATTTACCGGGGGCATCAAAAAAGCTGATTGGGATGTGGGAATTACGGTTGATGCTATAAGACTGGCAGAGAAAATGGATGTAATAGTTCTAATCACTGGTGATGGAGACTATGTTCCTTTGGTAAAATATGTCCAAAGCGCCAAGGGTTGCTTGGTAGAAGTGATGGCTTTCAAAAAAACCGCTTCTTCTAAGTTAATAGAAGAATCTGATGATTTTATAGATTTAAGTGAAAGTAAAAAATATTTAATTAAATAATAATTTAAAGGCGGTTTGGTCAATAAACAAAGAGCGCTATGAGCACTCATAGTTCTTAAGTTTATTGATCAGGCCCTGTGTGTATTTATGACAAAAGAAAAAAGTTTTGAAATTGAATGGTTGGGTAGAAAGCTTACCATCAAAACAGGCAAGCTGGCTCAACAGGCTGACGCTGCCATAACCGTTCAATATGGAGAGACCGTAGTCATGGCTACGGTGGTTGAGTCCAAGGAAGAAAGAGATGTCGATTTTTTTCCTTTGATGGTTGGTTTTGAAGAAAGGTTTTATGCTGCTGGTATAATTAAAGGCTCTAGATGGATAAAAAGAGAAGGGAGACCGAGTGACGAATCCGTTCTTACAGGTCGCATGATAGACCGGTCCATCAGACCTCTTTTTAATGAAAATTCCAGAAAAGAAGTTCAGGTAATAATAACCTCGTTGTCAGTAGACAAAGAAAATCCCCATGATGTTGTGGCCTTGGTAGCTGCTTCAGCCGCGCTCTCCGTCTCCGGGGTTGACTGGAATGGTCCTATAGGAGGGGTTAGGGTAGCTCAGGTCAACGGGGAGTTGGTGTCTAATCCCACCTACGAACAATTAAAGGAAAGTGATTTGGACCTGATCGTGGCCGGCACCCAGGAAAAAACCATAATGCTAGAATCAGGTGCTCAAGAAATCAAGGAAGGCAGAATGTTTGAAGCTATTAAAAAAGGCCAGAAAGACCTGCAAACAAGCATAGACCTGATTGAAAAAATAAAAAAAGAGCTGGATGTTAAGAAAAAAGATGCTGGTTTCCAAGTCCTGGAAAATGAAGAAGAAAAAGAAGAAAGGCAAGAAAAAGAAAGATTAATAGAGTTAGCTAATAAGTGGTTGGGGGAGAATATTCGTCCTATACTTTTTGACAAGCAATATTACACCAAAGGAGAAAGAAAGGCGGCTATCGGGGTTATTAAGCAAAAACTGGACTATTACCTCTATGAACAGGGAATAAAAAAAGAAAAAAGGGATTATGTTATTAAAAAAACAGTAGAGGGGGCTGCAGAGAAAGAGGTTAGCGAAGAGATTATCAAAAACAAAAAAAGAGTGGACGGCAGAGGTTTGGACGAAATAAGAAACTTAACTTCAGAGGTGGGGATACTACCCAGAAACCACGGGGCAGGGCTTTTTTCCAGAGGAGAGACGCAAACCTTATCAATTGTTACCCTGGGAGCTCCGGGGTTAGAACAACTTAGCGAAACAATAGAGGGAACCGGCAGTAAAAGCTTTATGCATCATTATAATTTTCCTCCTTATTCAGTAGGGGAGGTTAAGCCTTTGTTCGGCCCCAATAGAAGGGAAATCGGTCACGGAGCCTTGGCGGAAAAAGCCCTAGCTCCGGTAATACCAAACAGAGAAGATTTTCCTTATATAACAAGGGTGGTGAGTGAAACCCTGGGCTCTAACGGGTCTTCCTCTATGGGAGCTACTTGTGCTTCCAGTTTAGCCCTAATGGATGCCGGGGTGCCGATCAAGAAACAAGTGGCCGGCATAGCTATGGGCTTGGCCTCGAACAGGGATATGAGCAAATGGGAGATTTTGACCGACTTACAAGACCTGGAAGATGGTGATGGGGGAATGGATTTTAAGATAACCGGTACCAAAGATGGGCTCACCGCGATCCAGTTAGACACCAAAACAAATGGACTGACAGAAGAAATAATTGAAACCACCCTGGAAAAAGGACGAAACGCTCTATCTAAGGTTCTAGAAGTCATGGACCAGGCTATTTCTGAACCAAACAAAGAACTTTCACCTTATGCCCCTATGCTTGTAAAGATTAATATAAACCCGGAAAAAATCAGAGATGTTATCGGTGCTGGAGGAAAGATTATTAACAAAATAATTGAAGAAAAAGAGGTTTCTATTGATATAGAAAAAGATGGCACAGTTATTGTTTGCGGAGATAACAAACAGTCTTGTTCAGAGGCTGTGGAATGGATAAAAGAGCTTACTCATGAATTTCAGCCAGGGGAGAAATTCACCGGAACGGTTGTTAGAATGGTTGACTTTGGAGCCTTTGTTGAGGTTTTGCCCGGTAGTGACGGATTGGTTCATGTAAGCGAAATGGCTCCCTACCATATCTCCAGCCCTAAAAACTTCTTAAGTGAAGGGGACCAGGTTACAGTCAAGGTGAAGGAGGTGGATGAACAGGGAAGGCTAAACCTTACCATGAAAGGCCTGGAAGAAAACGAACCTCTCTGGAAAGACAAAAAAGGAGAAACACCCAAGGGAGGTCAACAAAAAAGCCCCCCTTACAAAAACAACAACTTTAGGAAAAAACCTTTTTAACCGCTCCTCGGTAAGAAAAAATTAAAAAACCCCTTGATTGTCTTGATCTAAGGGGTTTTTTAAAGTTTCTTATTCCAGCTTTGCTTTTATAACCAAGGCCAGGATAACCGCAACCACAACAATTAATATAGGAAACCAAGCTCCTCCCATAAAATATAATGTTAATTATTAATTATCTTTTTTATATTTTAACACCTTCTTAAGCTTACTTCAAATAGTTCGGTTATTTTGATATAATTCAAATTAATATCTTGATCAAACTAAAAAGATCAAGGGTAAAAATAATTAATCTATGTCTTTTTTGTATGTCTTCTAAAAAATCTGAGATAAGAAAATCCTATTTACTCAATAAATACGTTATAATCACCCCCGGGAGAGCGGCCCGGCCCAGAGACACGAAAGAAAAAACCTTTATTAAAAAAGATCCTAATTGTTTTTTTTGCCCCGAAAATGTTGACAAAAAAAATATTGTCGATAGAATAAACAAGGACAAATCTGAAGAATGGGATCTTTTGAGCATAAACAACATCTACCCGGCAGTAACTCCGGATAATGAAAAAGCTTATGGCAAACAAGAGGTTATTATTGAAACCCCCCACCACAACAAAGAACTAGCTGACTTAAGTGCGGAAAAAATAAAAAAGCTCTTAGATATGTACTCCAAAAGAACTGCGGAGTTGAGCAAAGAAAAAAACTTAAACTATATTCTTTGTTTTAAAAACCAAGGAGCTCGAGCTGGAGCTTCTATAAGTCATGCTCACTCCCAGGTTTTTGCCACAAAAATAATCCCTGACGACCTAAGGGAGGAGGCCAAGTTAAAACAGGAATACCAAATAAAAAACCAAAGTTGCCCCTACTGTGATATAATAAAAAAAGAAATGAAGGGGGCAAGAAGGGTTTTTGAAGACGAACATGTGGCTGTTTTTACTCCATATGCAAGCCAATACCACTATGAGGTGTGGTTATTCCCCAAAAGACACCTGGATAATATAACCTTATTAAATAAAAAAGAAAAAAAGTCTTTTGCTCACTTTCTCAAAAAAATACTAAAAAGACTGGATGGAATCGATGCCGCTTTTAATTTTTTTCTTCACAACGTGGTCACAGACAAAGATCAACACTTCTATATTAAAGTCGAGCCCAGAGAAAGTGTGTGGGCAGGGGTAGAGCTTGGCTCCGGCCTGGTAATTAACTCTATCTCTCCGGAAGAGGCGGCTAAGTTTTATAGAAAATAAAGGCCACACCATATTACAAAAACCTTTTAATAATATGCCCATACCACAACTATCACAAAAAAAATATCACAGATCCTGGAAAGATAAACAGGGTTCTTATGGTCCCCAAAAAAAACAGAGGAGCTTCAACAAAAACAACTCTTCTTGGTGGAAAAAATTAATCTTTAACAAAAAAATTTTTTTGGGACTAGGGTTGATTGTATTCTTTTTTATCCTTTCAGGAATAGGCGTTATAGCCTGGATGTCTCAAGACTTACCAGACCCGAACCACCTAATGGAAAGAGATATAGCCCAAAGCACCAAAATTTATGATCGAACCGGGGAAATCCTTTTGTATGAAATGCACGGAGAGCAACAAAGAACTTTAAAGAAGTTAGATGAAATTCCGGACCATGTAAAACAGGCTATTATCGCCATGGAGGACAGAAATTTTTATAGACACCCCGGGTTTAGTTTGTTAGCCATATCTAGGACAATTGTAACCGATCTTGTCAGAAGGGAAATGGCAGGAGCTTCTACTATAACTCAACAATTGGTTAAAAACGCTATTTTAACCCCGGAAAAAACTTTTACCAGAAAAATAAAAGAATTAATATTAGCCTACAGAATAGAACAGGGTTTTTCAAAAGACGAGATTTTAAAGATGTATTTAAACGAAATTCCTTTTGGTGGCACCACCTATGGAGTAGAGGCTGCTAGTAGACATTATTTTGATAAGTCAGTAGAAGATGTTTCTCTTGGTGAAGCAGCAATTTTAGCCGCCCTTCCGCAAGCGCCCAGCTTTTATTCTCCCTATGGTCCTAATAAGGAAATCTTAATCCAAAGAAAGAACTATATTTTAAACTTAATGCATGAGCAGGGATATATAACAGAAGGCGAAATGAAAGAGGCCCAGGAAGAGAAAATCCACTTCAGGGCGCCAACCTCTAATATCGTAGCTCCTCACTTTGTAATGTATGTTAAAAGTATTTTGTCTCAAAAATATGGACAAAAAATGCTGGAGCAGGGGGGGTTGGAAATCCACACCTCTTTGGATGTATACAAGCAAAAAATAGCGGAGGAAACTGTTTCAAAAAAAGCAAAAGAGAACGCTGAAAAACATAATGCCAGCAATGCCGGACTGGTCTCTATTGATCCGAAGACAGGAGAGATTCTGGCCATGGTGGGGTCAAAGAACTATTTTAGTCAAGAAATAGAAGGCGAGTTTAATGTTGCCACCGCAAACAGGCAACCCGGATCCTCTTTAAAACCCATTGTTTATGCCTCTCTTTTTGAGAAAGGCTTTACACCAAACACCAAGGTGTTTGATGTGGTTACCAACTTTTCTCAAAACCCTGATAACCCTTATGAACCAAAAAACTATAACCTAAAAGAACATGGTCTAATTTCTTTAAGAGACTCCCTGGCCGGGTCTTTAAACATACCTGCCGTAAAAGCCCTTTATTTGGCAGAAATGGAAAATGTTTTTAGTTTGCTTAATAAATTGGGGTACTCGGGTTTTAACGACAAGGATCGTTATGGCCTGTCTTTGGTATTAGGCGGGGGTGAAGTTAAGTTGTTGGAGCACACTAATGCCTTTAGTGCTTTTTCCAGAGAGGGTCTTATTAACCCCATAACCCCTGTTTTAAAAATAAAGGGGCCGGATGGAAGGGTTATAGAAGAAGCTGAGGATAGACAAGAAAAAGTTTTAGACCCCAAGGTTGCTAGAATGATAAACAGCATACTATCGGATGAGGGGGCCAGGTCTTTTACTTTTGGTAATGATAGAAACTTAAGTTTGGAAAATAGGCAGGTAGCGGTTAAAACCGGGACAACAAATAACTACAGAGACGCTTGGACCATAGGCTACACTCCGTCTTTAGTGACAGGTGTTTGGGCGGGAAACAACGACAACTCTCAAATGTCAAGAGGGTCCGGAGGGAGTAGGGTGGCCGCTCCTATTTGGAACGAGTATATGCAAAGGGTTTTAGGGGACACTCCAAGAGAAAAGTTTAGAGAGCTCGGGGATATTAAAACCGGAAAGCCAGCTATTGATGGAGAGTTGGAGTTTGAAAAAACAGTAGAAATAGATACCATCTCTGGTTTGCTGGCCACAGAATACACCCCTCAAAAATACATTGAAGAAAAAACTTATACTTACATGCCCAGGTCGATTCTTTATTATGTAGACAAAAAAGACCCTTTGGGTTCAGAGCCAAAAGAGTCTAGTACAGACCCTTTGTTCGAAAACTGGGAGAGGGCTGTTCAAAGATATGCAGAGGAAAGTGAAGATTATTCAACCTCATCAATTCCAACCGAGTATGACAACGTTCACAAACCAGAATTTAGACCGGAATTAACACTACTATACCCAAAAGATGGGGAGATTATAGAAGAGGGCTTTTTAGAAGCAGAAGTGGAGGTTTCCGCCCCAAGGGGTGTAAATAGTGTCTCTTATTATATTAACGATCAACTGTTAAGGGAGGTGAGGAACTATCCTTTTAACCTAAATCGCGATATAAGCTTCCTTGAAAATGGATATCACGAATTAAAGCTAGTTGCCTGTGACGACGTTGGTAATTGTACTGAAAAATCTATTGATTTTAACTTAATATTAGAAGAAAGAGATCTTAATAATGAAGAGCTAGGGGTTTCTTGGTTGTCGCCAAGAGATGGAACATCATTAAACAAGTTTAACTTTCCCATTGACTTAGAATTTAGTGTAAATCCAGTAGAAAGAATCTCAAAAATAAATGTTTTTTTTAAAGAAAAGGGAACCTCAACTGATGGGGAGACTATATACTCTAGAGTTGCGCCAGAAGAGGAAGTGGTGGAAATAGGGTGGGAAAAACCACCAAGGGCGGGTGTTTATGATGTGATTATTGAATCCCACTTGTGGGGCGGGGAGGTTAAAAGAAGCAAGGCTCTCACAATAGTGGTTAATGAGTAGAGCTTATTGTTTAATGGTCATTATTATATAAATATAGTCGGAATTTTTTACTGGTTTTAGTAAGCAGGGCGTGTTGTTGTCTACTACCTCCAGTTTTACAAAGTCTTCCTCTATTGTTTTTAAACCATCTAATAAATACTGATAATTAATGACAACACTGTTGTCCTTTCCTTTTTTTTGGGCATCTATTTCTACTATGTTCTCGCCTGTTTGTCCTGACGCTGAAGAGATAATCACCTGGTTTTTACCCTCGGGAAAGTCAAGGTTAATATCATTTACTCCTTTTTTGGAAAAAAGAGATGATGTTTTTACAGCTCTTATAAACTCTGTTTTATCAAGTGTTACAGATGTTTTGGTTTTATCCGGGATTATTTGCTTATAGTCGGGGTATTGACCCTCTATCAACCTGGACACTAACTCGGTTGATCCGTTTATAAACAATATTTGATTTTCAGAAATATAAACCTCTGTTTCTTTTTCACCTTCTTGATGCTCTTCTTTTTCTCTTGAGCTTGAAATTATTTTTAATAATTCCTGTATAGCCTTTGAGGGAACAATTATTTTTTTGTTTTCATCCTCTGTTTTCTTATTAATCTCATTTAAGTCTTCACTTTTTATACTTATTTTTTTCTCTGCTAATCTATAACTATCAGTCGCGGCAAGTGTTAACTCTTCTTTGTCAAAAGAAAAAAGAACCCCTGATAGCTCTATCCTAGAATCACCACTAGCAACGGAAAAAACTACTTGATTTAAAGCTTTTTTTAATTCCTCTGTTTTGATTTTTATTTTATTTTCTTTTTCAACTTTGGGAATCAAGGGGAAATCATCAGAAACCTGGCCTTTAATTTTTGTTTTATAGTTTTCACACTTAATTTCTAAATTTTCACCCTGTTGATCAATTTCTATTTTTTTATTCGGAAGTAAGTTAACATAGTCCGAGATTGTTTTAGCATTAACCGTAAAAACACCCTCTTTTTCCATTTTTCCTCTTATTGTACTGACAATACCTATCTCCAGATCGGTTGTTATTAATTTTATATTTTTATTTTCTGTTTTTATTAAAACATTATTCAAAATCGGTAGGTTGGGGTTCCTACCGGCTATACCACCAACCATAGACAGTCCATGTTTTAAATTTTCCCTTAAACTGATTATTCTCATATAAATTTAATTATATAAATAAAGATAATTGTAATAATAAGGCGGTGGATAATTTTTTCGGTTTTGTTTTAAAACCCCTCTTTTATTGTTTTTTGCCTGTTTTTTGCCTGTGCATTACCTGGTGATAGTTGTTTATAAAAATGTTTATATCTCGCCTTATATCCACAGGCTACTTTTTCTTCCTTTGGTTTTTAACAACTTGTTATTTTTTTTGCTCAAAATATTAACACCCTTTATTAACAAGGAGGACCCTGTTTATACACTCCTTATCCACACTCTTCATTTAATAGCTGCTTTATTGATTCTATTTCTTGTTTTATTTTTTCGTTATTTTTTTCTTCCAACTCCTCTCTTATTTTATTAAAGCCATGCATAGCTGTTGTGTGATCCCTTCCTCCCAGTTCATTTCCTATGGTTGGGTAAGAAGAGTCGACTTCTTTCTTCATTAAATAAATAGCCACCTGCCTGGGCCAAACAAGCTCCTTTCTTCTTCCTTTTCCTTTTAGGTTTTTTAATTCTATGCTGTAAAACTTACAAACAGCATCTAAAATATGTTTTGTAGTAATGTTTTGGGCCTGAAGGTTTGTCAGTAGATCATTTAAAATACTCTTTGTTGTTTTTATTGTTGGGGTTGAATTGTTAAATTCATGGAAGGCTATAATTTTATTTAGAGCCCCCTCAAGCTCCCTGATGTTGTTTTTTATGTTTTCAGCAATAAATTCTAAGATTTCTTTTTTTAAAGTATAGTTTTTTTCTTTGGCCTTATCTTCTAATATGGCTATTTTGGTTTCAATGTCCGGTTGAGACACATCAGCCACCATCCCAGACTCAAACCTGGAAAGCAGTCTTTTTTCTAGAGCGGGGATAGACTTGGGTGGTTTATCAGAGGTTAATATTATTTGTTTATCTGATTGTTGAAGTTCATTAAAAGTATGAAAAAACTCTTCTTGGGTTCCGTCTTTGCCTGCCATAAACTGAACATCATCAACTAATAAAAGATCAACGTTGCGATAATACTCTTTAAATTCTTTAGCCTTCCCACCATGAATAGATTGAACATAGTGATTAGTGAATTTTTCACTGGTTATATAAAGAATTTTGCTGTTTGAAGCAGTGCTTATCTTGTTTCCAACCGCTTGCAACAAATGGGTTTTGCCCAGGCCCACTCCTCCGTAAATAAAAAGGGGATTATAAGCTCTTCCTAGATTGGAGGTAACAGCCTTGGCGGCTGCATGCGCTAATTCATTTCCTTTCCCCACCACAAAGTTTTCAAAAGTATATTTAGGGTTGAGTCCGAACCTATTAAAAGAAGGGCTTGTTGCTTCTTTTCTCTGGTTTTTAGAATCGGCTTTTTTTATGGTCTCTGCCTTGAAGCCAAGACCGGCACTCGAATCTTGTTTTGGCTTTTTATCAACCTCTTCTTCTTTTTTTAATTGAACTTTATAAATAATGTTTTTTATTTTTTGGCTTGTTACACTTTCTAGGGCTTGGTGGATAGAGTTGTGATATTTTTTTTCCAACCAAGTTTTAGTAAAGGTATTAGGAACACAAACAGTTACCCTGTCTTCCTCAAGTTCTGAGATAAAAGTGTTTTTAAACCAAGTGGTGAAATTAGCTTTAGATAAAGTTAGTTCTATTTCACCTAAAACCGCCTGCCAAACTTGATTTTTATCCATAGAGATAAAATTTAAATCCATTTTTTTAATAAACAAAAAACCAATAAGGTTTTCTATTTTTAAATATTATTAAAGTCTAATGAACTATTATTTTAACCTTTTATATATTAGTAAGAATATTATAACAAGTAAAGCAAAAAAGCAAAAACCTTAAAACTGTTTACAACTTGTTGATAATTAGTGGAAAAGATAGTTGACTCTAGGTTTTGTTTTTGTTAATATGATTTTAGATAAAACTTTAAAGTTCGTCTAGGTTTTAAAAAGAAGCATGTTTTGCTCTTTTTGTTTTATTTTAATGGGGGCCGTAGCTCAGATGGTTAGAGCGCCTGCCTGTCACGCAGGAGGCCGCGAGTTCGAGTCTCGTCGGCCCCGCCTAACAACCCTTAAGAGGGGTTGTTTTTTTGTGGGACATTAAAGTTTAGAAACCCCTTTCCTTTCCTACAATTAAGCTTATTTCTTTATTTGTTAAAGAAACTTCGGCCCCTCCTTTAACCTCCAAACACTTATCAATAATTATTTTTTCCGTTTTGTTTGTTATAAAAACATTCTCAATAGGCAAAAAGCTTTTTCTGTTTTTGATTTTTCTTTTTTGGGGTTCAATGTAAAGCTTAAGACCCCCACTTCCTGACTCATCATTACTTTCCTCTCCTGGACACTTAGACAGAGGGGGATTAACTATAGTAACATCGCAAGGCTTTTGAATTTCAATAGAATAGTCGTCTCCTATTTTAATTTCATGGTAGCTACCTCTAATTTCCAGCTGAACCAAAAAATAGCCCTTTCCAACCTTCCCGACATTAACTCTTTTTATTCTCCTAGACAAAATGGCGTCGCAGGCAACACTCCCCGATCCCAAGCCCAAGACCCTTCCTATAAAACTGCTCTTTGGCTCCAAAGGAATCATTCCTAGGACAGGTGGTTTTGTTCTTTGGCTTGAACCTTCTTTTTGCTTTTCCAATATTGTATTTAATGTCTTATAAAAAAGACAATCATTTCCAACCACCACCATGGTGCTAATTTCATATCTTAGTTCATCCTTAATTGCTTTTTCTATATTTTTTATTCCACTTAACCTAACGATCTTTCCGTTCAACCCCAACTCCGTCACCCTTTCTTCTATCTTAATCAAGGTTTTGTTGTTTTTTCTTTTTTCTATATCAGCATCATATATATAAACGTACATAAGATTAAACTTTATTTAGCTAAATAGGATTTTTATTGTTGACTTTGTGGCTCTCCGCTTTTTTCAGGGCTATCTTCTACACCACTCATTTTAAATTGACCATTTATTGCCGCTCCTTTTTCTACAGAAACGGAAGAACACTCAATGTTGCCGGACAAATTTGCTGAAGCTACTATGTCTAAATGCCCTTCTATTTTAATATCCCCAACCACCTTACCCCCAATTCTTGCGGTTTTTGCATTAATGTTAGCTAATATTTTTGCATTATCTCCAACAAAAACATCAGAGTCCGTCTTTAAACTACCCTCTAGCTCTCCCTCTACAACCGTGTTCCCCTTACCTTTAAAGTTTCCTTTGACTTTAATAGCGGGCCCTATTATTGTTTCTGCTTTTTTGTTGTTTGTTTTTCCTTGTAAAGTAGAATTTTTTTGATGTCTTTTGAACATATATTTAAAGTTAATTTTATTTTAAGCCTAGATTGGTTTAATTTTATATTGGTATTGACATTTTGTCAAAGTAAAAATAATATTAAAAAAGAAATCCCTGTTTTTGTTTTTTGTCCCCATAGTTTAACCGGATAAAACAAGGGCCTCCTAAGCTCTAGATCTATGTTCGAGCCATAGTGGGGACACACAAAGTATGTGTGAAAGTCCACAAATCCGTGGACTTTCGTGAATTTTTGCACCCAGATTGTTAGCCCTTCTTAACGCGAAAGTCCACAAATTTGTGGACTTTCGTAGAAAAAATAATCCATAAAGAAGGCATTCTGCTTAGCAAATAGATGTGAAAGTCCACAAATCCGTGGACTTTC
>CAZWNU010000004.1:37692-56755 GCA_964635515.1 uncultured Gammaproteobacteria bacterium
AGAAGGCATTCTGCTTAGCAAATAGATGTGAAAGTCCACAAATCCGTGGACTTTCACAGAAAAGAGATCTAATAACAACAAGCAGTATTGAAGTTTGCAGGATTGGATGGTATAATTAAAAGGTATCAACAAAAAAGAAGGGGCCCGTAGCTCAGTTGGTTAGAGCGCTTGCATGGCATGCAAGAGGCCACCGGTTCGAATCCGGTCGGGTCCACCAAATAAAAGGGCCTATTTTTATTTAATGTTAGCTAAAAAACAGTTTGTTGTTAAACTCAAAAAATTTCTATAAAAAGACTTTTTTGCCAAAGTTAAACAAAAAATTAAACATTTTTTAAAAAGGTTTTACTTAAAGTTTTATCAGTAAAAAACTTTAAAATAGCCATCACTCTGTATACATAAAAGTCCACAAATCTGTGGACTTTTATGTTGTTTTTACTTTTGTTTTTTACACTTGTTGCTAGCGCGAAAGTCCACAAATCCGTGGACTTTCGTGAATTTTTGCACCCAGATTGTTAGCCCTTCTTAGCGCGAAAGTCCACAAATTTGTGGACTTTCGTGAAAAAACCTTTATTACAATTAAAGATTTTTTAAAAAACTAATCTTTTTTGAACCGTTTTTTTAAGTAATCCTTGTTTAGCCAAATTAACCAAGCCAGTATAACCAGTATAATAGCCCCGAACACGATATAGCGTTTTACTTCTTGGCTAACAAAATCATCTTTTTCATCTATTTTATCGTCAGTAGTGGTTGCTTCTGTTTCTGTGGTAGTAGGCTTTTCTTTTTTAACACCATTGTCAATTTTGGGCTCTATTATTTCAAACTGAAGCTCTGAAGATCTGGGCCCTTCTCGTCCTTCTCGGCTCGCTGTTAGATATAGAACATAAGAACCCTTTTCCATTTTCTTTAAGTCATGGGAGAAAACGGATTTTTCATCGTCTTCTATTTCCGGTTTAACAACTTTTTCTAAGGAGTTATTTATATAAACATTAAACTCGTCCACCACTTGATTTACTTTTCCGCTCACTGTTATTTTTTCTGAATAATAAAAACTTCTTTTCTCAGGTGATAGTATTTGAGGGGTTTTTATGCCCTTCACGGCGGCTTCCTCCTCCTCTTCTTCTTTAATCTCGTCTACATCTTCTTCCTCTTTTTCCGGATAAATAATAGAAAAATTGACCCTGTTTGATTTTTCACTTTTTCTTCCCGAAGGATCTTTGCTTACCGCCCACAGCTCATAGGAGCCTGGTTTTATGTCTTCCCTTGGTGTAAAAACAAAACTCCCAGTTCCCGAGGGGTCGGAAACAATGTCGGTTTTTCCAATCAGGTTTTTGTTCAAATAAAATAAAACTTTAGTATTGTTAGCTGTAAGACCGGTTATTTTTGGTCTAATATCAGCCAAATATCCAGGTTTTGGCTCCACAATAATGGGTGCTGGAATACTGGGTTGTACAATGGGCTTAACAGGATCTTTCGGTTTTATGCCGTGTGCTGATATAGTATAATTTACAGGTGGTGAGAGTTGCTTGGAGTTTTTATCTTTTGCTATGACCGTTATTTTGTGCCTTCCTTGGCTCAAAATAAAGTTTGATCTATAAGAGAAGGGGTAAGCGTTTTCCTCTATTTTTTTACCTATATTAGCAAAATCTTCAAAACTTCCATTTAAATAGACCTTTATTTTTTTATTTTGACCCGTTAGGCCCTCCAACAACAACCGATTTTCAGAGTCAACGCTTGCATCCAAAAGCATGGGCTTTTCGACCTGAGAGCCAGAGACCTGGTTTTGTTTTAGATTAAAACTTGGCCCGGCCAAAACAACTAAAAGAAAAATAAAGAAGGTTTTTAAAAAATATCTTTTTAGTTTCATATAGTTTACAACCCCTCCTAAGTTCTTTAAATTAGTTTATTAGAGTTTTATTTTCTTAACTTTAAAGCTTAATTTGTTTTTAGTCAATAGTGTTTTTTTAAGTTTAAAATAAAAAATAAGGGTTTAAAGACAACCCTTGTTTTAAGGAGCACAGACTTATTTTTTCCTAATATTAAATAAAATCTTATTTTAAGGTATGTATTTTTTATATTTTTCCTCCTTTTCTGCCTTTTTGATCTTTTCTGGTATTTTTTTTACAAAACGGAAAATAAAGAAAAGCCAAACAAGTATCAACACCAACCAGAGTACATACCAAAAACGAGCCGAAAGAAAATATACCCTTTCTAGATTAAAAAGAAAAAGAAGGGTGCCTATAAACAGGTTGGTTGAACAGAAATAAAAAAATTTTCTCCAAAAACCTATATAAAAATTTTTGCTTTTCCCCCCTGACCTTTTTTTAATAAAAGAAAAAACAGCTAATATTAATAAAAAAATCAAAAAAAAGATTAATATATATTCAAACGTTTCAGTTATTCTAGGTGGCCTTGAGCTAAACCAAAAATTTAAACTTAGCAAATTTTCCATAATTAAAATAATTTATAGTTTAGTAAAAACAAGAGCATAGTGATGTTCGCCGGCAATAAAGTCCTCCTCTTTTTTTAAGCCTTGCCCCTGAGCTATTCCCTCTAACTCCTTTCTCCCAATACGAGATTCAGGGGGAGGTCCCAGGGAAGAGTCGCCCTTTTCCCACTCTACTATCAACAATTTCCCTCCTTTTTTTAAAAGCCTGGAAGACTCTCTCAGTATCTCTGTTTTTTTTCTTGATTGAAATAAGGTGTTTATCAAAAAAGCCACATCAAGACTTTCTGTCTCTATTTGGGTTCCTTTAAAAACCTCTAGATCACTCCACACTTTTTTGATGTTATCAACTTCTTCTTGTTTTGCCCTTTTTTCTATTATATCTAAGGCGTGTTTTAATATATCAACCGCATAAACCACCCCCTTTTTTCCTACTATGGTAGCCACAGGAAAAATAAAATAACCAGAAGATCCACAACCAAGGTCGGCCACTTTATCTCCCTTTTTAATTTCAGCTTTGCTTAAGATAAGATCGGAGTTTAGAAGGGTTTTTGGTTTAGTTATCATAATTTTTGGACTTTATATTGATTAAATTTTTTTGATTTTTAGTTTTCCTTAGCCAAGACTTGTTTTTTAACCACTTTTTTTTGCCCGTATTTTTTTTGAGCCTTTATAGTTATGATGTTCACTCCTTGTTTAAGATTTATTTCTTTTTCAAAGAAACCATCATTGCAACTCAGAATAGCTCTGTTATTAATGAAAACTTCTGTTTCTGGCTGTGTTTTTCCCAGGATATTTATATTTTTTTCTTCAGTGATTAAACTATCCTTTTCCGGGCTAAGTATTTTTAGCTCAGGAGGAGAAAACACTCCGTTTAAGTACGAACCCAGATAAGCAAAAAAGAAAAGCACTACAATTACAGCTAAAGTGTTTCTTAAAATTTTTGGAAAAATCAAAAAGTTTCCCCATTTAACCCTTTTTATTGAAAACAAGTTTTTCTTTTTTGAGGGGTGTAAGGCGTTTTTCTCCTTTAAAAAAAGTTTTTCTATTTCTTCGGTGTTTAAGCCCAGATAGGAGGTGTACTTTCTTAAAATTTTGTTTTGGTATATGCCTCTAGGTAATTTTTCGTAGTCTTCTTCTTCCAGGGCCTTTAAATAGCGAGGATTAATGTTCGTTTTTCTCCCTAGTTTTTTATAAGAAAGACCTCTTTCTTCTCTTTTCGCCTTTAATTGTTCTGCCACTGTTGCTTGATTGGCGGATATGTTACGTGAATTAAATTTCACCATATATTTGTATAACTTTTATTTTTAGTAAAAATTTTATTAATCAAACCAACCAACCCTTGCCCAGGCTCCATCAGAAGATGCGTCTGTAAAGGCAAAAACCATTCCTATTATCATAAAACTGAGAAATACTATAAAAAGTCCAATCACAGCATTTTTTATTGCCTGATTTCCTTTTTCCACCCACTCTTTGTTTCCTCCTGAAAGAAGAAGGGTAAAACCCCCATAAACAAACATAATAAGAGCCAGGCTGCCGACTATGCCCAAAATAAATTGAGAGACGTTAATAAAAATGCTTACCAGGTCATCGAGATCATAGGAGCCGCTTTGGTAGTCTGATCCTCCTGGCTCCCCAATATTTTCAGGAGCGTCTGGAACAATTGTAGCCTTAACCTCTTTTGTTTTTAGGTAAAGGAGGTTGGTAGCGAAAAAAGTAATAAAAAATACCTTTTTAAATAGTTTTAACATAATTAATAGCTTTTTGTAAATTTTTTGGTCATCTACGAGTGGTTTGACCTACCCTAGAGGCCCCTCTGGTAATAGCATCTTCTATTTCTTGAGGGTTGTTTCTGGCATCATCAATCATTTCTCTCATAACCTCCTCCATAGCAGAAGAGTCATAACCCTGGTACCAACTCCTAGCTGTTAGCAATTGATCAGCAAAAACTTCTAAGTCCTCATCTTCTCTCTGTTCTTCAATCAACGACTTTAGGGCAGTTGGCTTTTTGGTTCTATCCAGATATGTTTTTGCTTGTTCTTCCTGGGTAGCGAACAATAAAAAGTTCCAAGCAGCGTCCTTGTGGTCGCTTTTGTGAGAAACAACCTCGACCCAATAATTGGCATGATTTATTTGCCTTGAAGATTCGCTAATTTGGGGCAAGCTGGTTACGTCAAATCTTAAATTTGGCGCTGTTGATTTTATTTCAGGCACATGATAGGAGTAACCAAACATCATAGCTAACTTGCCCTCAGTGAATAGTTTTATAGAGTCGTCTAAATTATCATTCCAACAATAAACCTCTTTGGCCGGATTGGCAAAGTCAGTATAGAATCTTAAGGCCTCCAGGCCCGGGTTGTAACCCCTGCTGCCCCCTGGGCTTTCGGCAAAAAGCACACTTCCTCTTTCATTCATCATTTCACTTCCGTTTTGCATCATCAATATAGACAGAATATCAACAGACCTTTCGATATTATCACTACCACCCATGGCTATTCCAGACTGAACAATATTTCCCCTGGAATCTTGTTTAGTAAGCTCTGCCACGGATCTTTGAAATTCTCTATCCCAATATTTTGGGGGCGAAACTATTCCGGCATTATTTAACAAGTCCCTGTTATAATACATGGCCAGAGTATCTACTGACAAGGGCAATCCGTACACCTCTTCTTCCTCGTATTCATTTTTTATGACTACATCATCGTAAACTACATCCACAAAATTATTTCTTAATTCTCTCAACGACATAGTCGAAACAGTGTCTACAACCAACTCCCTTTCTTTTTTAATAGTTCCTGTTTCTACCATTCTACTTATCTTTAAGCTTTCCGGCATCGTGTCTATTCTGTTTTTGTACTCTCTTACCCAGGTGTTGTGAATGGTAAAAATGTCTGGACCCCTATCTTCAGCCATGGCATTTAAGAGCTCATCCCTATAGTCTTCATACCTTATTTTCCTATATTCAATTGTAATGTTGGGATGTCTTTCGTTGAATCTTTCGATTATCTCTGAAAAAGCATCTCTTCCGTCAAAGACCCTCCAATATTTTAGAGTTATTTCTTCTCTGGGGTCGTCGCCGTGAGAAGATAGCTGACATCCGGTTGTTGTTAAAAGAAGGAAAAATATTAAAAAAATATTAAAAAATTTTTTAGTCATACCTAAAAATAAAAATTAATTATAATAACAGGACAAGTTAGTTGTTTTATCTTTTAAAATTATAACACAAAAAAAAGAAATAAAAAACAAAAATTGCACTATAGCTCAACTTTTATTTTTTTTGATTGAATTGTTTTGTTCTAGATTTATACTCAAAAATTTACTGACCCCGCTTTCGTCCATTGTGGTTCCATAAAGAACATTGGCTTTATGCATTGAGGACCTGTTATGAGTTACTAGAATGAATTGAGTTTTGTGAGCCAAATCTTCCAAAATTTTAGCCAGTCTTTGTGAGTTGGCTTCATCTAGGGCCGCATCTACCTCATCCAAGACCACAAATGGAGATGGATTTGAGCTGATAATAGCACAAATTAAAGCAATGGCGGTTAAGGCTTTTTCTCCGCCTGAGAGCATAGATAGAAAAGTTATTTTTTTGCCAGGGGGGTTAACCTGGATATCAATACCCGCAACCCCGGTGGATGTATATTTACTTAAACTCTTTATTTTATCTTCCCTGTCCGGAGCTTCCTTGTTATCTTCTTCATCAGGTAGTTGATCATAAGGAATTTTTATAATTTTAGCAGAGCCACCGTTAAAGAGAATTTTAAAATATTGTTCAAATTTCTGAGATATTCTTTTAAACTCTTTGTCGAATTTTTGCTTAATAGTGTTGTCCAATTCTTTGATTATTCCTTCCAGGCTGTTAATGGCTTTTTTAAGATCAAGTATTTGCTCTGTTAGAAAATCATATTTCTCCTTGCTTTGATAATATTCTTGCTCTGTTTCCGGGTCAATTGCCCCAATTAAATTTAGCTGGCCTTTGATTTTTTCTATTCTGTCAGCAGCTGTTTTCATGTCCAGGTTTAGAGAGTCGGATTTTTCTTTTATGTCCTCTAAATCTTCGACCCAGCTGTGTTTTATTTCATTTTCAAGGTCTTCTAGTTTTGTTTCGAATTTTGTAGATTCTATTTTTGTTTTACTAAGTTGGTTATTTAGTTCACTTATTTCTCTTTGAAGGACTTGGCTTTCTTGTTGTAAAACAGACAGACGAGATCTTTTCTCTTCTTCTTTGGTAGTTAATTCATCAAATTCTTTTTTAGCTTTTTTGATCTCCTTGTTTATCTTTTCTAATTCTTTTTCTTTTTCAACCCTTTCTTCCTCTTGTTTTTTTAAAAGCTCTTGAGACTTGGGAGAGCCTTTTTTGTTAACCTTGTTTATTTTTTCCTCTATGTTTTTAAGGCTGTTTTTTAGGAGCTCTCTCTCTTTTTCAAGACCGCTTCTTTTTTCTTTCTTCGAGTTCAGGGATAGCCATTTCTCGTTTTGCTTTCTTTTTTCTTGCTCAAGTTCTTTTTCCCATTTTGCTAGCTCTTTTTTTAACTCTTCCTGCCTTCTTCTCCGGTCATCTCTTTCTTTTTGTTCATTTTTCTTGGAAATAAGGTTTATAACATCACTGATTTTCTTCTTAATAGCAGCCAACCCTTTTTTTATGGAGCTCTCATCTTTTTGGTCCTCAAGACCTTTTAAAAGCTCATTTATTTTCCAGAGCTGTTCTTCAACCTTTTCCTTTTGCTCATTTTCTTTTTCTAAGGGGGAGGAGGAAAAAATATCCATCAGCTCTTTGTTTGTTTTGTCTACTTTTTCCTTGCTTCTTTTCTTGGCCTCCTCCGACATGGAAAACTCTTCTTCTTTTATTTGAACCTCCTTAGAAATCCTTTCTAGATCCTGTTTGTTTTCTCTGATTTGAGCTTCTATTTCTTTCTTTTGAGATTCTAGCCAAGAAAGATCCACCTTCCCTTTTTGCTCCAGACTTGCTTCTCTTTTAGCTTCCAAGGAAGATAAGTCCTTGATTAAAACCTCTCTTTTTTCCTGTAGTTTTGATATAGTAACAGACCATTTGGAAAAATCTTCACTTAAACTTTTTTGTTCTTGAATTTTGTTGAATTCCTGATTTTTTCTAGCAAGCTCTTCCTCTTTTTTGTCTTTTTCTTTTTTCAGTTCTTCGTAGTCTCGGTTAAACTGAACAAAGTTATTGTTAAAATAGTGCCATTTGACCCGAAAATATTTGGTTTGCAAGTCCCTGAGCTCATTTTCTAATTCCCCTTTTTTTTGAAGTTTGTTGACCTGTCGAGTTAAGGTTTTTAATCTGGGCTCTATTTCAGAAACTATCATCTTTGCTTGCTCTAGGTTTTTATGGCTGTTAATAAGCTTATTAAGAGAAGTCTCTCTTTTTATTTGAAGTTCTTTTATTCCTGTCGCTTCGTCGAAAAAATCTTTTCTTTCCGCCGGCGTGGTTTTTAGAAAAGATTCGACCATCCCTTGCCCTATTACACTATAAGTTTTTTGACCTACGTTTGCTCTAGCTAATAGAAGCTGAATGTCGGAAAGCCTGGACTTGGAGCCATTGATCAAATATTCGTTTTCACCATTTCTATAGACCCTTCTACTTATTATCAGCTCGGAATAAGGAATATCTGCCCTCTTATCCTCGTTGTTTAGGTGAAGAGATACTTCAGCCATATTCTGTTTGTTTTTGTTTTTGGGTCCGGAAAAAATTATATCCTCTCCCGCTTTAGCTCTTAGGTTCTTCATACTTTGTTCTCCCAGCGCCCATCTTACCGCATCAGCCACATTTGATTTTCCCGATCCGTTCGGCCCCACAATAGCCGTTATACCCCTTTTGCTCCCCTTAACAAAACCAGGAAAAACCAGCTTGTTCTTTCCGGCAAAGGACTTAAACCCCTGAATCTCCAGTTTTTCTAAATACATAATTGTAAGTTCAATTTTTAATTCTAAAAGACCAAAAAATTTTAGGTCTTTCTTTTTGTTCATTATACTTTATTCTGGCATGGTTTGCCAAATTTTACTTTACAATTTAAAATCAACTTAGAAACCTAGAAAAAATAGTAAAGCAGGTGTGTTAGGCGTATTAAAAGATTTAAAGAGAATAAGCTCTACACAGAATAAAATTATTTAACTCGTTAACAACAAGGAGCTGCACGAAAAATTGTTTGTGCAAACAAATCTAAAGGGAGGGAGGTGACATTATACGCGGCAACACAATATAATTGTGGCGTAGCTGGCACTTATACAAAAACTCTTCACTCACTCAGATCGTGGGGCTTAGCTATTTTATTTTAAATAAAAATAGATTATAATTAAGTCTATAGCAGTAAAATAGAATGAATGAAAATCATAAAAAACGAAGAAAAAGAGTGGTTGCAAAAAGAAGGATATAGTAAAAAGGTTTTGTTTGATGAGGCGGACCTTAACTACAAGGGTGGATTAGTGCAGAAAATAAAGATAAAACCAGGGGAGGTTGCAGAAAATCACTACCATAAAAAACAAACAGAGATATTCTATTTTCTTACAGATAACGGATATTGGATTATAAACGGAGAGAAAATAACCCCTACTAAAGGAAGTGCTTTGATTATAGAGCCTGAAGATAAACACCTTGTAGCGAACAAAACAGAAGAAGACTATATCTATCTTGCCTTTAAGTTCAACTACGAAAAAGACGACCTTTACTGGTGTTCATAAATCGAATAAAATAAGATGAACACGCCATTGGGAGGTCAATAAGTTAATAACTGTTTTCAATGATAATTTCCATTGGTGGCACCCCTGGTGCCGGAAAAAGTACCATCTCTAAAATGTTGGCGAAAAAACTTGATTGGCCCAGGTATTACATTGGAGGATTGAGGCGACAAAAAGCCAGAGAAAGGGGCATGACCATAGCCGAGTATAATAAACTAGGAGAAACTGACCCGAGCACCGATTTAGAGGTGGATAAATACCAGGAAGAACTGGGAAAAAAAGAAGATGATTTTATTATTGAGGGCAGAACCTCTTGGTATTTTATCCCCCACTCTCTAAAACTGTATTTTGATGTGGATGAGCAAGAAGGGGCAAGAAGGATTTTTAAAGAACTTCAAGATGAAAATTCAAGAAATGAAGGAAAAAAACCACAAGACACAAAGGAGGTTTTGGAAAATATCAGACAAAGAACTATTAGTGATAAAAAAAGATATAGGAAATATTTTGGAATAGATCCATATGAAAAGAAGAACTATGATCATGTAATTGATACCACCTATTTAAACCAGGAAGAAGTTTTTAAGAAAACCTATGATATTGTTAAAAAATATCTAAACTGATCATTTTTTTTGAAAAAACAAATTCAGTATTGACATGCACTCTTTTTCCTTGTAATATTTTGAAGAAAGATAATAAAAAAGCAATTTGAGAAGAAATCCAATAATAGAATTTTCGATTCTATTTTTTAATTTTTAATTATATGACTAAAAACAAAGAAGGCCAATCTAAAACCGAGGCTGGATCCAAGGAGGAGGGAGTAAAAAAAGAGGAGCAAAAAAAAGATGTTCCGCAAGCGTCAGAATTAAAACCCGGAATGACCGTAAGGGTTTATCAGAAAATCAAAGAGCTAAACATGAAAAAGGAAGAAAAGGAAAGGGTTCAGTATTTTGAGGGAATTATTATTGCTAAAAAGCATAACTCTGAAAATGGAGGCAGTATTACCGTAAGAAGGGTTGCCAACGGAATTGGAGTGGAAAAAATATTTCCGTTAAAACTCCCCACTATTACAAAGATCGAGATTAAAAGGCAGGCCAAGGTTAAACAAAGTAAGCTTTATTTTCTAAAAAGAGGGTATAAAAAGAAATTAAAAGAGAAAAAGGTCAGTTAATTTTTTAATTGATATGCCGAAATGGCGGAATTGGTAGACGCGCTAGCATGAGGTGCTAGTCTCCTTTGGGGGGTGAGGGTTCGAGTCCCTCTTTCGGCACCCCTCTTAAAGAAAATTTCTAGAAGGGTTCGTAGCTCAGCTGGTTAGAGCGCTTGGTTTACACCCAAGAGGTCAGAGGTTCGACTCCTCTCGAACCCACTAATTTTTTCTTCAAATTAAATATTATATAAAAACAATCCAAGAGATGATTGTTTCTTTCTTGTTGTAAAATGTTTAAAGAGGTTTTTACTAATTCAGAAAAAGAAACCTTTGACTTGGGAAGAAGGTTTGCGGAGCAATTGCAAGGAGGGGATGTTATAGCCCTGTTTGGCGACCTTGGGTCAGGAAAGACCGTTTTTTCTCAAGGCCTGGGCACTGGTTTGGGGGTGGAGAAAAACATCTCCAGTCCCACTTTTGTGATCATGAAGGTTTATTCGGCAAAACTAAGAAAAATTGAAAAATTCTGTCATATTGACGCATACAGGTTAAAATCCTCCAAAGACCTTTTGAATATAGGCGCTCAGGATTATCTGGGCCAAACCAACACTGTCAGCCTTTTAGAATGGGCAGAAAGGACCACTGAGATCTTGCCCTCCGACAGCACGAAGATAAAGTTTGAGTTTTTATCTTTTTCTAAGAGAAAAATAACAATTATTTAGTATTCTTGATAACTCTTAGCCAAATCAGCCCACCTGCACCCAGCACAATCATAATGTCGGCAATATTGAATACGGTAAAATATTTTAGGTCGAAGTAGTCAATTACATATCCCCATTTTACTCTGTCAAAAAAATTACTAATGGCTCCCAAAGTTAAAAAAAGAAGCAAGCCCATTTCCTCTACAGGGCTGTTTTTTTTATATAAATAGATAAGACAGTAAATCAACCCTATGATAATAAACAGGATTAACAGGCTCAGGAAGGGGTCTTTTATCCAAGATATTGAAAAAGCAATATAATAATTTTTGAAAAAATTTAAAGAAAAGAGGTCTCCCACAAGAGAAAAAGGCTCTCTCCAAAATCCGGCACTGGCCAATGATTTTAACAACCTGTCTGCAATTAAAAATAAAACAGCTATTGCAAACCAAGCAGCTGCTTTATTTTTATTAATAGAGTTCATGTTTCTAGCTTTTTTGAAGTTTGGTCTTACATTCAATACAAGCGCTGGCTGCCGGTCTGGCCAAGAGCCTTTTTTCATTTATATCTTTACTGCAATATTTGCAAACCCCATAAGTGCCTTTTTCAATTCTTTCCAGCGCATTGTTTATATCTCTTAAATTTTTTTCTAAAATATTTTCCATTGCCAAATTGGTTGAATATTCGCTTATTTCCTGAGCGTTTTCATCCGGCTTGTAACCATATTCAGGCATTTTAACCTTATATTCATCACCTTGCTTTTCACTGATATCTCGGAGATCGTCTAAAATTTGCTCTTTTCTTTCTTCAAGGTTTTTCTTGATTTTATCTAAAACCGCAGTGTCTATTTTCTGTTTTTTATTAGCCATACTTTAAAACTTACTTTTTAATTTCTATAAATAAATCAATATTTATTATATATAAAAACCTTTTTTTTGGCAAGGGTGCTCTAAGGGCAATTGACTAATAAGAGAAAAGGTGTTACCTTAGTTGGTGTAGCACAAAAAGAAAAAGATTAATGTTAAAATTATGCCTAAAAGGACTTACCAGCCAAACAAAAGAAGAGCTAAGAAAAAACACGGTTTTAGGGCGAGAATGAGGACTAAGGACGGAAGAAATGTTTTAAAGAATAGAAAAAGCAAGGAGAGAAAAGAGTTAACAGTCTCTGTTCCTAATTAGCGCCCTATTTGCAAAAACAACCTGTTTTTTAAAAAAGGAGCAGTTGTTTTTTTGTTTTTATGTTAAATAAAAGGAATCGTTTAACTAAGCAAAAAGACTTTGATCATGTTTTTCAAAAGGGTCTTTCTGGTTTTGATAAGAATTTGGGAGCAAAGATTGTCAAAAACAACTTTCAAGAAAACAGGTTTGGTGTTATAGTGAGTAGTAAGGTTTCCAAGAAAGCTGTAGAAAGAAATAAAACAAAAAGAAGAATAAGGGAAATAATCAAGAACCATCTCGATAAAATAGCCCCTGGCTTTGATATTGTGATTGTGGTTTTGCCGGAGTCCCAAAAAAAGAGCTTTAAGGAGCTGGAAAATTCTTTTCTTAAAAACCTTAAAAAACTTAAACTTTTATAAAGTTTTTATTATTAATCATGTTCATTTTCCTTAGAAAGCTACCTACTTCAGTAGCGGTTCTCGTAATTGTGTTTTATCAGAAAACACTTTCTCCTGATCACGGAGTATTTAAGCATTTTTTTCCTTACGGTTATTGTCGTTTTGTTCCGACTTGCTCTGATTACGGTATTCAGGCTATAAAAAAGCACGGATGTTTAAAGGGCGGTGCAAAAACCGTTTGGAGAGTTTTGAGGTGCAATCCTTTCAGCAAGGGTGGTTTTGACCCCTTAAATTAATTTTTCTAAACTATAGATTTTATGCTCGAATTACTAAAAATTGTTTTTTATCAACCTATTTTTAACTTGTTGATTTTTTTGTATAACAATGTTCCGGCTCAAGACCTTGGTTTAGCTATAATATTGTTAACCATCATTGTCAGATTGGTTTTTTTGCCTCTCTCCAGAAAGTCAATTAAATCTCAGAAAGCATTGCAAGAACTTCAACCGAAAATAGAAGAGATAAAGAAAGAATATAAAAATGACAGGGAGAAGATGGGCAAGGCTATGATGGATTTATATAAAGACAACAAGGTCAACCCCCTTTCTTCCTGCCTTCCCCTTTTGATTCAACTACCTTTTTTTATATCCATTGTAGAGATTTTTAGAAGAGGCCTGGGAGAAGAGTCTCTGGAGCTTGTTTATTCCTTTATACAAAAACCCGAGATCATTGATACTATGGCTTTTGGATTTCTTGATCTTTCCAGTCCTAATATTATACTAGCGATTTTTGCCGGTATAGCCTCATTTTTCCAAATGAAAATGATGCTGTCCAGAAAACCGGAAACTAAGCCTGAAGAGGGCAAGGAGGAGAGTATGGCTGTCACCATAAATAAGCAAATGGTCTATTTCATGCCCCTTTTGATCGTTTTTATCGGAGCTACCCTGCCGGCCGCTTTCACTCTCTATTTGTTGGTCTTCAATATAACTATGGTTATTCAACAACTCTATATGTTTAGAAAGGATGATGACAAAAAAGATGATGATAAAGACAATCCAGGCAAAGATAGAAAAAAAGGTGAGGTGATTGAAGGAGAGGTGGTAAAATAAAGACTCTAGATTAAGGTAAAATTTTTCAAAGGTGCTTTTTTCAAAAGTGCCTTTTTTTGTTGCCAAATATTGACATAGCAGCTACTCTGTGCTAAGAAAGTAAGGTTTAAGCTCCTTGGTTTTAAAAACAGGAGTTTTTTATATTAAATATATGACAAACAAGGAAGCAGTTAAGCTTATTTTCACAAAAAGAAGAATACATTTCCAGGAGGTTTTTAGCGGCTATTCTGGCTTTGTTTTGGCTGTACTGGCCTCAGGAGCCCTTCTTTTCGGGGTTCCGATTATTATTTCCGCTGACTCTTTAGGAAATGGTTTTCTACCCGGAGATAGGTTTGAAAATTACATAAACAACTTTAATTTTTATTCGCAAAAAAACAACCAAGAGGAAGATGTGGTTGTTTACACTAATGACCGCTTGCCTGAGAACCAAGACAGAGAACTGAAATATACAACAAATTCTGTTTTAACCGCCTATAATTCAGAAGTGGCTCAATGCAATGACCAGCCCTGTATTACAGCTAACGGATACAATCTGTGCACTTCTACCGCCAACAATACCGTGGCAGCCAATCATTTACCATTCGGAACGAAATTAAGGATACCCAGTTTGTTTGGTGACAGAGTTTTTGTGGTGAGAGACAGAATGAATGCCAGATATTCGGATAGAATTGATGTTTGGATGAAGGAAAAAGAAGATGCTATACATTTTGGAATTAGAAGAGCAGAAGTAGAGATCCTTAGATAAAAAAATTGCCCCCAGGACCCTTAAAGACGATTCTGAAGAACGATAATGTGTTTTTGGTTTAAGCCTTAGCGCCTTGAGTTTAAATTAGAAATCTGATATATTTTATTTATATTACTGAGCTAGATTTAGGGTCTGGTGGCCAAGTGGTCTAAGGCGAGGGTCTGCAAAACCCTTATTCGCGGGTTCGAATCCCGCCCAGACCTCAAATTTTAAGTTTTTCGTGAAAGTCCACAAATCCGTGGACTTTCGTTTTTTCAGTAAATCCTACAAATTATGAAAGTCCACAAATCCGTGGACTTTCGTTTTTATGAATTATTTTCGTGTTTTTTCGTGAAAGTCCACAAATCCGTGGACTTTCGTTGTGGATAAGCTGTGATTTATGTGGATAAGTTTTTCGTGAAAGTCCACAAATCCGTGGACTTTCGTTGTGGATAAGCTGTGATTTATGTGGATAAGTTTTTCGTGAAAGTCCACAAATCCGTGGACTTTCGTTGTGGATATAAAATGTTTGCGCTATTCTTAGGCAAAATATTAAGAAAGTAACATTCTGACCTTGTTTTACTAAAAATGCACTTAAAGCACTTGAACAAAGATCAAAAATATGATATTATATAAATTAGAGTAAGTTCTTTACATTTATATATCAGAAAGAAGTTTTCCTAAACTTGTTTGTTTGGGCAAACCTCTTTGCTTTCTACTAAGCTTAAAAACTTTTGAACTCTTAAAAAAACAAAAATAAAAACAAAATGTCACAGTAGAATTAATTAAATCAAATCAATTAAATTAATTTTACTAAAGATTGGTAGAAGGCTGACCAACAAGCCTTGAGAGCTATGATTTTCTTAATTATTAAAAAATGATTAGGAAATAAGCTTTTAGGGCTAGGGGTCGGATATTAGGCCATAAATTAATTTTATATAAAAAAAGGGGCCTAGCCGGCCCCTTTTTTATTGCAAAAAAAAATAGTCTTGCCCAGTTTTTATTGCACTTTAAAAGATATTCCACAACAACGCATCAGAGGGCTATAATTATGAGGTATAACATATTGTCACAAAGAAAAAAAGACCCTTTTTGTATTGACAAAATTAATTTTATATGCTTTAATGTATCAAGGTTTGAACTTTAAAAAAACATCTACAACATCCACAATACCTATAAAAGGAGGAGATCATGCAAAAACAGAAAATTTTGGCAGCACTAGTAGTGATAGTGATCATGATGGTTGCATCTGCTTGCTCGGTCGGGCCTAGCAGGCGGTCTGCAGAGCTCACACCGGGGGAGACTGGGGGTGTGAGGTATTCAGAGAGCTCAGTGGGAATCTTGACTCCCACAACCTCGCCCGAGTCAATGGCTCGGGCGGAAAGAGGTTTGGCGGAAGCTGAACTCACCCGGTCTATGGCAGCTCAGGTCGAGCAGGGGCGCGCTGGTGAGGTAGCCGGTTCACACCAAGGTGTTTTAATAAACCAGGACAATAGAAGAACCGTCTATTTGTATCACCCCACGAGAAACATCGTGGAGGAGATCAGGCCGAGTGAGGCTTTGTTCTTCTTTACGACCCATGTCCCAGACCACCTTAACATCCGCTGGTCTGGAGATGATAGGTTGTATGAACAGGAAACTTTTAAAGAATCCGGGGTATACTCCGGAAGGAAGATCGATTTTGGTGCCAGGGTTTGGTATGACTGACCTTGGCACCAAAAGCCAAAAACAAATGACTGCTTAAGCTTAAGCAGTCATTTTTATTTGATATGAATATCAGGCCTTATTTAGAATACGGGACCTCCCCCGGGACCTCCTCCTCCCTCAATACCGGCCAGAACATCAAAGACAAAGTAAGTTATGGCGTAGGAGGCGGCTACTATTATTAAACCGATTATAGCCCTACTTATAGCTTGTTGGGATTTTTTTACTTGTTCTTCATTGCCCCCGGCTGTCATCCATCTGAAACCGTTTATTATAATAATAGTTAGAAAAACTATTCCCATGAAACCCAGAGCAGCTTTTATTACAACCGCTATAACACCCCCAACACTAACTCCACTGTCATAATCAGCTGTATCCCTAAAAGCATCAGTCTGGTCTCCTATTTTGTCAGCAGTATCACCTCCTAGAGTTTGGGCTGCTGCTTCCGGAAGAAAGAAAGAAAATGAGCCCACTGTTAAAAGAAGAAAAAAGATAGTGCCAACAATGATTTTTTTTGTTTTTTTTATCCCCATAAAAGACGTTCGAATACAAAAATCATAATTGCCCAGGCACCGGCTACTATAATCAGACCGATAATGGCCCTGGTAATTGTGGTCCTTGCTTCTTTTACTCGCTCTTCATTACCCCCAGCTGTCATCCACTTTATTCCAGCATATACTATTAGTATTATAAAAATTACTCCTAATAAGCTTAAGACAGCATTAACAACTGTTCCTGCTATAGCGGAAGCACTGGCGCTATCTACGCTTTCATACCCTCCTCCTTCCCCCGCCTCTTGCAATTCCGCCATGGGGTCGGCTGATCCGGCAAAAACGAAATAGGGTAGAGTTAAGATAAAAATTAAAGAGAAAAGTGTAAATAGTTGTTTAATGATTTTAGACATTTAATTAATGGTTTACTTTATTTATGTGTCCAGAGTTGCCTCAGTTAGTTGCTCAAGAACAAACCAACTGATAGCATAAGCTGATACTACTATAATTAAACCGATAATAGCAGCACTTAATATCTTTTTGGATTTTGCTATTTGATCTTCGTTTCCACTGGCTGTCATCCACAATATCCCTCCGTAAATGACAAGAATTAAAAAAATAACACCCAATAAAGACAAAAGGGCTTGGATAACTACTTGAACTATAGGTATTACTGAATCTTGATCGGTGTCATAACCCCCTCCCTCTCCTACTTCTTCCAAAGGATCTCCAAAGGCATCTCCTAGGTTGAGCTGAGCAGAGGCTGTGATAGGCACTAAAAAAAACAGAAAAGCAAAGAAAAAAAGAAAAAGTTTTATTTTTTTGTTTATCATAAATTAATTTAAACTACTACCCAGAAAGACCGTTACAGCGTAAGCACCAACCACTATGATTAGTCCAATAATACTGTTTCTGATAACTTTTTTGGATTTTGCTATCTGATCCTCGTTTCCGGCAGCTGTCATCCACAATATCCCTCCGTAAATAATAAGGATTAGAAAAACCACTCCCAACAAGGAAAGAATAACTCCGATAACAACCCCGATGATACCAAGAGGATTATCACCACTTAAAAGAGGTATCTCCAGGTGTCCTGTTTTTTGAGCCGTGGTATCCAGGCCCCCGTCACTTTTAAAGTCATAAGCCAAAACAGGGCCAGCGCCAATTGCTAAAAAAAGAACAGAAATCAAGAATGTGTTTTTAAATATGTTATAAATTCTTATCATTTTATTCGGTTAAAGTTGTTCCTATGAATGCGGTAATGGCATAAGCGGAAAGAACTATAACCAGACCAACAACAGCTGCTCCTATTAAATTTTTAGCTTTTTCTATTTGTTGATCATTCCCTCTGGCAGTCATCCAAAGCAAGCCTCCGTAGACCACTAAAATAAAAAACAAAACCCCTACAAACGCCAAAACAGCCCCTATGATACTTCCTAGAAGCTCACTCACTTCATCATCCCTCAATCCATCAACCTCATCTTTAGTCTTGTCTAGCCCGTATCCATCGTCCGAAGGATTCGCTTGAGCTACGTTTAAAGGAGTAAAAAAAGAAAAAGAGAATAAAAACAAGAAAAGATTCACTAGCAGAAAATTTAAAAACTTTACAGGCATAACCTTAAATTTTTTAGAGATACAATTAAAATCCACTGTCCTAAGACCAAGAAATTTGTTCTTAGGACAGAGGACTTTGTTCTGAGAACAAAGCCTCTGATTTTTTTAAATTTCTGTGTAAAGCCGATCGAGAACGAAGTTAGCGATTCCCCAGGAGGCGAAGATTATTACCAAACCAATAATACCGGCCACAATAATTTTCTTAGCCTCACCTACCTTGTCTTCATTTCCAGCTGCTGTCATCCACTTAAAACCACCTATCAAGATGATTATTACTGCCAAGATACCCAAGAATCCCAAAATAACTCCAACAATGTTAGCTGCCATATCCCTGGGATCCTCACCAGACAAACCGATAGCTGAAGGATAGTCTTGACCCCAGGTGAAATCGGTTGCTCCCTGAGCCTCTACCTGTGTAGCGGTGACACTAAACAAAGTGGCGAAAGCAAAGATTGCAACCAACATTCCAAATGTAATTTTTTTAATCATAGTTCACCCCCTTTCTATTAAGACCTAAAAGATTAATCACTCTTTTGGCCTGGATAAATTAATGGCTGTTTTTATTTTATCATATTTTATATAAAACAAAAACAATTTTTTTGTAATCCAGACAGGTAACCGGCCTGGATAAATTAACTCATGTTTTTATTTTATCATATTTTATATAAAACAAAAACAATTTTTTTGTAATCCAGACAGGCGAACAAATAAAAACTAATTTATATTATATCAAAAATAACAAAAACAAAACACCTCCTTAAAGAGAAAAATAGAAATTATTTTTAGGAGAGATTTTTAACAGTTCATCCTGGGATAAAAAAACAGATCTATCCTCAACTCTTCCGGACATTTTATTTTTTTATAAAATCTATTAAAATTAGAATATAGAA
>CAZWNU010000005.1:0-51859 GCA_964635515.1 uncultured Gammaproteobacteria bacterium
ATTTGCATTCATTTTGTCCGGCTTCGCCGTCCAAAATGTGCCTGAACTTATTCAGCTATCCCTCCCTTTTTTTTATCTGTTCTAAAAGGCTTGCTACGACCTCCTTTTTAAGATCTTTTAAGGGAGAGGAGGTCTTAGCCTGCAGCACTTTTTCGTTTCCCACAGGAGAATATTTGCTTAAAAGATTTTTTAAGTTGATATTCTTATGAGAGTAGATTATAAAATTACTTGAACCCTCCTTTTCATAAAATATAGCCACGGCGTTGACATCAGGAAGATGAACTATTATTTCATCGATCAGATCTATGATTTCTTTCTCCGAGGTTTCAGTATTTTTAAAATCTTGGTCGGATAAAGTGGTCCAGATTATTTTATTATCTATACCTTTTAAACTGGAAAGATTGTTCAAGGCCCTGCCCCACAGTTTTAAGGCGTTCAGTTTTCGAGATCTGTAAAATTTATTTATAATCTTTTCCTTATCTCCTCCCCAGGAAATGAGCTGGGAGGTGACTTGCAAAACATTGGGACTGACAAAGGTTTTGAAATTCTTGGTCTTATAGATTATGCTTCCCAGAAGAGCTGTTGCTATTCTTTCATCAATCAATCCTTCCTTGGCTTGTTTTGTAAAAAGGGAATACAATATCTCTGCTACCGAGACCGATGTGATTTCCACCAAGTTTATTTGACCATATTCTTCGTTTGATGCTTGATTATCTATATTTATGATCGGAGTGTTATAGAAAAATTCTGTGTTTTGTTTGTAGATAGAGCCCAAAAGGTCCAGATCAGGAGTGTTCAAGGTAATAATTAGATCATATTTATATCCAGCATTCTTTACTGACACATCTTCCGGGGATATCTGTCCTTGAGAGAGGCTGATAAAGAAGTTTAAGTAATTTTTATTAATTTTGTATTTTATCTTCTCTATTTCCGTATCAGAGATATTAATAGAAACCACATAGTCCTTTACCTCTTCCAATTCTTTTTTGATATTTTCAAAACCGGAGAAGATAGAAAAGTTCTCTCTCGAAGGTTTTAAAAAGTTTATTTCTTCTCCGTTTTCTATCACCACTTCCGCTTTCTTGTTCATTTTTTCCAAAAACAACCTTAAAGCCAGCGCGTTGCTGACCATTTCTTCATTCCAGGGAGCATGACCTGTAATTAGAATATGGGAGGATTTGTTTATTTGATCAAAAAATTGATCTTCTTTCTTCTTCATATTGTTATTAAATTCAAATTTGTTTTTAAGCGATGATAGATAACAGTGTCTTGATATGGTTAAAAATATTATAAAAATATGATCAGAGTGTCAAGGGGTTTTCCTAAATTAATAGTTTTGAGAAATTTTTTTAAAACTTGCAAAAAAAGAGCCTTTTTGTTAATTTGATAATATGACTAAGCAGATGCCGAAGCAATACGAGGCCCGAAAATATGAACAGGGATTATATGAGAAATGGCAAAATTCGGGGTATTTTAATCCTGATAATTTGGATTTGGACAAAAAAGCTCCCAGCTATTCCATAGTGATTCCTCCCCCTAATGTTACAGGAACTCTCCATGTGGGTCATGCAGCCATGCTTGCCTTTCAGGATGTTTTGATTCGTTTTTATCGGATGAGAGGTTATAGGACGCTCTGGGTTCCGGGAACAGATCATGCTTCCATAGCCACTCAGGCAAAGGTAGAGAGTAAAATTTTAAAAGAAGAGGGTAAGACCAAGTATGACTTGGGAAAAGATGAATTTCTAAAAAGAGTGGAACAATTCGCTTCTGATTCTCATAGCACTATCCAAAATCAAGTAAAAAAAATGGGTAGTTCTTGCGACTGGAGCAGAGAGGTCTATACTCTGGATGCAGTTAGGACCAAGGCGGTTAGGAGTGTTTTTAAATTAATGTATGACGACGGTTTGATCTATAGAGGGGAAAGGATAGTTAATTGGTGCCCTCATTGTCACTCCACTCTTTCTGATGATGAGGTAGAATACCACGAACAGAAGGCCCAACTATATACTTTTAAATATAGTAAGGATTTTCCCTTTTCTATCGCCACCACCAGGCCGGAAACCAAGCTGGGAGATACTGCGGTGGCTGTTAATCCTAAAGATGAAAGGTATAAGGATTATATAGGAAAAGAGTTTGCTCTGAACTTTTTCGGGGCAGAATTAAAGTTGAAGATAATCGCCGATCCCGGCATTGATATGGAATTCGGGACAGGCGCTCTGGGCCTTACTCCCGCTCACTCTGTTGTTGACTGGGATTTGGCTGAAAAACATGGCTTGGATAAGGTTAAGGTGATAGATGAAGATGGTAAGATCAGGGCCGGCCTGGGTAAGTTTTCCGATCTTTCTGTACTTGAAGCCAGGAAAAAACTAGTAGAAGAATTGAAGCAAGCCGGACTTCTGATAAAAGAGGAGGAGGTTGAAAACAGTTTGTCGGTTTGTTATAGATGTAATAGCCCTATCGAGCCCTTGCCCAGCTTGCAGTGGTTTATAGATGTCAACAAAAAGATTCCTAAATTTCAAAAATCAATAAAGGAAATGTGCTCTTCTGCCGTGAGAGGGGGTATCCTGGGAAACGATAAGATCAATATTATTCCTGACAGGTTTGAAAAAAATTACTTCTCTTGGATCGACAATCTGAGAGATTGGTGTATTTCCAGGCAAATTTGGTTTGGTCATAAAATTCCCGTCTGGTACAAAGGGGAGGAAATCTATGTGGGAGTGGCCGATCCTGAGGAGGATGGCTGGGTTCAAGAAGAAGACACTTTGGACACTTGGTTTTCCTCAGGCCTCTGGACATTCGCCACTATGGCCCACAATTCAGAAGAGATAAAGATCGAGGAAGGTAAAATTAAAGTCGATTCAAGTGATTTTGAGAAATATCATCCCACATCTGTTTTGGAGACGGGTTATGATATCCTGTTCTTCTGGGTAGCTCGGATGATTATTATGACCTCTTATGCGGTTGAAGAGGTCCCTTTTAAGGATGTTTATCTTCATGGATTGGTCTTGGACGGAGAAGGGAAAAAAATGAGTAAATCCAAGGGCAACACTATCGACCCCCTGGACTTGATTGAAGAATACGGTACTGATTCTACTCGTTTGTCCTTCCTTATCGGCTCTAGTCCTGGTCATGATTTGAAAGTGAGCAAGGAAAAAGTAGCCGGTTTTAGAAATTTTGTTAACAAGCTTTGGAATATATCCAGGTTTATCCTGAGTACTTATAAGGAAGAAGAGGTCGGGGAAGAAGAATTTTTGGAGCAGGCCACTGATGCCGATGTTTGGATCTGGAAGTGTATGGAGGAATTAGTGTCAGAGACCACTCAAGGGATAGCCGATTATAGTTTTTCTTCTGTGGGCGAGAGGCTTAGGGACTTTACTCACCATGAATTAGCTGATTGGTATTTGGAGGTTAGTAAGTTTGAAAAAAATCAAAAACTCAAAAGCTATATTCTTTTTAGTGTTTTAAGAGATCTTTTGAAGTTATGGCATCCTTATGTGCCTTATATAAGTGAAAGTATATGGAGCCATTTCAATCATAGCGATTTAATAATAGCTGAATGGCCGAAAGAGGAAAAATATAAGTTGGAGTCAGTTGGAGAAAGGGAGAAAAACTTTGAATTGATTCAGGACCTGATCAGCTCTATTCGTCACGCCAGAGCTGCAAACAAGGTGGAGCCGGACAGGAAGCTAAAGGCGGTTGTTTATGCCGGAGAAAAAGCGGATCTATTGAAGGCCAATCAAGAGATTATTAAGGGCCTGAGAACGGGCATTAAAGAACTGGATATAAAAACAGAAGGAGAAGAGGTCCCTGACTCTATTTATTTAATCGAAAAAGGGGTGGAAATTTATTTACTGGGAGCCTTGGATAAAGAAAAAGAAAAGGCAAGAATAGTTAAGGAAATTGATAGGCTGAGAGCTTTCTTGGAAAATATTGAACTTAAGCTGAACAACGAGGCTTTCTTAAAAAAAGCTCCAAACTCGGTAGTTGATAAAGAGAAGTCAAAAAGGGCAGAGGCGGCAGAAGAACTGAAAAGATTAGAGCAAAAAAAGAAAGAGCTGGAAGGTTAGTTTTTATAAGGAATTAAGCTTTAAATAATTTAAAATTTTATGTGGCAACATCCAATCTTTAATCATTCTTTCTTGGGCAATTCGGTGGAATCTTGGACCATAGCTCTCCTGGTCTTTGTTATCACCCTGATAGTTTTAAAAGTTTTTTATCTTTTTGGTTTGGCTAAATTAAAGAAAATTTCTCAAGCCACTAAAACCAAGATTGATAATCTGTTCATTGATAGCCTCGGGGCTATTCATTGGCCTTTTTATGTGATTGTATCCTTTTATGTGGCTCATTTTTTCTTAGTTTTGCCGGCCTGGGTCAAAAACTTTATATTCATTATTTTTTTGGCAGGGGTGGTTTACTATATTGTCCGGTTTTTGGAAAAATTGGTTAACTATGGAGTTGATAGGCTGATAGAGACTAAAGAAGGAGAGGGTGAAGGTATTATCAAATTGGGCGGTTCGGTTGTCAGGGTGATCTTGTGGTTGGGAGCCTTGCTTATGGTTCTTTCTAATCTGGGTGTCAATGTTACTTCCTTGATTGCTGGCTTGGGAATCGGAGGTGTGGCCATTGCCCTGGCTCTACAGAGTGTTTTGGGAGATCTCTTCAGTTCCTTGACCATTCTGCTGGACAAGCCCTTCAAGATAGGTGATTTTATAGTGGTGGGTGATAAAATGGGGAATGTAGAGAGGATAGGGATCAAGACCACCAGAATTAGACTGCTGGAAGGAGAAGAGTTGATAGTGGCCAATAGCATTTTAACCTCCTCTCAGGTTAGAAATTTCGGTCCTATGGAACATCGGAGGGTTGTTTTTAGGGTAGGGGTGGTCTATGGAACCGAGTTGGAAAAATTGAAGAAAATCCCTGATCTAATTAAGCAAATAATTGAGCAAGAAGAAAAAACAGAAGTAGAGTTTGTCGCCTTTAAGGAGTTTGGTGATTCCAGTCTTGTTTTTGAAACTGCCTTCTATATTTATTCCCCGGTATATGTGGAATATATGAAAACCAGAGAGAGGATCAATTTGGCCATAACCAAGAAGTTCCAGGAAGAAAAAATAGATATGGCCTTCCCCACCTCTACTGTTCACCTAAAACAAGAATAAGTTAATTTTTTAATATTATATTTAGCAGACATGACCTTGCGAAGTTATTTAATTTTAATGGCCCTTTGTGATTTGGTTTGTTGGGGCGTATTCGTTTATGTTGTTTATATAGTGGACCCTTTTGCCACCAATTGGTTGGGGCTCAGTCTTTTTTATGTTTCTTTGTTCTTTGCTTTGAGCGGGGCTTTCGCTATTTTGGGTTTTGTGATAAGGTTTGTAGGATTAAAAAAGGAATTAGCTTTCCATTCAGTCAGAAATGCCTTTCGCCAGTCTTTTTTATTCTCCTTTCTGATAGTGTCGATATTGGTCTTGCAAGCCTATGATCTATTTTCTTGGGCCAATGTGTTGTTTCTGGCCATTGCCCTTACCTTGTTGGAATTCTTTTTTTTATTTCAAGCCAGACCAAGAACATCTAAGAATAGAAGTTAACTAATTAAATTATGAGAGAAAAATTAAATCAAATTAAAGAAAAACTTTCAAAACAGGTGGAGAGGGCGGACACTGAAGAAGACCTAAGTTTTTTAGAGAAAAAATATTTGGGCAGAAAAGGGGAGTTGACCCAGATTCTGAGAAGTTTAAAGGATTTAGAAGAGAAAGAGAGGAAGGACCTGGGAGGATTGGCTAATCAAATAAAACAAGAACTAGAATCCTTGATTGCGGAAAAAAGAGAAAGGGTGGGAAAAAAGGAGGATTTTGATATAGTTGACGTAACTCTGCCAGGAGAGAAAATTGGATCGGGTCATTTAAATCCGATAACCATAATTCAAAACGAGATCGAGGATGTTTTTACTTCTTTGGGGTTTCTCGTGGTTGATGGCCCGGAATTGGAAAGCGATTATTATTGTTTTGAAGCTTTAAATGTACCGAAATACCATCCGGCACGAGATATGCAAGATACCTTTTATGTCGACAAGAAGAACCAAGAAGGAGAACATGATCTGGTCATGAGAACTCATACTTCTCCGGTTCAGGTCAGGGCTATGGAAAAATTCGGCGCTCCTCTTAGGGTGTTGGTCCCGGGTCGATCCTTCCGAAATGAGGATCTTGATGCTTGTCATGAACATACTTTTTACCAAGTGGAATGCCTGATGATAGACAGGGATATTTCCATTGCTAATTTTAGGAGTGTGGTCAAGGAAATGCTTTCCGGGGTTTTTAAACAGGAATTAAAGATTAGGTTAAGACCGGGGTTTTTTCCTTTTGTCGAGCCCGGTTTTGAGATAGATATAAGCTGCACGATATGCGGAGGTCAAGCTTGCCCCAGTTGCAAGAATTCCGGCTGGCTGGAAGTGGGGGGAGCTGGGATGGTCCACCCCAATGTTTTAACAGCCGGAGGGGTGAATCCGGATGAGTTTTCTGGGTTTGCCTTCGGTTTTGGCATGGACAGAATAGCCATGATGAAATTCGGGATCAATGATATTAGGCTTTTTAATAGCGGAGACCTGAGGTTTTTAAATCAATTTTAAATAGTTTATATGGCTAGCAGGGATGGGATTATAAAATTTTGTGAAGACTATTTGAGGGTGAGTGAGTTTAGTGATGGTTGCAAGAATGGTTTGCAAGTGGAAGGTAAGGAAGAGGTTAAAAAAATAGTAACCGGAGTTAGTTTGTCTCAGGAATTAATAGAAAAAGCTTTGGAAAAAGGAGCAGATATGATCATGGTTCATCATGGTTTAAATAATAGCAGGATAATGGAGGAAGCTGTTCAGATCAAAGGTTTCACCAGAAGAAGATTAAAAGCATTATTAACTCATGATCTTAATTTGGCCGGTTTTCATTTGCCCCTTGATGCTCATCCGGAGATAGGAAACAATATCAGTTTGGCCAGAGAATTCGGTTTAAAAAATATTTCTAGTTTTGATATTGGATTTATAGGGAGCTTGGAAGCCCCTTTAAAATTCCAAGACTTTGTTTCTCAGGTTAAGGAAAAATTGAAGACCTCCGTCTACACCATATCTGCCGGACCAGACCACTCTCATAGGGTGGCGATTATTTCCGGAGGAGCCTCTCCCAGATTTGAATCAGCTCTGGAACAAGGGGCAGATACTTATATCAGCGGAGATATAAGAGAAGGCGATGTTAGGGCTATGGAGGAGTCGGGCATAAACTTCATTAATGCCTGGCATTATAACACCGAGAGGCTGGGAGTTTTCAATTTAGGAAATTTAGTAGCGGAAAAATTCGGGATAGAAGTAGAGTTTGTTGATATACCTTGTGATGTTTAAATGTTTTTAAGAAATTAATATATTTTAGCTTTTAAGATCTATATATGTATTTATCATTAAAATGGTTAAAAGAATTAGTGGAAATTCCCAGCTCTCTTGATCCTGTTGATCTGGGTCAGAGCTTAACTATGCACACTGTAGAGATTGACGGAGTGGAATCTCAGGCAAAAAAGTTTCAAAATGTTGTGACAGCCAAAGTTTTGGCAGTAGAACCTCACCCTAATGCCGATAAACTACAAGTGGCCCAAGTTGATGTCGGAGAGAAAAAGACCAGGTCTATCGTTTGCGGAGCTTCTAACCTGGATCAAGGACAATCAGTAGTAGTGGCCCTACCTGGAGCCGAGCTGTCCGATGGATCGGAAATCAAGGAAGCTAAAGTGAGAGGAGAAATTTCAGAGGGAATGATCTGTGCTGAAGATGAATTAGGCTTGGGAAGTGACCATGACGGCATTATGGTGCTGGAAAAAAATGTTAAACCCGGCCAAAATTTGGCTGATTTTTTAGGTTTGGATGACACTATTTTCGAAGTAGACAATAAGTCCATTACCAATCGTCCTGATCTTTGGGGTCATGTCGGCCTTGCCAGGGAGATCGCTTGTTTTTCTGGTCTTTCAAATACAAAATTCTTTTCTCAGATAGTTGAAAACGAAATCTCCAAAACCGGAGAGGGGGATATAGAAGTGAAGGTAAATAATTTTAAATTATGCCCTAGGTACATGGCGTTAAAAGTAGATAATATCAAAGTTGCGGAATCACCTGAGTGGATGCAAAAAAGACTGACAGCGGTCGGAGTAAGGCCTGTTAACAATATTGTGGACATTACTAATTATATAATGCTGGAATTAGGACAACCCATGCATGCTTTTGATAGTAAAATAATAGAGAAAATAGAGGTTAGAGAAGCTAAGGAGGGCGAAAAGATAACCACTTTGGATGGAGAGGAAAGAGAGTTGCCCCAAGGAACTTTATTGATTAATAATCAGGAGGGTCCTATAGCTATTGCCGGAATAATGGGAGGTGAAAACAGTGAAATTAATGAAGAAACCACCTCGATCATTCTAGAGTCCGCCAATTTTGAACCTGTTCAAGTTAGGAAGAGTTCCCAAAAGATCGGGCTTAGGAGCGAATCCTCAATGCGTTTTGAGAAAAGCCTAGACCCTTACTTAGCTGAATTGGGCTTGGCCAGGGCCAGCCAAATGTTGGAACAAATTTGTCCCGAAGCTCGAATTAGCTCGGAAGCTATAGATATTCATGATACCAAGAAAGAAAACTTCGGTCTTTATACCGGGCCCATAGAACTAGATGTTGATTGGTTGAACAAGAGACTGGGAAAGGAAATAGAGAAAGGCAAGGTGGTGAAAATACTTGAAGGATTGGGTTTTTCAACAAAAGAAACCTCTGAAAATAAATTGGAAGTGACAATACCTACACAAAGAGCCACCAAAGATATTTCCATCAAAGAAGATCTTCTGGAGGAGGTTGCCAGAATCTACGGCTATGAGAATATAGAATTAAAATATCCCTTGGTAACCTTGGAAAGAGTTTCTTTTAATGAAGATAGAAATCTGGAGAGAAAGGTAAAAGATGTTTTAAGTACCGGTTTAAAAATGACAGAGGTCTATAATTACTCCTTTGTCGGGGAGGAGAAAGTAAAAAAACTCGGACTAGATCCTTCTGATTATATCCGTTTGGCTAATCCTTTGACTTCGGAATTGACTCTGCTTAGACAAAATTTGATTACCAACTTATTGGACAATATTAAATTCAATCAATCACGTTATTCCGAGATAAGCATTTTTGAACTGGGAAGAGTTCATCTTGACATTCCCGGAGATGTTAACAAAGACTCTTCCAGTGAGGAAGTCCTTCCCTATGAAGAGAAAAGAATGGCCTTGATGGAGGCCGGGGAAAGAAAGAAAGACTTATTTTCCTCGGTTAAGGGAAAGGTGGAAAATTTGTTTGATCATTTTGATTTAAAAATCCAGTATTTACCAGGAGAGACTTTCCCCAATTGGGCGGAGGAGAGAGTTTTTGCTCACATTGTGCTTTCAGGTAAGAATGTCGGTTTTGTTACCAAGATAAACAAGAAAACTTTGAACAATCTTGGTATAAAAAAGGAGGTTGTTATAGCTGATATCAGCTGGCCTCAATTTTTAGAAGCTGCCCTAGAAAAACCCAGGAAACAGTGCAGACCTCAAAATCGTTACCCTTCGGTAGTAAGAGACCTGGCCTTTGTGGTTGACTCTAAAATATTGTATAATGATATTAGAGAGGAGATAGAAAATTTCCGGGAGATAATAGAAAAAGTGGAACTTTTTGACGTTTATCAAGGAGAAAAATTGGGAAAGAATAAAAGAAGCTTGGCTTTTCACATTACTTACAGATCACCGGAAAGAACTCTTAAGTCTGAGGAGGTAGAACAGCTCCAAACAGAGTTAATAAAGAGGCTGGAAAGTAAATTCGGAGCCCAAATAAGAGATTTTTAATTTTATTTTTCTTTTAATGAGGGAGATTAAGAGGGTCAAAAAGATTTCTGTGGCCAATGTTTTGGCTTTTATTTACGGAGTGTTGGGCTTTGTTCTCAGTATTTCTTTTTATCTTTATTTCACAATCAGCGCCCTACTTAATGATCATGTGGTGGGCCCGGTAAGAGACTTTGTCCTGGTCAATCTTATGTCTGCTTTTGTTTTGGGGTTAGGGGTGGCCCTGGCCTCAGGTATTTGTGGTTGGATTCTAGGTCTTTTCCTTTCCTTTTTGTATAATTTCTTCGCCCAAAGATTTTCCGGAATAAAGATCGACACAAAAGATAATAATCAATTATCCATATGAATTTAATTACCACAAGTCAAGATGTCCTGTATTTGGTTATAGCATTTTGCGTGCTTTTGTTTACTCTATTCGTCTGTGCCTTACTCTATTACACGGTTTTATCCGTACGTAATTTGTTTAAGATAACAAAACAAGCCAGAGAGGTTGTAGAAAAACTTCAAGCCATATTGAGTACTTTAAAGAAAAGGATGGACTCTACTCTTTCTTATGTTTATTTATTGGAGGAAGGGATCAAAAAGATCTCCGAAACCATTAGTGAGCATAAAAACAAGAAAAAGACCAAAAAAAAGACCAAGACAGGTAAAAAAACCACCAAGAAGAAAGAAGATTAAATTATTTTAATATTAAAAAAGAAGTATGAAAAAGATTTCTTTATTATTAACCTTGATCGCGTTCTCCTTCTTTTTTTATGGCGATGTTGCTGCAGCTCCCATTCCGCCTATGCCAGAATGTTTTGTTAGGGCGAAAGTGGTGGAGAACAATGTTGAATACCATCTTTCAAGCGAATGGGGTCAAAGTTTGGAGGCTAGAGGATCAAAAAACTTTGGAGGAACAACAATTGAGATTATTGAGGTTAATAAGGACCCGGTTGTAGATTCTAAAGATGCTCCCAGTGATCATTGCGAGAAAAATTATCCTGTCGGAGAGCAAATAACTTTAAATTTCAATGAAGATTATTATGGTGAGGACACTGTTTTGGAAGGGGTTATTACTTACAAGGGTGATGAGTGGGGTACCTGGTATTCTTTTGATGACATAAGAGTTGTTTCTAGAAAATTTAAAGAAAACCTTAGCGAAAGAGCTCAAGAGCTAAGCCATAACCTTAAAGGAAGAATCCTTCTTCAGGTGGAAGATAAGGGTCAGGCTTATTATATAAATCCTAAGGATTTAAGTACTTATTTCCTGGGCCGCCCGGCTGATGCTTTTGAGGTCATGAGGAATCAAGGCTTGGGTATATCAGAGGAAAATTATCATTCTTTTGACGGTGTTGCCCCAGAAAGGCTGGCAGGAAGAATTTTGCTAAGAGTTGAGGCGAGCGGTGAGGCCTATTATGTCAACCCGGTTGATCTTGAAATGTATTTTCTGGGTCGCCCGGCTGATGCTTTTGAGATCATGCGGAGCTTAGGGTTGGGAGTTTCTGACAAAGATTTTGATTCACTTTTCAGTTATGCCATAAGCCCTTTTTTAAGTGATCCTTATTACTGCGAACAAGACTCTGATTGTGTAAAAGAGAACTCTTATAGGCCGACAAAGTGTGTGAACAAACATTATGCTGATAGAAACCTTGGTTCAAGTCAAGATGATGGGGCCGATATGTTTATAGGTGATGTCTGCTTGCCCTGTATTTCCTGCGGTGTCTGTGCTGACAATAAGTGTCAGACCATAGAAATTGAAGGTTGTTGCTAATTAGATATTTGAAAATATAATTTAAAAAGCCTGTCTTTATTTAACAGGCTTTTTAATTTGGTTTTAACTCGGTTTGGAAAATCAATTCTTCTTGTAATCACATTCTTTGTTACTGCATTGAATAGTATTGTTTTTACCTTCAATTAAAAGATTCTCGCATTCCGGGCATTTTTCTCCGGTAGGCTTTCCCCAGTAGGCATTTTTACAGTCCGGATAATTATCACAAGCGTAGAAAATGCCCCTTTTACTTCTCTTCTGAACTATTTCTCCCTTTCCGCATTTAGGACATTTTATTCCGGTGGTATTTTTATTCTCTTCGATTGATTTGATGTTTTTACATTTAGGATAGGCGGTGCAGGCCAAAAAGGGCCCAAATTTTCCGTTTTTTATGGCCATATCCGAGCCGCACTTGTCACAGACCTCGCCCTGATATTTCTTTTGTAATTTTTCTATTTCCTCATTGTTGCCCTGCTTTTCTTTGTCATCTCCCATGGATTTGATATTTTTACATTCCGGGTAGCCGCTACAGGCCAAGAACTTTCCAAAGCGACCGGTTTTAATGACCATGCGAGACTTGCATTTTTCGCAGATCTCTTTTGATTTTTCTTCTGGCATAATTTCTTTTTTAGTTATTGTTTCATATTTTTCTTCTAAATTTTTGTGAAAGGGGTTGTAAAAATTTTTTATTACTGGTTGCCATTTTTTTTCTCCATAGGCGATCTTATCCAGATCTTCCTCCATCTCGGCTGTGAATTTGTAGTCAACTATTTGAGGGAAATGACTTACGAGCAAATCGTTAACCACGAAGGCTATGTCTGTAGGGTATAGTTTTTTGTTATCATCTCTGTTCACATAATTTCTGGCGATTATGGTTGAGATGGTGGGGGCGTAAGTTGACGGTCTGCCGATCCCGTGTTTTTCAAGTTCTTTGACCAATCCGGCATCTGAGTATCTTCCCGGGGGCTTGGTGAAGTGTTGATTTTTATTTAAGTTCACCAGATCAAGGTTTTCGGATTTTTTTAGATCGGGTAATTCCAATTCCTTGCTTTTCTCAGGATATATTTTTAAAAACCCGGGAAATTTAATAATTTGACCGGTGGCCCTGAATTGATAAGGGGTTTTTTCCGCCTCAACATCTATAGAGGTGGTATCCATAACAGCCTCAGGCATTTGGCTAGCCACCGCTCTCTGCCAGATCAGCTTGTATAGTCTGTATTGGTTCGAGTTTAAAGAATCTTTTATACTCTCCGGATCTCTTTTAACATCTGTTGGCCTTATAGCTTCATGAGCCTCTTGAGCTCCCTTGCTTTTCTTTTTGAATGTTCGAGGAGATTTCAGGCAGTAGTCAGAACCCAAGTTTTTTTCTAAGTAATTTTTGCTATCCTCTAAAAATTTACTCGCTAAGTTGAAAGAATCTGTTCTCATATAAGTGATCAGGCCCACCTGGCCTTCTTTGCTGACACTGATCCCCTCATATAGTTGTTGGGCGGTTACCATGGTCTGTTTAGCACTAAAGCCAAACCAGCGATTGGCGGTTTGTTGAAGGGTGGAGGTGGTGAATGGGGGGAGTGGAGATTTTTTGCTCTGTTTTTTCTCTATTTCTTTTACAGAGTAAGAGGCGTTTTTCAGTTCTTTTAATATCTCAGTAGCCTGATCATCGGTTTTTATATCCATTTTCCCTATACTCTTACCCTCTATTTTATTCAGTTTAGCCGTGATGGGAAAGTCCGGGTATCGTTCGTTTTTAAATTCTCCCTCGATACTCCAGTATTCTTGAGGAGTGAAGGCTTGAATCTCTCTTTCTCTTTCAATGATTAATCTGACGGCCACACTTTGCACTCTGCCGGCAGAGAGTCCTCGGGCCACTTTTTTCCATAGAAAAGGTGATAACTCATATCCCACCAACCTGTCCAATATTCTCCTGGCCTGCTGGGCGTCAACCAGTCTCATGTCTATTTGTCTCGGTTCAGCCAAGGCTTTGTTTATTGCTTCTTCGGTTATTTCATGAAAGACTATTCTTTTAATTTTTTCTTGTTTTATGTCCAGGGCCTTGGTCAGGTGCCAAGCAATGGCCTCTCCCTCTCTGTCTTCATCACTGGCCAAAATTACACTATCGGCTTTTTCACTTTCTTTTTTAAGATTTTTTATGGTTTGTTTCGCCTTGTCAGGTATAGTGTATTGAGGGAGAAAGTCATTTTCAATATCAATCCCCATTTTGCTTTTAGGTAAATCTCTGACATGGCCAAAGGAAGACTGAACTTTAAATTTTTTCCCCAAAAACTTGTTTATAGTTTTAGCCTTGGTGGGGGACTCTACAATGATAAGTTCCATAGATTGCTTTGTTAGTATCTATTTTTAAAAATAATTTGCTATTTACTATAGCATATTTATCTTGTTTTTCTAAATTGAATTATTTAAAGGTCTGGTTTAGAATTTTTGTCATTTTTTATTATTAAAGAGTTTTTATTCAGCTGTCAAACTTAATAGCAAGTTTTGTTAATGAATTTGAGTCAGTGATCACCTCCGCTCCCTGTCCGATAAGTTCATTGGTTCCTTGGGATGTGGGAGAGAAAATGCTTCCTGGAACCGCCGCAACCTCTCTGTTTTCCTCCAGGGCGAGATGAGCTGTTATTAGAGCACCTGATCTTTTTTCCGCTTCTACCACCATCACGATTTTGCTTAGCCCTGCCACAATTCTGTTCCTTTGAGGAAAATGATGTTTTAATGGAGGAGTGCCGGGTGGAAATTCTGATATCAAACTTCCTCCGGAAGCAATTATTTTTTGAGCCAGCCTTTTATTTTCATAAGGAAAGACAGATTTTTCATCCAGTCCGCTGCCCAAGACCGCCACTGTATAAATTCTTTTATTAAGAGCTATTTGGTGCGCGTGCGTGTCTATGCCCAGGGCCAATCCACTAATAATGTTTATTTTTTGATTGCTTTCCAGCAAGGGATTTAGAATTACTTCTAAGGCCTGTCGACCGTAATTTGAGATTTTTCTGGATCCGACCACCGCCAGGTTAAGATTTTGCTTAATATTTTTTTCTCCTCTATAATAGAGGATGATCGGAGGCCTGCTTATCTCTTTTAGGAGTTCGGGATAATTTTCATCAAGTATAGTTATTACACCGATCTTGTTTTGTTTCAGTTTGTTTATTTCCCTTTCAGGATCAATCCCTCTTTTGAAATTTTTAAATTCGCTTGCTATTTTCTTCTCGATTCCGCTTTTCTCCATTTCTTGTTCAGAGGACCTGAGAGCCTGCTCTGGGGAAGAAAAGTGGTTAATAAGTTTGGCTAGCCGGACCGGACCGAATTTAGGAAAGGTGTTTAGAAGATGAAGAAAAGTTTGATTAGAGTCCATATATATTGACAGTTTTAATAAATTATGTTAATTTGAAATGTTGTTTTTTCAAAACAGCTTTTGAGATAACTGCCTAGAAGTAGTTCGCGACTAGACTACCCTCCTGGTCTGGTCGTGGCTTTAAATAAGGGAATCCTTGGCTTTTAGGCAGTTTCTCAGAAGCTGTTTTTTTGTTTGGATTAAAAAATAACAATACTTGAATCGATGGGCATTGTTATTTAAGTTTTGGTTTTTACGCAATGTGCCACTGAAGATATAATATTCTTAAGATTTTTTAGAACTCCGATTCTTTCTCCAATATTTCTTCAATAACTTGTTTAACTTTTTTCATCTCCTCAGAGGAAAAATTCTGTAGAACAAAATCCGCTGTATCCAGATCATTTTGGGCAGGGGAGCTGATTCCTATTCTAATCCTTTTAAATTTTTTTGTTTTAAGGTGATTGATTATTGAGTTCACCCCTCTGTGCCCGGCACTTCCCGAGTCGGTCGAGATCTTGTATCTGCCCAGAGGTAGGTCTTTGTCATCATGGATTACTATTAATTCTTGGGACAAATCGGATTCTTTTCTGATCACTCCCCATCTCTTGGGTAATAATTTATAGTAAGATAAGGCCAGTTGAACAGAAAAGCCGGAGCGATTCATGAAAGTGAGGGGTTTTATCAATAAGGCATCTTCAACTTCGCTGATCAGGGCTTGAAATTTTTTTTGGAGCCTCCATCCTGCTTTATGCTTCTCAGCCAGGGCATCCACAGCCAAAAAACCGACATTGTGCCTGCTTTTCTCATATTTTTTTCCAGGATTGCCCAGACCGACTATTGTTTTCATATTAACAGAAAATTAAACTTATTTCGTTTTAGTCAGTTTTTTATTTAGTTTCTCCAGACCGGACTTCTATGGAAATAGGAGTTCCTAGAAATCCGAAATTTTCCCTTAGTTGATTTATTATAAATCTGATATAGGAGAAATGAAGATCGTCCTTTTTCCTTATTTTGATAATAAAATGAGGAGGATTGGTTTCGGTTTGATTGATTTTGTAGATGTAAGGAGCTCTAATCCCCTTGGCTTTGGCTGGAGGATGAATTTTAACAGCTCGAGACAAGAGCTTGTCCAGCTGGGATTGGCTCAACTCTTTTTTTCTTTGTTCTTGAACCTCCAATAAAGTGTCAAAAATTTTTTTCACTTTACTGCCGGTTGAGGCGGAGACAAAATGAACCGGGGCCCAGGTAGCATAAGGAAATCTATAGTGGATATATTCATGGAACTCTTTAGTATTTTTATCTTCTACCAAATCCCATTTGTTAGCTACAATTATTAAACTTTTTTTTCTTTCGAATATTTCTTCTACCAGTTTTGCATCTTGGTGGGTTATTTCTTGACTGATATCTACCACTAAAAGGGCTATGTCCGATTTTTTTAGAGCCCGTAGAGATCTGGAAATTCCGAATTTTTCCAAGCCTTTAGACCTACTTCCCTTCTTGCTTATTCCGGCTGTGTCCACCAGAGTGATATTTTTATTCTGGTAGTCTATTTCTGTGTCTTGGGGTTCTCTGGTTGTGTGCGGGAGATCACTCACTATTACTCGATTGTCTTGAAGTAAGGAGTTAAGAAGAGAAGACTTCCCCACATTAGGCTTGCCCATGATACAAACTTTGATGCTCTCGGCTTTTTCTGTTGGTTTTTTAAGCTCTTTTTTCTGAGGAGGTATTCTTTGAACTACTTCATCCAGAAGATCTCCGGTACCACCTCCGGTGTTGGCTGACGTGGCTAGGGGGTGGCCCAGGTTAAGTTGGTAGAAGTTGGCTATTTCTGGTCTATATCTGGGGTGGTCTATTTTGTTTACCACCAAAAGTGTTTTTTTAGAGTATCTTTTTTTTAAAAAAGAAGCTAGAACCTCGTCCTGGGGAAGAAGACCGCTTCTTCCGTCTACAACAAACAGGATCAAATCCCCTTGCTTCAAAAAGTCGAGGGCTTGTTTTTGAACAGCTTCCTCCACGGCTGCGACACCCACTTGTCCCGATTTGGGTTTTTTAGTTATTTTTTGGATATTTTTGTCCATTATACCTCCGGTATCTACCAGCTCCATTTCCATGCCCCTCCACTCTATGGTTTTTCTGTTGCTATCCCTGGTAGTACACTCTATCTCCGAGGTCAGGGCATGCCTTTTTTCTGTTAAGCGATTAAAGAGAGTGGATTTCCCGACATTGGTCCTTCCAAAGATTATCACTCGAGGATTTTTTTTATTCTTTATATCCATATTAATATTTTTCCGAAGCACTTTCTCCCAGTATCAGCAAGAAGTCCGGTTTTTTTATGATCTCTTCTCTCTGAACATCTTCCCTGATCCTTTCTTTTAACCAATCCGGGATATCAAAAGAGATATTGGCACCGGTTTCTTCTTTTAGTATTTCAAGAGTCCGGGGTTCGGCTCCAAAGGTCAAGTCGTAGATTACTGATTTTTCAAAATCTTTTTTACTACTGTTTCCTATTTGAGCTATTTCAAAACCTTTTTCTTCCAGATCGAGGGCTGCCCGCCCGGCTAAGCCTTCCACCCAGGTACCGTTCCTTATCTCCAAAACAACTCCGTCTACCTCTGGCCTGGTCTTGACCGGATCATCTTCTTCTCTTTCCTCAGAGAAAATGTTTTCTATTTTGTGTTTTATTCCCTGGAAACCACTCTCTTTGGGCAGTAGAATGTATCCGGTAGAGGTGGAAACATAAGTTCGGAGCAAACCGTCCGGACCCGGCTCTAAAACCTCCCTCCTTATATCCCCGGGATCGAGCTCTTTGGTTATATTCCATAGTCTTATCATTTCCCAGACTTCCATGTCTGTACTCACATGATCCCCTAACTCTCTCATAACGTCTATTATTAAGGAGGGTTTGAGTAGGAGGTTGGTAGACTCAAAATTTTCTTTCATAGCGCTCAATATTTGTTGTTGCCTTCTGGCTCTGGCAAAATCTGATCCTTGGGAACCGGTTCCATGTCTGGAACGTGCGTATTTCAAGGCTAAACTTCCGTCCATATGTTGCCATCCTTTTTCGATGTACAAATGTTGGAATCTGGAGTAGTAATCCTCTGCCTCCTCCCTCCCTTTTATCGGATATCTGTGATCTTCCAGAGTTTCTTCTACATAAATATCTAATCCGCCCAGGCGATCGACTATATTTACAAATCCTTGAAAATTAGCTGTGGCATAGTAATGTATGGGGATGCCAAAAACATCTTCTATGGTCTGAGCTGTTTCCCTGCCCCCGCTACCCTCTTCCTGTCTCTCAGCAAAGGCGTGGACAGCATTTATCTTGGGCCTTCCATAGCCCTCTAGTGGGACTGTCAGGTCTCTGGGGATGGAGATTAGGGCAGCATCAGGAACAGAAGGTTTGATGCTAGCGATTATTATGGTATCACTTAGATCCGCTTCGTCATCTATGCCCAGAAGCAAGATGTTAATTCTGTCTTCTTCCTCACCTTTTATCTTCCTGTCAGAGCTTTCCACTAAGTGCCTTATTTGGCCCACAACAGAGATTTTGTTTAGAATATTATTTGATTTTTCAATTACCGACTCACTTGAAAAGATTGTTCCGGCTATTAGAAAAATTATTACCAGGCAGAAGATGATCTTGGTCAGAGTTCTGCTTTTCTTTTTTTTCAGTTTGCCTTCCTTCCTTTTTTCAGATTCTTGCCCGGAGCCATTGCCTTGATCTTCTTCAAATTCTTGATGGTAAGTCGAATTTTTTTCCTGGTGTTCTCTCCTCTTTTCTTCCTCTTTTCTCTTTTTTATTTCTTTGATATCAATCGTGCTCATATTTTTTAATCTTTTTATTTGTTCTTAAATCAAAAGAAACCCAAGCCCGGTCTGTTAAGTTAAGGGATTTATTTAATATATATCACCTTTTTCTTTAAAGTAAGGCAATTCTCTTTTGAATTCTTTCTGAAATGATAGTTTTTGTATCAACTATTTCAATCTTATCAGACCATCAATTATTTTTCAATACAAGCATTTTTGACAAGGAATAGTGAAAACTGTAATCTAAATAATATGAATTACATCAATTAAAATTGATTCAAAATATGGGGAATAAAGGGGATAAAAGGAAAAAGGGGCCAAGCGATCTCTGCAAGGTGGCTGAGTTTTTAAAGGTTGTTTCTGAGGAAAGCCGTCTTAAAATACTCTGCCTTTTAAAAAAAGAGGAGTTGTGCGTTTGCCAGATATGGAAGGAGCTGGAATTATCTCAGAATCTGACATCTCATCACTTAAAAATCCTTAAAGATTCCGGGCTTGTCTCCCAGAGAAAAGAGGGCCTTAAGGTTTTTTACTCTCTAAGAAGGAGCAAGCTTGATGAGTGTTTAGGATTATTAAATAAATCACTAAATTATAATTTATGACTATTACCATTTTGGGCCCGGGATGCCCCAATTGTAAAAATTTAAAGAACAATGTTGACCAAGCTTTGAATGATTTGGGTTTAAAAGATGTTGAGGTAGAACAGGTATCGGATATAAATACTATAATGGATACGGGGGTGACAAATACTCCCGGGGTTATGATTGACGGAGAGGTTATGTCCGTGGGGAGAATTCCTGAAGCAGAGGAGATAAAGTCTTGGCTCAAATAAAAAGGTTGAATCCGAAATTGTTTCTATCAAGCGGGTTTTTAAGAAAAAACCCTAACGAGAATTGATAAGCGGTCTTGTTCTGGCTTTGCTCGGTAAAGTGCTGAGCGGTTTTATGGATCAGCTTGAAAAATTATTTTAAAGATCGGTTTATGAACAAGGAGATTAAAATACTCATTTTGTTTTTAGGAGTTTTTCTTTCCTTTTACTTTTTGCCCATAGAGTCGACTCTTTTCACCGGAGCCATTGTCTCCGGGCTAGGGTTGTTAAACGAGTATGCTCGGGAGCATGTTTTAAGTTGCTTGGTGCCCGCCTTTTTTATTGCCGGAGCCATTGCTGTGTTTGTTAAAAAAGAATTGATTTTAAAATATCTGGGAGGTAAAGCTAAGAAAATGACAGCTTATTCACTAGCCTCTGTCTCCGGGGGTGTTTTGGCTGTTTGTTCTTGCACTATTTTGCCCATGTTCGCCGGCATACGCAAAAGAGGGGCGGGACTGGGTCCTGCTATCACCTTTCTTTTTTCCGGTCCGGCTATAAACATCGCGGCCATATTTCTGACGATATCGGTCCTGGGCCTGAATATCGGTTTAGCAAGGATCTTTCTGGCCATTCCCTTGGCTGTTTTAGTGGGTCTGTCCATGCAGTTTATATTCAAAGAAAAGGCTGAGGCAGGAGGTCTCTTGGTTGAAAAAAGGGGTGATAAAAAATCTTCTCCGAGTTATGGCGGTTCAACAGTTTTGATTTTTATGACAGCAATGGTCGCGCTTTTAGTTGTTAATGGCTTGGCTATAGATCAGTGGCTGAAATATTTTTTGACTGTTTTTCTGGTTATATTGGTAGCGATAATAGCTGTTACCCAATTCAAAAAAGAGACCCGCAAGGAGTGGTTGAGCGAGACCTGGTCTTTTGCAAAGACGCTTTTGCCACTTCTTTTTGTAGGTGTTTTTATAGCGGGCTTTATTATGCCCTTTTTACCCCAAGAACTGATAACTGATATGGTGGGCTCCAATTCCTTGTTGGCCAATTTGATCGCTTCTGGGTTCGGGGCCTTTATGTATTTTTCCACTTTAACCGAGGTCCCTATTTTGCAAACTTTAATGTCCAGGGGAATGCATTCTGGCCCGGCCCTGGCCCTGCTCTTGGCCGGCCCGTCTCTGAGTTTACCCAACATGCTGGTGATAAGAAGCGTATTGGGTAACAAAAGAACCTTTGTTTATATACTTCTGGTCCTTTTCTATTCCACTCTGGCGGGTTTTGGAGCGGGTTATTTAATTTAATAATTATTTTATGTTTATGTGTAAAAAACCTTTTGTCTTTTTCCTGCTCCTTGCTCTTTTATTCGGGCCGGGTATTTCAGAGGCCCGGCCCTTAACCGAGTTAAAAGGCAGGATTCTTTTGCAGGTGGATGAGGCGGGTGAGGCCTGGTATGTTAATCCGGAAGATAATTTGAGATATTTTTTGGGCCGTCCTGATGATGCCTTCCGGATAATGAGGCAGCAGGGGATGGGAATAAGTAATCGGGATATAGCCAGGATCCAGCCCTCTTTGGAGTATCTGAGTGGCAAGGACAGTGATGGCGATGGTCTGCCAGACGACTTTGAAAGAGCCATGGGAACCGATCCGTATAATCCGGATACCAGTGGTAATGGCTATACTGACAAAACAGAGATCAAGCACGGTTATGATCCTTTGCAAAAACAAGGCAAGCTACCTTTGGATGAGGACTTCGCTCGAGGCCAGGCTGGGAAGATATTGCTACAGGTAGAAAACAATGGTGAAGCTTGGTATGTCAGCCCTGAGAATCACAAAAGATATTTTTTGGGAAGACCTCAAGACGCTTTTCAGATAATGAGGTTTTTAGGCCTGGGCATTTCTAATAAGGACCTTGACCTTATTGCCAAAGGAGACAAAGAGAAAGAAAGTCAAGGAGCGGGAGAGTTGAGCTTTGAAATGGAGTTGGGCCTTGATAAGGAAGTTTATCAAGAAAGGGATGATCTGGATCTTTCTATTAGGATTTTTAGTAATCAAGAACTTGATGATCTAAAAATAGAGGCCAAGGGCATTTCTAATAATTTTGGCTATTATTATTTTACCGAAACCGAAAATTTGAATGTTAGTAAAGGAGAGGCCGAGACTGTTGATATGCACACCAAAATCCCGTCTTGTTCCGCTTGCACCGGTATCAGTCCAGGGTTCCACTCCATTAAAGTTCTGGTTTATCATGAAGAAGAGAAGCTTGGTGAGGAGGAGGTCGATTTCGAGATTCGATGATCCAGGAGTGACCGGTTTAATAATTTCTTAACAATAAAATGTTAAGCTTGAGTCCAAGAACGGTTTCTTTTTGTCTGTTATGTAATTAGTTTTACTTTTGAAGTCTTATAATTCTTTTGTATCACTATGAAAGAAAAAATCTTAATAATTGAAGATGATGAAAAGATTGTGGATCTGATCTCTCTTTATTTAAAAAATGAAGAATTCGATGTTTTAGTGGCTTCTGATGGAAAAAGTGGTATAGAAAAAAGCGAACAAGAGAGCCCGGATCTTATCATCCTTGACCTTATGCTTCCCAGGTTAAACGGTTTTGAAGTGGCCAGCTCGATTCGATCCAAAAGTAATACCCCGATTTTAATCTTAACCGCCAAAGATGAGGAGGTTGATAGAATTATGGGGTTGGAGTTGGGAGCTGACGATTATGTAGTCAAGCCGTTTAGCCCCAAGGAATTGATAGCCAGAATCAAGGCCATTTTAAGGAGATTCAATTCCGGGGACAAAGATCATTATCAAGAAGTTGTCGGAGTGAGAGACTTGGAGATAATCCCTCAAAAGTTTGAAGTTAAAAAGAGTGGTAATCAGGTTAAGCTCTCTTTGCGTGAATTCAATCTGCTTTTGGTTTTTGCTAAAAGACCGGGGCAGGTGTTTTCTCGTTCTGATTTGATAGATCAGTTATATAACTTTGATGACAAAGTGGTCTTTGATAGGACTATTGATGTTCACATTGCCAATCTACGACGCAAATTGAATGATAAAAATCAGGAATTGATCACCACGGTCAGTGGCGTGGGTTATAAATTAAATGAGTGATTATGAGGTTAGGATTGAATTTTCAATGGAAGTTAACTTTATCTTTTATAGCAATAATAATCTTTGTTGTTTTGTTCGTCTACTTTTTGAGTAACTATTATATACTTCAACATTTTGAAAATTTCTGTGAGTTCTATGGAAAAGAGCTTCCTAGGTGCCTTAGTGATGAAGGGGGGAGGAGATTTGTTTTGGCTATAAACAAGACTTTGGTTTGGGTGGGTGCTCTGGGTTTTGTTTTGGCTTTTTTGTTCGGCTATTTTATAAGCAAGTTTTTCTTAAGACCTATAGATGAGATTGTTTCATCAGTCAGGTCCTTTTCCAAAGGAAATCACAAGACAAGAATAAACCAGAATTATAAAGATGAAATGGGTGATCTGGCCAAATCTTTGAATGAGATGTTTATGAGCCTGGAAAAGAGCGAGAAGCTGAGAAGGGATTTGACAGCCAATATCTCTCATGAATTAGCCACTCCCTTGACTAATATTTACGGGTATATCGAGGCTCTGGCCGACAATGTTATTAAGGAGAAAAAAGAGAAAGAAAGAGTTTTTGATTTAATAAAAAAAGAATCAGAAAGATTAATAATCTTAGTCAGAGAGTTAAAGTCTCTAGCCTTGCTTGAATCAGACAATTTTACTCCTTCTTTGGAAGAGGTGGAAGTAAATAAATTGATAGCTGATACTTTGGAGGGGTTTGAAATGAAGGCGAGGAAGAAGGGGGTTGTGTTTAAAAAAGAATTTGATCCGGATTCGGGTTTGATAAAATTAGATCCTCATAAATTCCAACAAGCTTTATGTAATATCATTGATAATGCTGTTTACTATTCTCCCCAGGGAGGAGAGGTTAGAGTGAGGACGAAAGTAAAGAATGATCAATTGTCTGTTTCCGTAAAGGATCAAGGCGAGGGAATAAAACAAGAAGATCTCCCTTTTATTTTTGAAAGGTTTTATCAGGGTGATAAATCAAGATCTGAAAAGGACAGAAGTATTGGTATTGGCCTGACCATAGTCAAGAAGATTGTTGAATCCCATCAGGGAAAACTCGAAGTTTTCAGTAAGCAAGGAGAGGGGAGCGAATTCATTATTTCCCTGCCCAGAAGTTAATTGATGGCCAGGAAGCTGTTTTAAATTTTTCTTTAATAAGAATTTAATAATTTTTTAATATGTTTTTGTTAAAATAATAATGATCTGAAATTTTATGATCAAAAAGAGTTTTATCATCGCAATAATTTTAACATTTTCTTTGTTGACAATATCGTTTTTAGCTTCTGACAAGGAGGAGGGATCAAGTGAGGCAGGTGCCGGATTCGAGGGGAAGGAAAAAATAAGAATAGCGGCTTGCACCACTTGCTATTTTTCTGTCATGGAGAGAGTGGGCGAAGCTGATGGTTATGAGATTATTCGAACCGGTTCCACCGGGGAGAGCATTCGTCTTTTTCTTCAAGGAGAGGCGGATATGGTCTTGGCCGGCAGGACTCTCAGGCCTGAGGAGCCCGATCTGGATCACTTTGTTATTGAGGAGGGTTATTCTTTTTTAAATGATTCCGGGTTGTTGGTATATAAAGATGAATTGGAGAGTCGAAAGATCTTTACCGATCTGGACACTCAGAGACTAAAGTCAGATCTTTCTTTGGAAGAAGTGGTCAAGGTGGATGATGTTTATGAATATTTGGATAAAGGAGTGGTTGTAACCTCCTGGGAGAATACTGATTATTCCCAGGCCGAGATAGTCCATGTTCATAAAAGGGACGGCCAGAGGTTGGGCTTGTCCAGGCGCCCCACCCTCTATTGTCCTGATTCTTGTGAGAAGGAGGAGGCTAAAAAATTTATTTCTATTCTTGAAAATAATTAATAATTTAAAATCAGGTTTATGCAGGTTATAAAAAGATCATTTTTTGTCTTAGCGTGTTTCGGTTTTTTGTTTCTCGGGGTTTCTCAACTTGAGGCTTCAAACAAGAATTCTGATGATTGTTCTAATTGCGGCTCCGCCTCGGAGTTCTTTAAGGAGTCAGAGCGGGGACATATTGGCCCCGGAGCAAAGATTAGTTTGGCCGGAGATTTTCAGGGAGAAGGCCTAGGCAACGACTCCCCATCCGAGCCCAGAGAGGTGGAATTATCACAATCCAGAGAAGTTGAAGCTGAGAAAGCCGAAGAGGGATCGGGAAGGGGTCCTGATTATAACAAGCATGAACCTTGCCTTCATTTTTTTTATAAAGATAACTGTCCTCAATGCGAAGGTTTACTCGAAGGTGATTTCTTGGAAAACCTGGAAAAAGAGTATGACATAAATATAAGGGGATATAACGTAAACAATGAGGAAGTTGAGGTTTTATATCAGTCGCTTAAGGAAAAATATGGTTTGCCAGCTGGTGGTTATCCTATTGTCTTTTTGGGAGATAAGTATTATATCGGAGAAAGCAACATTAAGGACAACCTGGAAGATCAAATAGTTGTTTGTCAAAGAGAAGGTTGTCCTTGTCCTTTGGAAAAGATCGATGCTATTACCCCGCAAATGCCCAGAGCCTCGGATTTTACACCTGAAGAAGGGCAAAAGGTGGACTTACCGATCTTGGGGGAGATTGATTTTGCCGGAATACCACTTTTTATTACCACTAGTATAATCGCTTTTGTGGATGGATTTAATCCATGTTCTTTGTGGTTGATAACCTTCCTTTTGGGTATAGTTGTCTATACCGGGTCCAGGAAAAAGACTTTATTGGTAGGTGTAACCTTTCTTTTGGTTACCAGCACCGCTTATGCTTTATTCATGGTAGGATTTTTGAATATGTTTATGTATGTCGGTTACTTAAAATGGATCCAGTTGGCGGTGGCCTTGATCGCCATAACCTTTGCCGTTGTTAATATAAAGGATTATTTCTGGTACAAAAAAGGGATTTCCTTTACTATTCCGGATAAATACAAACCCAAGATATTTAAAAAAGTCAGAGGAGTGGTTAAAGAGGAGCAATCCACTGGCGCCATGATCTTGGGCACGATTGGCCTGGCTTTAGGAGTAGTTTTAGTAGAGCTACCCTGTACTGCCGGATTCCCCATGATCTGGACCAATATTCTAGCCCAAAACCAGGTGGTTGGAATGGCCTTTGTCTCTCTTTTGCTTTTATACATCTCCATCTATATGTTTATAGAGTTGGTGATCGTTTTGTCAGTAGCCCTTAAGTTAAAAAATGCTAAATTCGAGGAAAAGCACGGCCGGATATTAAAATTGATCGGGGGCATGATCATGCTTGCCTTGGGTTCGGTGATGCTCATCAATCCCAACCTGATGCACAGTATCGGAGGTATTTTGGTTATCTTTGGCGGAGCTTTTCTTCTCTCCTTTATAATAATGTGGATACATCGTTGGCTTTTGCCTCAAATGGATGTTAAAATAGGAACAGAAGAGGACCTTTCAGGGTCGGACAAGGATAAATCTTCCCCAGATAATAAAGAGGATAATAATTAATTGAATAACCATGAGCAAAAACAATCTTCCACAAGGCCTTTATTACAATAAAGATTATTCTTGGTTAAAGTTAGACGGGGACGTGGCCACCTTGGGGGTTGTCGGCCCGGCTGCGGAAAGGGTCCAGGAGTTTGTGTTTATAAAACTTCCTAAGACAGGTCAAAGTATTAAAGCAGGAGACACTTATGCCTCGGTTGAGGCGGTAAAATGGAGCGGGCACTTATCCAGCCCCGTTTCCGGTGAGGTGGTGGAGGTTAATGAAGAACTTTTTGATGAACCTTCTACGATTAACCAGGATCCTTACGGAGAGGGTTGGATAGCCAAAATAAAAATGTCTAACAAAAAAGAGCTGGAAAACCTGGCAGGGACTGATGAAGCCGAAAAATGGTATGGAGATAAATAATAAATAATAATAAAATTTATGAAAAAACAATTATTGGTCATTGGTTTAATTGTTGCCCTCCTCTTAGGTAGCGGCATTTTGTTACTAACCCAAGGAAATCAAGGTGACAAACCCTCAGGTTCAGCCGGAGAAAACGGTTCTCCAGAAAGAGAATCCTCTGGTGAGGTGGTAATGTATTACTTTTGGGGAGACGGTTGCCCCATCTGCACCGAAGCCATGCCCTTCCTGGACGAACTTGAGAGTGATTATCCCGAACTTGAGATCAAAAAAAAGGAGACCTATGGTAGCCAGGAGAATGCTCGGTTATTTCAAGACATGGCCGCGGCTTTCGGTTCCCAGGCCAGGGGAGTTCCGACTTCTTTTATCGGAGATGAGGAGATAGTCGGTTATAACCAAAGATTGGAGCAAGACTTCAGGGATGCGGTTGAAGAATGTATTGAGCAAGGCTGCATTGATCCTGAAGATAAATTATAATTCCTAAGATAAATCTATGTCTAACAAGAACATTGTAATTGTAACTTTTGTCGCTCTTGCTTTTTTTGTTGTTGGATTCTTCGCTTGGTCTCAGTTTGAAAAAAACAAACAAGGGGAAGAGTTGGATACAGTCGCTTCCGGCGGTCATGAATGGGGAGAGATGATGGATCCGGGAAAGGCAAAAATATACTTTTTTTGGGGTCAAGGCAATCCCGTTTGTTCCACTGCCAAGGAATTCTTAGAAGGATTGGAACAAGAATACGAGAGCTTGGAAGTAAAAATGTTCGAGACTTGGCAAGAACAAAAAAATTCAGATACTCTAGAGGAAATGAATAAGCTTTACGGAATCAATTCAAAAGGTGTGCCGGCTATCTTCATTGGAGAGGACAGAATAGGCGGCTTTAGCCAGCGAGATAAGGATAGGATTAGAGAAAAAGTAGAAAATTGCCTGGAAGAAGGTTGTATTGATCCTGCTTCAGGGATTTAGTCATAAAAAGTGAAAATATGCCTGCCCAAAAAGTGCTCATTATTGGTGGCGGCGCTGCCGGAACCAGTTGTGCCTTTGAGCTCAGAAAATTGGACAAGGAGGTAGAAATTATTATTTTGGAGAAAGGATCTCATCTGGAATACTCTCCTTGCGCTCTACCTTATGTACTATCCGGAGAGATAGGATCTTTTGATGATATTTTTATTTTCAAAAAAGAGGATTATGAGAATAATAATATCCAGATCTTTTTGAACACCAGTGCAGAAAAGATTGACAGAAAGGCTAAGAAGATCATTTGTAGCACGGCTCAAAAAAAGATGGAAATCTCTTACGATAAACTGGTTTTGGCCATCGGTGGTGCCCCTCGATTTCCTTCAATCAAAGGACTTGATAAACTCGATCCGGCTACATTAAAGACAATAACCGATGCCAGGCAGATACAAAAGAATGTCAGCCGAGGCGATAGTTCAGCGGTTATCGGGGCCGGCTTAATAGGCTTGGAGTTGGCTGTGGCTTTGAAGAAAAGCGGAGAGAAAGTTTCTGTCTTGGATATTAAAGATCGCCCCTTGCCTTATCTACTAGATAAGGATATGAGCAGGCAGGTGTCCGAATATTTAAACAATTTAGGGATCGATCTTTTTTTTAATTCAGATATTGACCGGGTAGATCAAAAGCAAATCTATCTGGGAGGAGATCGTCTGAATTTTGATAAAATTTATCTTTGCACCGGAATGGAGGCTAATTTTGATTTAGCTCAGAGAGCTGGACTTGAGACTAAGGAAGCTATTGAGGTCAATGATAAATTACAAAGCTCTGATAAAAATATATATGCTTGCGGTGACTGCGTTCTTTCCACTGAATTTAACACCGAGAAAAGAATCTTGAGTCAGCTAGGCACCATAGCTGTTCGTCAGGGCAGGGTGGTAGCTCAAAATATTTTAGGTAGAAATGTCCGAACCCCTAAAGTCCTTAATAACACTATTACTAAAATAGGAGACTTGTTTGTAGGATCGGTCGGCCTGAGCTTGGATCGATCCAAGGAAGAGGGCTGGAAGTCAGTGGCTGCCAGATATTCTGGTGAAGTTAGGTCTGAGTATTATCCTCCCTCCAGCTTAATCAGTGTTAAAGTTATTTCCGATAAGAGCGGAAAGGTAATCGGAGGGCAGATAATCGGCCGGGAAGAGGTGGTTGGTAGATTGAATTTATTATCTCTGGCCATTGAAAAAGGCATGAACTTGGATGATCTAATCGGTATGGAGACTTGCTATAACCCGGCTTCGGCTCCCATAAACGAACCTTTAAATATGGTAGCTGATCTTTGTAAGAAAAAATTAAGTCTTTTGAGCGATGAATAAGATTAGTAGTAATTTTCCATTTCAAAAAAACTACCCTTCCTGGTTTAAATTGAAGATTTTTAATAGAGCCTCTTATTTAAAAACTTTTGAGTTAATAAAAAAAAATCGATTAAATACTGTTTGTTTGTCAGCTAACTGCCCCAATCGCTATGAGTGTTTTTCTAAAAAAACAGCAACCTTTATGATATTAGGCAATATCTGTACTCGCAATTGCCTGTATTGCAACATTGAAAACGGACCCCCTGAGAGGGTAGACCGGGATGAACCCAGGAGGATATCCTCGGCCGTTTCCAGTCTTGGTTTGGGGTATGTTGTTCTCACCTGCGTGACCAGAGATGATCTAAAAGATGGCGGAGCCGGTCATTTTGCAGAAACTATAAAGGAGATAAAGAAAAAATCCCCTCGGGCCAGGACAGAGGTTTTAATTTCCGATCTGTCCTTTGATTGGAAGAGTTTGAAAAAATTGATTGGGGCCCAACCTGATGTCATCAACCATAATATTGAGACGGTTGAAAGGTGTTTTTCTGAATTAAGGCCTCAGGGAGACTACAAGGGGTCTTTGTCGTTGTTGGGAAAAATCAGGCAAGAAAGCAAAAAAATCATTGTCAAGTCAGGTCTGATGTTGGGCCTGGGGGAGAGTGATAGGGATATAAAAGGGGCCATGGAGGATTTGCTAGATGCAGGTTGTCAAATTTTGACAATAGGCCAATATTTAAGACCCCACCCGGGGTGTGTTCGGGTGGATAAATTCTACTCTCCAACCGAGTTTGATTATTACAAGAGAGTGGGTGAGAAAATGGGTTTTTCCAGGGTGGTGTCAGGCCCTTTGGTCAGGAGTTCTTACAGGGCTCATGAAGCCTTTAATTGTTAAAAGTAACAGTCATATGAAGTGGAGATTAGTTAATTTTAGGGAAGACAAAGGGGCTATGCAGATGGCTATTGATGAGTCCATGCTTTATGCCAGGTCTCAAAATCTAGTTCCCAATACCTTAAGATTTTACACCTGGAACCCTCCGGCTGTGACTATTGGTTTTTTTCAAAAAATTAAAGAAGAAGTGGACATTGATAGGGTTAAACAAGAAAAAGCAGACTTGATCAGAAGATACACCGGAGGAGGCGCGGTCTATCATAATGCGGAGATCACCTATTCTCTTGTTATCTCAGAAGATGATATTTCCAGAGATATCGTCAGTTCCTATGAGAAAATATGTTCCGGTATAGTAAAAGGATTAGGGGGTTTGGGACTTGAGGCGAATTTTTATCCGATAAATGATATATTGATAAATCAAAGAAAAATTTCCGGAAGCGCCCAGACCAGAAAAAAGGGAGTTGTTCTTCAACACGGTACTATCATTCTAGATTTGGAGTTGGAAAAAATGTTCTCTTTTCTCGAGGTTCCTGATGAGAAAATAAAAGATAAAATGATAAAGAGTGCGGAGGAAAGGGTGACCTCTGTAAGAAACGAATTGGGCCGTAAGCCGGAGATGGAAAGCATTCGAAGACACCTCCAAGAGGGTTTTGCTAAAACATTCGACAAGAGTTTTTTTGAAAGTGATCTAAGCCAAAAAGAACTAAGAGAAGCAAACAAACTTTACAAAAATAAATACACCTCTTTCAAGTGGAATTATTGGAGATAATATTTATGAAAAAAAACATAGTATACAAAGTCCCTAAGGGAAAATTATTGAGACTAGAGCTTGATCTAGAAGATACAGTTATTAAGAAGATCGAGATTTCCGGTGATTTTTTTGTTCATCCTGAAGAGGGTTTGCTGGAAATTGAAAAATCACTCCTGGGAGTGGACATGGGTGAAGTAGCCGAGGTGGTAAGGCGGGTTTTAAAAGAGAAAAACATTGAGCTGATTGGTTTTTCTCCGGAGGACTTGAAGGAGGCCTTAGAGAGGTGATTTTGTTTTTAAATCTTTGCTATAATTAAATTAAGATCCATAAATAAGATCAATTAACTATTAAAAATTTTTTATGATCAAATCAGGCGGTTTTTTCCGAAAAAACATTTTAAAATCTCTCTTTTTTCCTTTTCTCTTCCTCTTTGTTTTTACTTTTCCTTCTTTTGTTTCCGCTGCTGTGGTTTTTCCAGATTCTCAAAAAGAAGCGAAGACGGATTTTTCTTCAAAAACCGGTTTAATATCCCATAGCGACGGAGAGCAGAAATTGTATTTAAAAATAGATGACAAAACAAAAGCAGAAGAGCTGGCCTGGATTATTCCCACTCCAGGAAAGCCGAAAGACAAGATGGTCTATCCGGTTGATACTGGAGATTTTAAAGATTTGGACGAGGATTTCGGCCTTGAGTTTAAAAATTACGGGGAAGAATCATGGGAGCACCTTTGGCTGTACGAATTTCAAGTCTTTTCTTCAAATGAGGATATTAGCGAGTGGTTCAAGAATAATGGGTACGACCTAGATCCAGGGGTAGAGTTAATAATTCAGGACTACAAAGACAGGGGGTGGTATTTGACAGCTACCATTATGGTTTCCGATCCTTTTACTCGGATCGTAGAATTACTAGACCGGGAATTGGAAAAAGAGGTAACAAAAGGCAATATTCACATGGAATTGGCAAATTATTTTTTTGATTCTATGAACGATCCTGATTTTGAAAAGTTTCGATCTCTCACAGATTATTTAATGAAAATAGACCCTTATGAATTTAAAAGCTTAAAAGAAGTGTCCAGGGAAGAGTTTGATGAAGAGACTGGGGAGTTCTCGGGCCTTTCCGATGAGGAAAAGGAGGAGTATAGAAACGAGTTGGCATGGGAGTTGTTAGAGGTGATCTATATTATTAAGGAATTTGAGATTATGAGAAGTCCGTATGATTACATCGAAACTGTAGTAGAAAAATTTGATAGGGAAGTTGAGGTAAATATTAATAAAGATAATTTGGCCCGGAATCTGTCAGAATATTATATAGGGTCAATTAAGGACAATGATATTGATAAATATAGAAAAGCCCTTAATTTTTTATCAAGTATATTTATTGACGACCCTTTTTTTATTGGGATTCAACTATATGATGAAATCGAAAAAGAGTTGGAAGAGATGAGTGAAAACTTTAATGAAAATTTTTCCGAGGAAGAGAAAGAAGATTTTACCTATGTTTTTAAGAAGCTTATCCAGGGGGGTATAGAGGAATTAACGTCAGGAGGTCTAAGAGATGATAACAATTCTTATATTACACCTTTAAAATTAGTTTTTGATTCAGATAAGCCGGTTTATCCTTTACAGTCTTTCGACCCCATATCCTCAGACATGGATGTTTCTTTTTATGTGGTAACCGACGCGCCTGTTAAGGACTTAGATTCTTGGGAAGTTTATTCTAAAGAAAAAATTAATCCCAGAAACTATGTTCTTCCCCGTCAGAACACGATTGTTTCGCCATGGGAGAGTGAAGATTTTTTACTTGCCACAGGAAAAGCGTTCGGGCGAAATGAGTTGATGGAAGATATAGTTTTCGAATTTGCGGAAGGCATCCCTAAAGAATACTTAAACAAGCCCTCCATAGACAGCCAAGACCCCTATTACGTACCCGGAAAGTCTGAAGCCGGTCTTAAAGGGATAATATTTAACATGGGAGAGGCGGAAAAGGTGGAAACCTGGTTCGAATGGGGAAGGACTGAAGACCTTGAGAAAAAGACCCAGACCCAAACTCATTTTCTAAAAGACAGTGCAGGCATAGGAGTTCAATTGAGAAAAAAAGATGAAGAGTTGCTTATTGTCTCTTCTTTAATGAACTCCCCAGCCTTAAGGAAAGGCTTAAATCGGGGGGACAAGATATTAGAAATAGACGGTTATTCCGTAAATGATATGGAGCTGGAAGAGGCTTCTGATAGAATAAGAGGGAAAGAGGGCACTGAAGTAACTTTAGTGGTGGACAAAGGCAAGGGAGAAGAGGAGGTTGTACTGAGTAGAGGATTGATCAAGGAAGATGGAGAAATAGTTTATAACAAGAATGTTAGTGAAACCTTAAGCGGATTGGAGGCTGGCACTTATTATTATCGATTTGTCGCAGAGAATGAGGTCGGTTCAGTTCATGGCGAGGTCAAGAAGTTTACTGTTCAATTCGGAGATGAGCCTGTAGAAGAGGATTTTTATGGCTTGGTGACAGATCCTAAAAACCTTACCCAAGAAGCTCTTGATCTCAGAGAATCAGTGCGGGGTAAAATTGTTTTGAGAGTAGAAGAGAAAGGAGAGGCTTACTATATAGACCCTGATTTGTCTATGTACTTTTTGGGTCGTCCAGCTGATGCTTTTCAGGTGATGCGAGAGCAAGGCATAGGCATAACTAACCAAGATCTCTACCAGATACAACCATCTTTGGAGTACTTAACAGGGACAGACTCTGATGGAGATGGCTTGCCTGATGCTTTTGAAGAAGCTATGGGCACCGACCCTCTCGACCCGGACACTAGTGGTAACGGATACTGTGACTGGACGGAAATCAAACATGGATATGACCCACTCAAAAAAGAAGGCAGGTTGCCGATCGATGAAGATTTCGCCAGAAGTCAAGCCGGCAGGATATTGCTTCAGGTGGAGAATAAGGGTCAAGCTTGGTATATCAATCCGGAGAACAATTTAAGATATTTTTTAGGGAGACCAAATGATGCTTTTGAAATCATGCGCAATTTGGGATTAGGTGTCTCTGAAGACAACTTTGAGACTCTAAACAAAAGGAAAGGTTCTGATGCTCGTTTCGGAAAGAAAGATAATGGAATTGTTTATTGTGACGGACTTAACCCGGGTGAGAATTTTTATATAGAGGACAAGAGATATTTAGTGGTTGATGACACCACTATAAATGAATCTATTTCAAGTAAAGAAAGAATTTGTACTAGTCATGTAACAATCATGAGTACTAGGCCTGATTATTTAGATTCTAAGGTAATTTTTTCCTTCGTCCCTGAAAGATACACTAAAGAGCTGAATATATCTGATTGGGACGTTAGCAATGTAGAAAATATGAACTCTATGTTTTACTGGGAGCCTTCTTTTAATCAAGATATCGGTAATTGGGATGTGAGCAATGTAAGAGATATGAGATTGATGTTTTCAGGAGCTGATTCCTTTAACCAGGATATTGGAGACTGGGATGTGAGCAAGGTGGAAGATATGAATTCAATGTTTTCAGGAGCTGATTCCTTTAACCAGGATATTGGAGACTGGGATGTGAGCAAGGTGGAAGATATGAATTCAATGTTTTCAGGAGCTGATTCCTTTAACCAGGATATCGGAGACTGGGATGTGGGAAATGTAAGGGATATGAGAGCAATGTTCAGTTATACGGAGTCCTTCAATCAAGATATCGGTAATTGGGATGTGAGCAAAGTGGAGGATATGTTTGGTATGTTTGCTGGAGCAAGGTCCTTTAATCAAGATCTTAGTAATTGGGACGTGAGCAACGTGAAAGATTATTTTTATTTTGATAAGGATGTCGAAAGTTGGAGAGAAGATTATAAACCCGAGTTTAAAGAAAGAGAAATGATTGATTGGGATGAGTGGCAGGACCCTCATCTTTTTGGTGGTGATAGAGATATGAACATAGTAAATGAACATCCTTTTGTGGGAACAGGAGCTGATGAGGTCCTTCTGGGAAGTCCGGATGAAGCTAATGTATTAGACGCTAGCGCTGGTGGCGATAATATTTTATGGGCCAGGGGGCAGGGCAAGGAAGATACAATGATCGGAGGTCCTGGTGATGATCACTTTGTGGTTTTGGGAGACCTTACTCCTTATCAAAAATCCGACTCTCCGGAGACTACAAAAATATTAGGTGGCCCCTTGTCCGATCTTAACGGGTATAATTTTAATGAAGATGCGGATGGAGGCAGGATTGTTATTAAAGGCGGAGGAGGAGAGAACACCTTGCATTTGATCGGAGATATGGATGCTTCCAATTTTGATATTTCCGGTGTAGATCATCTAAAGATACACTAAGTCAGGATTTTGCTTTACAAGAAATTTGAATCCAAATAAAACCATTTGCTTGAAAGCTGTATTTAGTATTCTTTGCAGTTTTTTAGAGTTTAAAAATCGTTTTTTGATCTTAGAAAAGGAGATGGTGTTGCCTTGAAGTTTCTTGATAGTCGGGATGCTGGGAATCGAACCCAGACTACACCCACCCCATGGGCGCGTACTACCACTATACTACATCCCGTGTTTACATTACTTAAATTATCATATTGTTTCCTTTTTTTCAAATATCTTGATTTAATGTAAATGAGTGGAAAAGATAAATTAAAACCGGAAAAAGTTTTTCAGTTAGTATCCAGGATTCCCTCAGGTTTTGTGACTACTTACAAAGAGATTGCCATTAGTTTGGGCCATCCTTCAGGAGCTAGGGTGGTGGGCAATATTTTGTCTCAGAATTCTAATTTGGTTTCTACTCCCTGTCATCGAGTGGTTAAGAGTGACGGCTCCCTGGGCGGTTACGCCAGGGGAAGTGAGGAGAAAAAGAAGTTATTGGAAAAGGAAGGGGTGGTCTTTTTTTCTAAAAAAAGAATTGACCTGAAAAAACATTTTTTTAATTTCCGATAATTGATGATCTTTTCGGTTGTATCCAATATATTAATCACTATTAACCCTTGATGATCTTGATTGCCTTGCCCTCAGTGAGGGCTTCTGCGATCTTTTTATAAGCTGAGTAGAGAATTCTTTGATAAGTGCTTTGTGAGGTATTCATTTTTTGAGCTGCCTTTTCTTGCTCCAGGTCTTTTATATGACGTAATCGATAAGCTTCCATTTCTTCCGTGGTGAGCTCCACTATTTTTAGTTTTCTCATAGGCACGCCTCGGGGTTTGAAAAAAGTTATCTTGGGGTTAAATTTTATATTTCTACAAAGTCTTGGTCTCGGCATAAATTGATTTCTTAATTATTTTGTGATAAATTTCTTTAAAAGAAGGCCACCCGGCCCCTTTGCAACAAAGGGGCCGATCCCTGTGCCTTCTTTTTATTTCACCTCTTTTTTCAGAGCGGCCTTTTCTTCAAGAATTATGTCCAGCTCTTCTTTGAGAATTTTTTCTTCTTCTTCCAGGGCGATCAACTCGTTTTTAGGAGAGGCAAATTTTCTGAATCCAAAACCTCTAGCACCCCAAGCCCTTCTTGCACCGCAGCCGCAAGGTCCTAAACCTCTCCCGGTTCCGGGGCCTTGTCCTAAGGGGCCTGATCCATTTGATTTTGGCATATGTTTTCACCTCCTTTCTAAGTTGGGTTTATAAAGAGTTCGACCTTTGTTTTGAATATACACCCATAATGGTTTAGTGTCAACACTTTTGAGATCCTTCGATTTTTTATCAGATCAGATACAGGGATTCGATTCAATATTCAGGATAAAATGATCATTATTGCAATAGGCGAACGGGTTTCATAGATAAAAAATCAACCTTCCTGCAAAGGTTGATTTTTTATGTGCGGGCAGCGGGAATCGAACCCGCATCTTCAGCTTGGAAGGCTGGCATAATAAACCATTATACGATGCCCGCTTTCAAATTTTAAATTTACCTTGTTATTTTACGACGTATCGGTGGTACAGTCAATAGTAGGGCAAAAATTATTATTAATATACTTATTACTTGAGGAAAGCGAAGACCCCAAGCCATCGGAGTTGGGTCTATTCTAATGATTTCGGTTGTAAAGCGCAGAAGAGAATAAAGGATTAAGTAGGTTATAACAACCACTTCCCAATTTTGCTTCTGTTTTTTGATTAAAAAGATATGTATTCCTATAAGTATAAAAAAGATCAAGAGATTCCCCAAGGATTCATATAAAAATGTGGGATGAAAATATTCGCTTTCTAAGTAATTCAGAGGACGGTTAGCTACATCAATGGCTATGCCCCAAGGAAGATCTGTAGGGCGACCGAACAATTCTTGATTGAAGTAATTTCCCCATCTCCCAATAGCTTGGGACAACATTAAACAAGGGGCGGCGATAGACGCCAAAAGCCAAAAATTCTTTTTATAATTCTCAGAGAGGCCTGAGGAGAATCTGGCGAATAGAAGTAGGATGATTATTCCGGCGATGATGGCTCCGTGAATAGCTAAGCCACCTTCCCAGATTTTAAAAGTTTCCCAGGGGTTGTTAAGATAGTAATTATATTCCAAGCCTATGTGATAAATTCTAGCACCCACCACCCCGCCTATTATCAACCAAAAAACAAGATCCAATATCAATTCTTTGGAAATTTTGTAATAACTGGCCAACTTGATTGCTATTGAGGTGGCCAATATTATTCCTATAACTATTAAAAATCCGTACCAGTGGACTTTTATTCCATTCCAATAGAATAAAATGGGATCCGGGTTAAAAGATTGAAAAAAATTCAACATAATAATTCGTTGTATATCTTAATCTATTTTAATTGTGCCTGTTTTTCGAACTTGAGTCAATTAAAAAGATCGAATTTCGTTCAATCCGATCTTTTTGTCCGGTTATTCTATTATTATCACCGGAGCGTTCTTGTCCTTGCCGGCTGGGGCCCATAAAGACTCCTCACATAAAGGGCATTTTATTTTTCTACCCCCTTCCTGCAGGTCCTTTTTTTGGAAATCGATTTTCCTGAAAGGAATTTTGCAATAGGGACACCTTTGTCCATAAGGAATTTCCAGCATCTGTTTGCAGTGATCACATACAACCATTTTTTTGTTAAGTAGGGCCTCTACTTCATCAAAGCTGGACTGGATCAGTTTGCCGCATTTAGGACAGAAGCATTCAATAAGCTCACTTTCAAAAAGTTCCATATTCCCCCCTTTTTTTTGTTTTTAAGGTGTTATTATGCTAATATTTATAGTATAGTTTAAAAATATAATATATCAATTTATGAATTTGGACAAGCCCTCTGATTTTTTAAAAAAATTGGATCCAGGTCAGGTAGGCAGTTCTATCGCTCACCTTCCTGAACAGATCCTCCAAGCTCTAAGGGAGGCAGATTCGATTAGCCTGCCCAAAGGATGCCATGATGTAGACAAAGTAGTTTTAAGTGGCATGGGAGCGTCTAATTTGGGAGCTAAGATGCTGCATTCGATTTTTAAGCAAGAGCTTTCGGTGCCCGTTCTTGTTTCTGCCGGCTACGAAGTTCCCGGTTATGTAGATGAAAAAACCCTGTTTATACTATCTTCTTATTCCGGTAACACCGAAGAAACTTTGAGTGTTTACCAAGAAGCCAAGAACAGAGGAGCTAAAATATTAGCAATTACTGCTAGCCAAGAAAATAATAAGTTGGAAGAATTAATGAGATCGGATGATTTGCCTGGATCCGCTTTTAAACCCGACCATAATCCTTCCGGTCAACCCAGGTTGGGGTTGGGCCATTCCATTTTCAGAAACTTAATTGTTTTAGATAAGCTAGGCTTGATTGACCTAGATAAAAAGGAGGCGGAGCGGGTGGTTGAAAGCCTAAGGGGTATGAATAAGTTTTGGGCCCCGGAAAGTCCTCTCAAAAACAATCGGGCCAAGGAGATTGCCCAGAAATTAAAAAATAAATTGGTTGTTTTGGTCGGAGCTGAGTTTCTGGAAGGCAATTTATGCACTTTTAGAAATCAAATGTGCGAAAATAGTAAGAATTTTTCTGTCTATTTTGACCTGCCTGATCTAAATCATTTTCTTCTGGAAGGGTTGTCACATCCCAAATCAAACTCAGAGAACTTAGCTTTCTTATTTTTAGAATCCGACCTCTACTCCGGGCAAGTGCAAAAAAGAAGTGATTTGACCAAAAAAATAGTAGAGAAGAACAAGATTGAAAGCCTTTCTTATAAATGTGCGGGTGATTCCAAATTGGCTCAATCTATGGAGGTGTTACAACTAGGATCTTGGATTACTTTTTACTTGGCAGTTGTAAATGGAGAAAATCCATCCCTCATACCTTGGGTGGATTGGTTTAAGAAAAAGTTGAGAGATTGATATTTAAGGCCTTTTTAAATTTTGCAAGAAACAAATCAGGATATTTTGCCGTTCTTAGGCCTCTAAAACAAAAAACTCCTCTTTAAACAGGAATCTATTTTTTATAACCCAGAATTTTCTTCATTTTATTGATCTTGCTTGCAGGCAAGTTTTCTTTGATTTTGGTTTGTCCTTTGTGGGTTTTGGCGAATTTCAACCATTTGGCGCTAGGGTATTTTTGTGTTTCCTTGGTTATTATTTCTACCGAATCCCCGTTCTCTAACTCTGTGTCTAGGCCGGATTTTTTGCGGTTGATGAGTGCACCTATCGCCTTGTTCCCTATGTCAGTATGGATGGCATAAGCAAAGTCTATGGGGGTGGCTCCGTTAATTAGTTTTATCAGATCTCCTTTGGGGGTGAATACAAGAATTCTGTCTTTTAAGAGGTTGATCTTAATATTATTCACGAATTCGTAATTATTTAAGGCGTTTTTTTGTATTTCGAATATTTCTTGGACCCATTTCGGAGGACTGGAAAATTCTTCTCGGTCAGTTTGATGGCGCTGATGATGCCAATAGGCCGATATTCCGTATAAGCCCTCTTCGTACATCCTTTTGGTCTTGATCTGGAAGTCAGTTAAGACTCCGTCAGGTCCAAAAACCGTAGTATGGATACTCCTGTATCCGTTCGCCTTGGGCAGGGCTATATAGTCTTTGAAAAGGTCGTTTTTAGGTCTCCATAGGGAGTGAATGATCCCCAGTATTTTATAGCATTCGCTGATTGATTGAACGGTTATTACAACAGCAAAGGTGTCGTGGGGAGTGTCCATTTGCGAATCCTGCTTGTATGTTTTTTGAAAAATTCTATAGAAGTGCTTGTAAAGCTCGAGAATGTTGTAATCTATATTCGTTTTTTGCAATTCTTTTTCCAGGGTTTGCTTGGTTTTCTGAATATGCTTTTTTATTTTAGGACTTTCCTTGGCTTCAAAATCTCGTTTTATCCTTTCATATTCTTCTGGGTAAAGATGTTTGAAGCACAGATCCTCCATTTGCCATTTTAGTTCCCATACTCCGAGCAACCAGGCAATTGGAACATAGAGCTCCAAAACTTCTTTGGCTATTCTTTTTCTTTTTTCCGGAGGGTGAACCTCTAGGGTCTCCAGGTTGTGTAATCGATCGGCAAGCTTGATCAGTATGACTCTTAGATCTTTGGCCATAGCCAAAATCATTCTTTTTAAATTACGAATATATCTCTCTTCTCCTCTGTATCTTACTTTTTCCAGTTTAGTAATTCCTTTTACCAGTTGATTGATTTCTTCTCCGAATTCTTGCTTGATTTTTTTAAACGGGATGCTGGTGTCTTCTGGAGTGTCGTGTAGTAAGCCCGCGGCTACAGTTGTTGCATCCGCTTTAATAAGCGCCAGGTTATAGGCTGTATGGAGGCAGTGTTGGAAATAAGGCTCTCCGGTCTTTCTTATTTGCCCTTCATGGGCTTTTTTACCAAAATTATGGGCTGAAAGAATCAGGTCGATATCAGCGTCAGGGTCATTTTCTTGAACTTTTGTAATTATCTTATCAATGTCCATATTTTTTGGACTAACTAATTTATCAAATATTAAAAAATAGAGATAAATATGTTTGATTTAAAACAATGGAGAGATTATTTAAACCACTATTTTTAGATGATAAAATAATTTTTTGACTTAGTCAAACTGTTAAAAATTGCTTTTTTCCTTTTATATAAGAATTTTTTGGATTTTTATCTAGTATTTAGGTATTATCGATCAGAATAGTTCGGTGCTTAAATATTTTTCTCCTCTGTCCGGGAATATAACCACTACATTGCCATGATTTATTTTTTCCGAGATTTTTTGAGCAGCGTACATGGCCGCGCCACTGCTCATTCCGACGAAAATACCCTCCTCTTTAACAATCTTCCTGGTAGTATCGAATGCTTTTTCTGACTCAACTATTATAGTCTCATCAATTTGTTCGGGATCATAAATAGCCGGCACAATCGCTTCTTCCATATTTTTTAGACCTTGGATGTAATGACCTTTATGGGGGTGGGCGCTCACTATCTTTATATCCGAATTTTTTTCTTTTAAATATTTCCCCACTCCCATTATAGTGCCTGAGGTTCCCAAGGCTGATACAAAGTAGTCAACACTTCCTTCGGTTTGTTGCCAAATTTCTTCAGCTGTAGTTTTATAATGGGCTGACTTGTTGGATTTATTGGAAAACTGATCCGGCATGAAATATTTATTCGGTTGTTTTTCAACCAATTCCCTGGTTTTTTTAATAGCTCCGTCTGTCCCCAATTTTTTATCAGTTAAAACTATATCGGCCCCGAAGGCATTGATCATCTTCCTTCTTTCTATAGAAACCGCTTCACTCATGACTATTGTCACCTTGTAGCCTTTTATGGCTCCAATCATGGCCAATCCGATTCCGGTATTTCCGGAAGTGGCTTCGATTATTGTTTTTTCTCTGTCGAGCCTTCCTTCTTCTTCAGCTTCATTTAAAATGTTTAAGGCAATCCTGTCTTTGATACTTCCTCCAGGATTAACACCTTCTATCTTGGCTGATATTTTAACCCGTGGGTTAGGATTGATTTTATTGATTTGAACCAAAGGAGTATCTCCGATAGTTTCTAGAATGTTTTGATAAATCATATTTTTATTTTTAAATAAAAAAACTCGGGATAGCCCGAGAGTGGTGGTAAGCAAATTATTGTTGTCCAGTCTAAAACTCTCGAGCGGTCGAGTGGTAGTTGGAGCAGCAACAATTTTTATTTTTAATTATTGTCATTATCTTAATATTATTATAGCTTTTGATAGTTGTCAATTATGTTCAGGCTCTATAATAATTAGTGTGGTGGAAAACTAAAAAAAGTAGTGGCATAATTAGCTATGAACGGAGTTTACAACTCTAGCTAAAAATTAACCAGTCAGAGTTCGGGGTGTTGGATTTTTTTCCCTGATCGCGTCTCCAGTGTTAAGGCCATCTATCACGTCAAGCACTAAAGAGGCGGAATACAGTTCAGCGGACCCGGAAGACCAGTGGTTTCTGGTTAGGTGATTTTTTTACCTGCTCTTTGGATCAATTGAGATATATGTGACTTGTAACAAGGATGATTAACTTCATTTACCCAGTCTTTAAAATCAGCATCTTGGATGATAGCTGTCGGAAGTGGTAACAATTTCTCTAAATCTTAAAGAATTTAAAGAACAAAAAACTCCCGATAATTACGGGAGTTTTTTGACCTAAAACACAGAGTGTGTTTTTCAGTGTCTACTAATATCCTTTTGTATTTGAATGAGTTTATTATTCTCTTATACTTTTTGGATGTTTATAGCAGCTGGTCCTTTTGGGGTGTCGTTTACCTCAAAAGTTACTTCATCTCCTTCGCTTAGTTGATCGAAGGAAACACCATTTAGTTCATTTGCATGAAAGAAAAGATCTTTGTCTTCTCCTTCTTGAGAAATGAAACCAAAATTTTTGTCAGTCAATTTTTTGATTGTACCTTGCATAAAAATTTATAGATTACTTAAATGCTCTAAAGATAAGTTGAAATTTGACCTTTCTTTTTAATTTCTTTATCTTTAAACACTTAACAATCATAGCACACTAAACAAAAAAAAGCAAGGGGTAGATGTAAAAATTAGCATCAGAATGGCAGGTCGGATCAAGGATGTTGCTTTAGCTTCAATTTCACTAAAACCGTATCACGTTATTTTAGACTTGAACGGTAAGTTGTTTAAGAATATAATTAAAAAAGATTAAAAACAATGATTTATGAGGGGTGGAAAGTTTCAAAGAAGAGTTGAAGACTTTGTTTGCGAAATATGCGGGGAGTATGTAAGGGGAGATGGATATACCGATCACTGCCCTGCTTGCTTGTGGTCCAAGCATGTTGATATTAATCCGGGTGACAGAAAATCAGAGTGCAAAGGTTTAATGAGGCCGATCAGGGTCGAGTCCCAAAGGCGCGGTTATATGATCTATTACCAATGCCTTGGATGCGGTTTTGAGCATAGGGTTAGGTCTTTTGAAGAAGATGATTTTGAGGAGATCATAAAAATAATCTCTTCTTAGATTGAATATCTTATTTCAAGATCAATGGCTTCATTTATTTGACTCAACCATGTCTTTTATCTCCTCAATAAAATCATTCTTATCTATAACTCTACTGCTTTGTTGCCCCCTATTCCTGATTGAAATTGTTTCTGAATTTAATTCATTATCCCCGATTACAGCAATAAAAGGAACTTTTTCATTAATTGCTTTCCTAGTTTTATTACCCACGGTTTCGTTGCTGTCATCAACTTCGGTTCTGATGTTGTTAGTTTTAAATTCTTTGCTTAGTTTGTGGCAATAATCCCTGTGCTTTTCACTTACAGAGAGAAATTTTACTTGTACCGGCGAAATCCAAACCGGGAAAGCTCCGGCATAATGCTCTATCAAGAGCGCCAAAAATCTTTCAAAAGAACCAAAAAGCGCTCGATGTAACACATAGGGCTTTTCTTCATCACCCTTGTTATTGGTGAAAGTCATGTTAAATCTTTCCGGTAGATTAAAGTCAAACTGTAAAGTAGAGCATTGCCATTCTCTGTTTAGAACATCTTTCAGTTTAAAATCTAATTTTGGTCCATAAAAAGCCGCCTCACCTTCCTCTTCAATAAAGTTCAACCTCTTTTCTTTAGCAACCTTGCGCAAAATCTTTTGCGTGAATTCCCAGCCCTTGTCGTCCCCGGCATATTTTGTCTTATTTACGGGATCACGTAAAGACAAGTAAACATTTATTAAATCAATTTCAAACCCGAAAGCTTTAAAAATTGAAATAATGAAATCAACTACTTGTTTCAATTCTTCTTCGATCTGGTCTGCTCGGCATATAATATGCGCATCGTCTTGAGTAAATCCTCGGACGCGAGTTAATCCGGAGAGTTCACCCTTTTTTTCAAAGCGGTAAACTGTTCCGCATTCAGCCCAGCGCAGGGGGAAATCACGGTATGATTTTGGTGAGTTTTTGTAAATTTGAATGTGGAATGGACAGTTCATAGGTTTAATCAGATATTCTTCCGATTCCTTTACCTTTTCCTTATTCTGGCGTTCTTTCAGGGTTTGACCGACCTCCATCGGCGGAAACATATCCGAATTGAAAAAATCCCAATGACCTGAAGTTTCCCATAGGGATCTATTTCCGATGTGCGGTGAACGCACAAGCTCATATCCGCTTTCCAAATGTCTTTTATACCAATAATCCTCTACTAATCGCCATAGCATCGCGCCTTTCGGATGCCAGAGAGGTAATCCCAGGCCAACCTTTTCATCGATATGAAATAAGTTCATATCTTTCCCGATTTTTCTATGATCTCTCTTCTCGGCCTCTTTTCTTAGTTTTAAATATTCATCTAACTCTTCTTTTGTTTCAAACATTAGAACATAAATTCTGGTTAGCATTTTGTTTTTCTCATCACCTCTCCAGTATGCCCCGGCGACCTTGTCCAGTGCGAAGGAATTGACACTTAGTGCATTGCTTGATTCAACGTGGGGGCCATTACAAAGATCTTCAAAATCTCCGACTTTGTAATAAGTTACATTTTTTTCTCCTTTGGCCTTCAGATCCTCTAAAATTTCTTTTTTATAATCCTGACCGGCTAACTTTTCTTTTTCTATCGCCTTGTCAATGTCAACTTCAAACTTTTCAAACTTCAAATTTTGTTTAATGAAATGCTTCATCTTTTTCTCTATTTTCTTGAAGTCCTCATTATTTATTTTCTCATCACCGAAATCGAAATCATAGTAAAAACCGTTTTCAATTGTTGGCCCGATTGCAAATTTAACTTTCGGCCAAAGCTCTTTTACTGCGGCTGCTAAAATATGCGCGCCAGAATGGCGCATAGCTTCTAAATTTTTGTTTTGTTCTTCTTTCATATTGTTAGAGTTAATAAAAAAATCCTCGTTCTAAAAAGTTTAAATAAAACTTACTAGAACGAGGATTTCCCCGCGGTTCCATCTAGTTTCCTTGAAAAACCAAGGCGCTTAATTAATAGCTACTTCAAAATTAGCCCCGTCCTTGCGGAGATCGAGATTCCCGGATTTATCGGGAATTGTGGTTGGTAGCCACAACAATCTTTTGAAAATAATGCTATTTTGTATTGTCAAACAATTGGTTTAAGTATAGCTTAATAGAAAAATATGTCAACATCATGTGTTGGTTGTAGGGCTCTATGTCAAAAAGTGTGGTAGCCAACCACTAAAACAAATGGTAAAAAACCTAAGGTCACTTTGGCTATATAGTTGTTAATATTTCTAAACCCACACGACACTCTCTTGATCATTTTGATTTTTGGTGTGACCTCCTCTGTGAACCCGGCATAAGTTTGGTTTTTTGTTTGGTGATATAAATAAATGGCTCCATTGGAGCTTTAATTTGGCTTCTCCTGCGGGTTGTTAATTTAATAATGGCTTGTTGTCCAAAATGAGCTGGACTAGCACAATCCGTTGATTTACATTGGTTTTTACGTTACGATGGTATTGTATATGTTCAGGATCATTTATTAGTTATCTACCTTTAATCCTAGCTTATGCCCATGGTTTTCAAAGGACTCGAATATATTATGTTGTTAACAATATGTTATGAAGTTAAACATATATCATAAAGATGAAAAGGGTTTTAAAATTTATTTGTAATGAATTTGTTTTCGGAGGACATATAACAGCCCTAGCTGCCCTGTGCCTGGTTTTGACTGCTTCCATGGTATTGAGAGTGGAGCTGGATTGGTCTTTCCCGGTCATTGTTTATTTGGGTGTTTATCTGGCTTATTTCTTCAATAGATACAAAGAACACAAACAAGATTCTTTTAGTAACATCAAAAGATTTGAACATTTTAAGGGCTATTTTTTCATCATGCCGGCCTGGTTTGTCTTTGTATTTTTTTTATTTATTTTTTTTGTCCTTTTCTATGCTCCCCCACCGGAAGCGGTTATTATCCTCACCCTTTTTTTTCTAGGAATCCTTTATTCTCTATTTCTCAAAAAGTTAACAAGAAAGATATTGTCGTTTAAAAGTTTTTTTGTTTCTCTGATGTGGAGTTCGGTTGTAATTTTCCTTGTCTTTTACCATTCTTTAAGCTTGGATGCATCTGCTTGGCTCTTTTTCTCCTTCGTTCTTCTTAGAATGTTTGTGCATTCAAGTTTTTTTGATGTTAAAGATCTGGAGAGCGATGAAAGAGAGAATATGTTGACACTGCCCATAAAATTAAGTAAAAAAAATTTTTTTTACCTGCTGAACATCATTTCTTTTATTTCTCTAACCCCTATTATTTCAGGAGTTTATTTAGGGTTGTTGCCGGGTTTTTCTTTGTTTTTGGTCATTACCTTCTTTATTAGTATTTATTATCTATACAGTTATGATAAACACAGGGAAGACTTGGGGCTTTTTTCTCAAATAGCTATAAGCGGGGAAAAAATCGTTTGGCCCTTATTGGTCTTAATGGGTAAATTGGTGTTTTAAATATCGAGCTTTATTTTTGTTCATATTTTATATTATTCGGAATATAGTTTGAATTTAGAATCAGGTTCTATGAGTGATAAAATTAAACAGGAGAAAATCACTTCTAGTCCTAAGTCTTATTAATTTTCTATGAAGAACCAGGAAAAAGTAAAAAAATATTATAGAGAATGCGATAGTTCTTATCAGCATTGGGGGGAAGAGGAGATTTACAATATACATTACGGTTTTTGGGAAGATGGCGTAGATTCGCACACCAAGTCTTTAAATAACATGAATAGGTTTTTGGCGGAAAGAGCTGTTATAGAAAAAGGGTTAAGAGTTTTAGACGCCGGATGCGGAGTTGGTGCGAGCTCAATCTGGTTGGCGGAAAATTATGACGATATTAATGTTACAGGAATTACCATCTCAGAGCTGCAGTGTGAAAAAGCCAATGCTTTTGCCAAAAAAAGAGGCTTATCAGATAGGGTAAAGTTCTACGTGAATGATTTTAATTCTACCGATTTTCCGGACGGCTCTTTTGATATGGTTTGGGGTCTTGAAAGTATTTGTTATGCCGTTCAAAAAGAAGGTTTTATAAAAGAGGCATGGAGGCTGCTTGACGATCGGGGAAGAATCATTGTAGCGGATGGCTTTGTAGCCAAAGAGCCTTATGACAGATTAGATGAGTATTTTATGAAAAGATGGTTAGAGGGCTGGGTAGTGCCAAATCTTGCTACAGTAGATGGTTTTAGAAAGAGTTTAGAAAAAATGGGCTTCAAAAACATTGATTTTAAAGATATAACCAAAAACGTTAAGCCTTCTGCCAGGGAGATTTTTAAAAGAGGTTGCTTGGGTTGGCCTGCATACAAAATCAAGAGAAAAAATAAGTTAAAGATGAAGCATGTTAAAGGTTGTATTTTTCAGTATCTCGGGCTGAAGAGGGGGTCTTGGAAATATGGAGTTTTTTATGCTGAAAAGTGAAGCTATTATTTGTTTCTTAATTGAAATTTTTTTAAAAAAAAGCTAAACTTAAAATATTCAATATAATTATTTATAAATTATCACATGGATAAAGTGTTACTTGTCAATCAGGATGATAAAGTCATAGGAAGTAAGTCCAGACAAGAATGTCATCAAGGAGAAGGCTTGCTTCATAGAGCCTTCTCTATTTATATTCTGAATAATCAGGGAGAAATATTGGTTCAGAAAAGGAGCAAAAACAAGGATTTGTGGCCCTTGATGTGGACCAGTTCCTGTTGTGGTCACCCTCGTCCGGGAGAAACATATATTCAAGCTGGCGAGAGGAGATTAAAGGAGGAGCTGGATTTTTCTGTTCCCTTAGTTAAATTTGATAGTTTTAAGTATAAGGCTAAGTACGAAAACAAGGGGTCAGAGAATGGGATTTGCGCTGTATTATTTGGAAAGTACTCCGGAGAGATAAAAAAGAATGATGAAGAAGTAGTTGAATATAAATGGGTTAAGCCGGAAGACCTTTTAAAGGACCTAAAAACAAATCCGGAGAGTTATGTTCCTTGGTTTGGATTAGGACTTAAAAAATTTTTAAAAAACCTAGAGGCTAAAAAGAAGCAAAAAAAAGAACTTTATACTTCTTTGGAACAGATCGCTCAAAAGGTTGATACTGTAATAGAAGAGGTTTTAAAAATTCATACTGAGAAGAATTTTCATCCTTTAGTAGAACATCAGATAAAAACCGGAGGGAAAAGGCTTAGGCCGGTCCTGGTATTTTTCAGTGGAAGATTGTTAGGGGCTAAGGAAAAAGACCTTCTTTATCCTTCAGCCGGGATAGAGATCTTGCATAACAGCAGCCTTATAGTTGATGACATAATCGATCATAGCTTGGTCAGGAGGGGCAAGCCCACGGTCTGGTCCAAATTCGGAAAATCTATGGCCGAGTGTATAGGTCTTAGCTATTCCTCTTCGGCTTATTTAGCAGCTAACCGTTCAAGCCATCCTCGGGAGATCTCCGAAGTTTACTCCAAAGCTTTGAAAACAGTCATAGATGGAGAGATCTATGATATTTTGTTTGAACAAAGAGGAAGGGAGGATGAGTCCTATGTAAAGAAGAATCGTTACAAAAAGGTCACTCTCCAATCTTACTATAAAATGATCGGTAAAAAAACAGCTGAGCTTTTAAAGGCTTGCTGCGAGATCGGCGGCATTTGCGCTCAAGCAGACAAAAAACAGATTGAGGCCTTAAAAAAATATGGTTACAACTTGGGAATGGCCTTTCAGATCCAGGATGATATTTTGGATATTCTGGGAGATGAGAAAAAATTCGGCAAAAAAATAGGAAAAGATATCGAGGAAAGGAAGTTGGGCAATATCATGATATTTTATGCTCTAAAGGAACTTTCTTCTTCCCAAGAAAACAAGATCTTGAACATTTTAAAAAAGAAAAAGGTCTTTGATTCAGATATCAAGGAAGCCATAAGATTGATCAAGGATACTGACAGTTTTCGCAAATCTTTTCTATTAGCTGAAAAATTTACTCAACAGGCTAAGCAAGAGTTGCAAAAATTACCTCAAAATAAGTGGAATAAACAATTACAAGCCCTAGCTGATTTCACGATCGAAAGAAGTAAATAACAATTAAATATTTTTTTATGAAGTTTGAAAACAAAGTTCTGGAGTATCAAACCAAGGAAAAGTTCGACTTTCTTGATATAACCGATGAAATTAAAAAGTTTGTAGAAGGGGAGGCGGGGGTCAAGAATGGACTGGTGAATATTCAGACCATGCACACTACCACTTCTTTGATCTTGAATGAGAATGAACCTCTTTTAATAGAGGATATCAAGCAGAGCTTAGAAAGAGCCGCCCCGGAAAGCATTTTTTATAATCATGATAACTTTGAAGTAAGGACCGTTAATATGTGCGAAGGCGAATGCGCTAACGGCCATTCTCATTGTAAGGCGGCTCGATTACCCTCCAATTTAACATTGAATTTGATTGACGGAAAAATTCAATTCGGAATGTGGCAGAGAGTGCTGTTTATAGAATTGGATCGAAGCAGAGAGAGAAAAGTTCAGATCCGGGTCATAGGGGAATGATCCAAGATCGAATAAAGAGTTTTCAATTCAAGCTAGACTCTTTAGATGATATAGCTAGTCTATGAAAATAGGAAGATTTGTTAATTTTATTTGGGATGAGTTTCTTCACGGTGGGCACATCCAGGCTTTGGGTGCTATTAGTATAGTGATCAGTTTTTCTTTTTTATTTTCACTTCCTGTCTCTGGTTGGTTCCTTTTTTTGGTTTGTTTGATCTTCTATTATACTTATCTTTATAACAGATTCACAGAAATAGAAACAGATCGTCAGACCAATATCGAAAGAATTCAGCACTTGAGAGGTTGTTTAAACAAGATCCCTGTGGTTTTGTTTTTTTATTAGCTTTAATTGTTTTTGTCCTGGCCCTTGATTTTAATATTTTCATAACACTTTTCTCTTTAACAATTTATATATTGGGAATTTTTACTCTTTATTTTTTAAAGGTCTTACCAAAAACATTCCTTTGTTTAGTCTTATTATATAAACAAAATCAATTTCTCGATTCAGTTGTTGGGGTTAGTGTTTATAATTAAAATATATAACGTGGATAATTTTTATCAAACAATTATAATCGGAGCCGGTCCAGGCGGTCTTGTAGCCGGAAAATATTTAAAGGATGCTTTGATATTAGATAAAAAGAGGACTTTGGGGTCCCCTGTTCAATGTGGGGAGGGTATAAGTCAAAAAGCTCTTGATATGCAAGATATTGATCCCGACCCTTCTTGGATATCTTGCAATATACATAGAATGGCAAGGTATTCACCTAAAGGATATTCTATGGGGGGGTATAGTTCAAATCCTAAGGGGTACATTATAGATAGAGAAAAGTTTGAGAAATTTTTATCCAGATTTTGCCAGGCAAGGATTAGGCTTGATACTAAAGTGATATCTTTGGATAAAAAAGGTAAAAACTGGGAAATAAAAACCGAGACAGGAGAGATTTTTCTGGGCAAATATGTTATAGCTTCGGATGGTCCCCATTCTTTGGTGAGAAGAAAATTTTTTCCAAACACTCAAAGAAAATTAAGTTTTTTTTGTGGTATTGGTTATTTAGTAGAGTTTGATCAAGAAATAGATACCAAGACAGCAGAGTTTCATTTAGATAATGAGTTTTATAAAAACGGATATGGATGGTTTTTTCCCAAGAGCAAAACATCGGCCAATATAGGGATAGGAGGAGATAGGGTAAAATGGAATATGTTTGAAGAATTTCTTGCTGATAAGATAAAAAGCAGATTTGGAGATTTTAAAATTTTAAAAAATAGGAGCGGAGTTGTTCCCAGTGGTGGATTCCAAGGTGAGATATGCAAGGATGGTCTTATGTTGGTTGGAGATGCTGCTGGATTAGCTGACCCTATTTTTGATGGAGGGATGACTCAAGCCATGCAGTCAGCCAAGATAGCAACGAAATGCATTTTGGAGGATAGAGTTGAGTCTTATGAAGAAGAAATAAAAAATAGACCTTTCTCTAATCCTAGGATACTTGAAGCTAAGAAGGCTTTCTATTCTCTTGACAACGAATCCTTGAATGAGCTTGGAAAACTTTTGGATAACAAGAGCTCTTCTTACTTAAAAACTTTTTCTGGATTGATAAAAGTTTTTTCCAACAAAACCTTGAGAAAAAATAAAAGAAATCTGTATAATTTTTTCTCTGTTTGGGTCAGGGTGAAAGATTATCTATGGTGATTTATCTTATTGCTGTGTTTTATGATTTTTAAAAACTATCTAACAATTTTTAAAGAGATTTTTGTTTACGGCGGTCATTTGCTTTCATTAAGTCTTGTTTGCATGGTGGTGGCCCCAGCCCTTTTATTAAATATAAGAATTTCTTTTGATTTTGTTTTGATTGTGTATTTGGTCTCACAGTCCATCTATTCCTACAACAGATTTAAAGAGCTCGATGATGACATGCTAAGTAACCCGGAAAGATCGAATTACCTGAAAAAGGAGAAAAAACTCTCCCCCTTTTTGTTGGCCATTTACCTTTTTGCTTTATTTTCTTTGTCCTTTTTCGGTAATTTAAAGTTTTTTCTTTTTGTTCTATTTTTAATTTTTCTAGGATTCACTTATACTGTTTTTTTCAAAAGACTTACTTACAAAATAGTTGGTTTTAAAAATTTTTTTGTTGCTTTTTCTATTTGTTTGTTAATGCCTTTTCTATCTCTGTACCATAATTACCCCTTGAATTTATCCGTTTTTTTAATTTCCGTTTTTGTTTTTACAAAACTTTTCATTAACACTTCTTTTTGTGACATTAAGGATGTGTTGACTGACAAAGCGAGTGGATTAAAAACGTTTGCTATTCATTTTGGGGAAAAAGGATTATTATCTTTTTTAAGAGTTCTTAGTGTTATTTCAGGTTTGCCTATAGTTGTTGGAGTTTATTTAAATGTTCTCCCGGTATACTCTTTGGTTCTACTATTAACAATATTCTATAATTTTTACTACTTTAGAGAATATGAGAAAAGCAGGACTAATAGAGAGTGGGTTGGAAATGAACCCTGATATTTGGACACATCCTCGACCTTTCTAAAGTGATATTTTG